>KL571348.1:34306-35769 GCA_000715855.1 Actinoplanes liguriensis
CCGCGGAGGCGACGAGGCGGGAAACGGGGATCATGGGGTTCTTTCTCCTGGGTGGATCATCGTGCGGGCGGGGTGACGCCCGATCGGGTCGATACGGATGCGGCCGGTGCGGGGGTCGGCCTCGACCTCCACGCGCAGCTGGTAGACCTCGCTGATGTGCTCGGCGGTGAGCACGTCGATCGGGTCGCCGGCGGCGTGGACGCGCCCGTCGCGCATGAGGAGGAGCGTGTCCGCGACCCGGGCGGCCTGGTCGAGGTCGTGCAGCACGAGGCCGACGGCGACACCGCGCTCGTCGGCGAGGTCGCGCACCAGGTCCAGCGTCTCGATCTGATAGCGCAGGTCGAGGTGGTTGGTCGGCTCGTCGAGCAGCACGACGCCCGTCTCCTGGGCCAGGCAGGCCGCCAGCCAGACGCGTTGCATCTCGCCGCCCGAGAGCTCACCGACTCCGCGATCGGACATTTCCCGTACGCCGGTGGCGGTCATCGCGTCGTCGATCGCGCGCCGGTCGCCGGGCGAGGACCCGGCGAAGCGCCTGCGGTGGGGATGACGCCCGAACGAGACGACCTCGCCGACCGTCAGCCCGTGCGGGGCCTGGCGCGACTGCGAGAAGAGGGTGACCTCTCGGGCGAACTGCCGGGCGGTGAGCAGCGACACCGCGCGGTCCTGGAGCAGCACCTCGCCGTCGTCGACGCGGTGCAGCCGGGCGAGCGCGCGCAGCAGGGTCGACTTCCCGCTGCCGTTCGGGCCGATCAGCGCGGTCACGCGGCCCGGCTCGAGCGTCACCGAGACGCCGTGGACGACCGCGGTCCTGCCGTAGCCGAGTTTGAGCTGCTCACCACGCAACATCGAGCCGCTCCGCCTTAGTTAGGGTTGCCTTGCCTAACGGAGGCTAGAGGATGATCTTGGTTTTCGGCAATCCGGCACTCAGGACACCTGATACGGGATTCCGGACATCAGGCGTCCCGGTGTTACCCGCATCACCCGGCGGAACGCCGCGATGAACGTGCTCGGCTGGGCGTAACCGAGCCGCTCCGACACCGCCCGGATGTCCGCGCCCCCGGAGAGCAGGGCGAGCGCCTCGTGCACGCGCAGCGCCTGCCGCCACTGCGCGAACGACAACCCCGTGGCCTGCCGGAACGCCCGCGTGATGGTCCGATCGCTGGTCTGCAGCTCGGCCGCCCACTCGGCGAGACCGCGGTCGTCGGCCGGGTTCGCCAGCAGCGCCTCGGCGATCGGGTCGATCCGTGGATCGCCGGGCAGGTCCAGCGCGAACTGCCGGTCCGCGGGCTCCAGCACGTCGAAGACCACCGCCTCGGTCCGGGCCCGCGCCCCGGCGCCGAGATCCGCGCCGGCCAGGCGCAGCAGCAGCGACTCCAGCAGGGGAGTCATCGTGATCGGCGTCGGCTCCGCGAACGCGACGGGCGTGCGATCGGGCGCGAAGAACGCGTCGTGCAGCTCTGCGG
>KL571348.1:35963-43023 GCA_000715855.1 Actinoplanes liguriensis
ACCGGCCGCCGTGGACCACGCCGGCCGGCAGCCACAGGCCGAAACCGGGCGGCACCGTGACGATCCGGTTGCCGATCCGGGAGGTCAGCGTCCCGCCGCGCACCCACACCAGCTCGTGCATCGGATGCGAGTGGGCCGGCCAGTCGGTCGCCACGCCGGGCCTCTCCGACTCGGCGTAGATCGTGCGCCGTGCCGAGTCACCGGCCGGCGACTCGGCATGGCGGATCACGGTGTCCCTGTCCCGGCGCCAGGTGCCCAGACTGAGGTCATCCGACATGGGAAGGAGGGTACGGACTCAGGGGAACGGCGGCAGATCCTGGGCGCAGCGGGTGCCCGCCGGCGGCAGCTGACCGGCGATCAGATACCGCGTGTACCAGTCCAGCACGCACGCGCTGCTGTGCCGGCTGGTGTGCCCGAACCCGTCCAGCGTCAGCAGCCGGGCGTTGCCCAGCTCCCGGGTCATCCGCTTGCCGAAGTCGTAGCGGGTGGCCGGGTCGTACGTGCCGTTGACGACCAGGACCGTACTGGCGGTCCGCCGGTTCCACGGCCCGGCGTAGCGCTCGGTGACCTTGGGCCAGTTCGCGCAGCCGACCTCACCGAACGCCTCCCCCCGGCCGAAGGTGGGGCTCGCCTTCTCGAAGACGTCGGCGATGGCGGGATAGACGGCGGGATTGCGCGGCAGCGGCGCGTCGGCGCAGTTGACCGCGAAGAACGCGTCGTTGGAGGTATACCCGTAGGCGTCCGGCGACCCGCCGCGCGCCGGCCGAGCCGGGGGCATCGGCGGAGCCTTGGCCGCTGCCAGGGGCGAGGGGCCACCGAACACCTCGCCGTAGACGATCTGCAGGATCTGGGCGGTCTCCGGAAAGCTGGTGACGTCGTACATGCTGTCCGCCACCAGGTCGCTCAGATCGTCGAGAGTCACCACGCCGTACGTCGGCGAGGTGAACGGACCCTGCCGGAGGCGCTCCCGCAGCTGGGTGAACTTGGCCTCGGAGCCGCCGGCGAAAGCGCAGCGCGGCCCGGCCTTGTCGCACTCCCGGAAGAAGCCGGCCAGGGCGATCTCGAAGCCGCCGGCCCGCTCGAACTTGTTCGCGAGGCGGTGGTTGGCGCGCTGGTCCGGGTCGACGTTGCCGTCGATGATGACCGCCCGCACCTTGGCCGGGAACAGGTTGACGTAGGTGGCGCCGATCATCGTCCCGTACGAGTAGCCGATGTAGGTCAGCGCCCTGTCCCCGACGGCCTGCCGCAGCCGGTCGAGGTCCTTCGCCACGTTGAGCGTGCTCATGTGGGTCAGCAGCGGGCCGGCGTTGCGCTTGCAGCCCTCGGTGTACTCCCAGTTCGCCTTCAGGGTCTCGGCGATCTGGGCCCTGGTGACCGGCACCCCGGTCATCCGGGCCAGCAGCGCCTCGGCCTCCTCGTCGGTGGCGAAGCACTGGATCGGGTCGCTGGCGCCGATGCCCCGCGGGTCGAAGCCGACGAAGTCGAAGCGGGCCAGCACCGCCGGCTGAACGATCTGGTCGGCCACGGTGACCAGGTCACGGCCCGCGCCGCCGGGCCCGCCCGGGTTGACGAAGATGGTGCCGAGCTTGTGCGCCTGGTCGTCGGCGGGACGCCGGGCCAGCGCGATCGTGGTGGCAGGACCGCTCGGACGGTCGTAGTCGAGCGGCACCTCATAGGTCGCGCAGTCGAATCCCTCCAGCTCGGACTCGGTGCAGGCCGACCAGCCGACCGGGGTGGCGGCCTGGGCCGCCGCGGGCACGGCGATCGACGCGGCCATCAGCGCGAGGATCGTCCCGGCCCGGGCGGCAATCGATTGACGTACGGCCATGTTCTCGCCTTCCGTTGGGAAGCAGGACCGTTCGTCACTCTGTCATGGATCGACAATCTTCAGTGCCCCGCCAGTGGCACCTTCGACCAGTCGGTGTCGGAGGCCAGGTAGAAGCTCGGGTAGGACGGCTGGTTGTACGTGGTCTGCTGACGGGCCACCTCGACGCGGTACTGCGGGTCGTGCATCAACGTGTCGAGCTTGTGCCCGGTGACCTCGGTGGACGTGTAGATGCGCACGGCGCTGCTGTCCGCCGTACGCAGGAAGAGCTCCTCTCGCCAGTCCCCGAAGACGTCGGCGATGAGCGAGGCGTTGCCCTTCGTGCCGTTGTTCGACAGCGTGCCCGTGGCGGTCAGCAGGGTGCCGCGCCGCCAGTCGTCGATCGTCGGGGTGACCGTGCCGGCGCCGTTGAGGATCTGCGTGGTCAGGTCGGCCGACCAGCGGATGCTCTGGTTCGTGCCGGGCAGCGTGTCGGCGACCTTGCGGCCGTCGGCGGTGTAGAGGCCGAGCGCGCCGGAGCCGCCGGGCAGGCTGGCCCACGCCTCCATGCCGGGCTCCCCGGGCAGGACGTCGCCGATCATGCCGCGACCGGTGTCGACGCCGGAGTAGGTGCCGAACAGCACCGTGCCGGTCTTCGCGTCGCGCATCGCCATGCCGTAGGGCGCGGCGGTCGCTCCCTCGTGCACGGTGAAGATCTCCAGGCCCGGGCGGTTCGGATCGATATCGGTCACGTGCATGGCGTCGCCGTGCCCGAGCCGGGCCGTGCTGCCGTCCGGCATCGTGCCGGTCGAGGAGTAGAGCAGCGAGCCGTCGTCGTCGATCGTCGCGCTGCCGTAGACGATCTCCTGCCGTCCGTCGCCGTCCACGTCGGCCGCGCTGAGCGAGTGGAAGCCCTGCGTGGTGATCGTGCCGAACTCCGTCGAGGTGCCGTTCCGCCCGTGCGGAGTGTCGTCGAACGGGTTCGTCATCGGGGTCCAGCCGCTGTCCACGAACCAGTTCTCGACCAGGTGGCGGCCGTTCCAGCGGTACGCGATCAGCGTCGTGCGGGTGTAGTAGCCGCGGGCGAACACCGCGGACGGGTGCCGGCCGTCGAGGTAGGCGACGCCGGACAGGAAACGGTCCACCCGGTTGCCCGGCTCGATCCGGGGCATCGCGTAGTCGCCCCACATCAGGCCGTCGTCGGTGCGGCCCGGCTTGTAGGGGATGGTCTCCAGCTCGCGCCCGGACGCGCCGTCGAAAACGGTCAGATACTCCGGCCCGTCCACGATGAAACCCTCGAAGGCGCGCAGCGCGTTCCGGGTGCTGCGAGCGGGGGCGTAGACGTCCATGAAGTAGTCGACCAGCGCTGCCGCGTCGGCGCGATTCAGCGGGTACGTGTATCGCGGCTCGATGCCGAACGCCTGCTCCAGCGTGGCCGGCCAGTGCCCGGCCATGACCTCGGGGTGCTCGGTCCAGCCCTGGAACATGGTCACCAGGTGCTCGTAGTAGCCGGCCGCGCTGAGCCGGTAGTCCTCGGTCACCGAGTGGCCGGGCGTGGTGATCGGGCGCCCGCGGCCGTCCCGGGTGCCGGGCGCGGTCTTCATCATGACCTCGGAGCGGCCGTCGCCGTCGAAGTCGTACACCAGGAACTGGGTGTAGTGGGCGCCCGCCCGGATGTTGACGCCCAGGTCGATGCGCCACAACAAAGTGCCGTTCAGCCGGTACGCGTCCAGGTACACCGTGCCGGTGTAACCCACCTGGGAGACGTCCTTGGAGTTGGACGGATCCCACTTGACGATGTACTCGTACTGGCCGTCACCGTCCACGTCGCCCACGCTCATGTCGTTGGCGGAGTAGGTGTACGCCTCGCCCTTGGGGGTCACGCCGTCGGCGGGCTTCCGCAGCGGCAGGTCGTAGTGGTTCTGCGCCCACGGCTCGACCGGTCTGCTGCGCGCGCCACCGGCCGGCGCGACCTGGTATTTCGAGGTCACCGTGCCCGCCGGGTCGAGATAGTTGGTGCTGTCGGTGACCGTGGCGATCCGCCGGCCGTCCCGGTAGACGTGGAACGGCCTGCTGGTCAGCCCGGTGGGGGAGTGGCCGGTGGCCTCCGGCCCGAGCAGCCGCCAGCTCACGAAGATGCCCTCGCTCGTGGCGGCGGCGACCAGGCCGCGGTCCAGGCGCTCCATCCGCTGCTGTGCGGCGGCCGCGGGGGATGCAGGGAGCAGCAGGAGCAGGACGACCAGTAGAGCTCGCCTCATCGGGACTCCTCGTCAGGAAAGCGCATTCCCGCAGAATCCTCTACCCGGGCCCGGCCGCGGTCAACAGGTCGGTGAATCCTTTCAGATATGTGAGGCCATCTATGGAGCCGCGTTACTGCGGTGTTACGGTCCGGTTAACCGCTTCAGTAGCGGCGCGTCCCTGTCCTCAACCACGTTGGGATCCCCCATGCGACGCAAAATCCTCTGCGGCCTGTCCGTGGCCGTGTTCCTGCTCACCGCCGGCGGAGTCCCCGCCGCCGCCAGCGCCGCCTCCCCGCCCGGCGTCGACAATCTGGACCGTGGGCTGATCAGCCTGCGGACCACCGGCGGGAACTTCCTGTCCTGGCGGCTGCTCGCCACCGACCCGGCCGGTGTCGCGTTCAACGTCTACCGCGGCTCGACGAAACTCAACTCCGCGCCGATCACGAAAGGCACCAATTTCACCGACACCGGCGCGCCGGTCGGGGCGTCCTACACGGTCGAGCCGGTACTCGACGGTGTCTCGCTGAAAGCGGCGGCCGCCCCCACGGTCGCGCTCGCCGCGGCCTATCAGGACGTGCCGATCCAGATCCCGGCCGGCGGCACCACGCCGGACGGGGTGGCCTACACCTACTCGGCCAACGACGCGTCGGTCGGCGACCTGGACGGCGACGGCTCCTACGAGATCGTGCTCAAGTGGGACCCGTCCAACTCCAAGGACAACTCGCAGTCCGGGTACACCGGGCCGGTCATCATCGACGCGTACAAGCTGAACGGCAGCCGGCTGTGGCGCCTCAACCTGGGCAAGAACATCCGGGCCGGCGCGCACTACACCCAGTTCCAGGTCTTCGACTACGACGGTGACGGCAAGGCCGAGGTGGTCATGAAGACCGCGGACGGCACCGTCGACGGCACCGGCGTGGTGATCGGCAGCTCCACCGCCGACTACCGCAACTCGTCGGGCTACGTGCTGTCCGGGCCGGAATACCTGACCGTCTTCAACGGGCAGACCGGCAAGGCGATGGCGACCGCCGACTACGTCGTCCCGCGCGGCACCGTCTCCTCGTGGGGCGACAGCTACGGCAACCGGGTGGACCGGTTCCTGGCCGGGACCGCCTACCTCAACGGGTCGTACCCGAGCATCATCATGGCCCGCGGCTACTACACCCGGTCGGTGATCGTCGCCTGGGACTACCGCAACGGCGCGCTGACCCGGAAGTGGACCTTCGACAGCAACTCCAGCACCAACGGGTCGGCGTGGACCGGCCAGGGCAACCACCAGCTCTCCATCGCCGACGTCGACAGCGACGGCAAGGACGAGATCCTGTACGGGGCGATGGCCGTCGACGACAACGGCGCCGGCCTGTGGGTCAACGGACAGGGCCACGGCGACGCGTACCACGTCGGTGATCTGATCCCGAGCCGTGCCGGCCTGGAGATCTTCAAGGTCGACGAGGGCACCACGAAACTCGCCGCCTGGATGGCCGACGCCCGCACGGGCGCGATCATCTGGTCGAACGCGTCGTGCGGCTGCGACAACGGCCGCGGCGTCTCCGACGACATCTACGCCGGCAGCCCCGGCGCAGAATCCTGGTCCTCCGCGGTGTCCGGCCTGTTCAACACGTCCGGCCAGAACATCGGGCGCAAGCCGTCCAGCACCAACTTCGTCATCTACTGGGACGGCGACGCACAGCGCGAGCTGCTCGACGGCACACACATCGACAAGTACGGCACCAGCGCCGACACCCGGCTGCTGACCGCCAGTGACGTGCACTCCAACAACGGCACCAAGGCCACGCCGTCACTGCAGGCGGACATCCTCGGGGACTGGCGCGAGGAGGTCATCTGGCCGACGACCGACAACACCCGGCTGCGGATCTACTCCACGACCGACAGCACCAGCATCTCGCACACGTCGCTGATGCAGGACCGGATGTACCGCGAGGCCGTGGCCTGGCAGAACACCGCCTACAACCAGCCGCCGCATCCGTCGTTCGCGATCGGAGGCTGACCGTGAAGCTCATCCTCGTGCCGATCGTGCTGCTCGGCTTCGCCGCGACCCCGGCGGCGGCCGCCACCACACTGACCGTCGCCTCCGACGGGTCGGCGACCTATCGGACCGTGCAAGCGGCCGTGGACGCGGTCCCGGCCGGCAACACCAGCCGGGTGACGATCACGATCAAGGCGGGCACCTACCGGGAGAGCGTGGTCATCCCGTCGAACAAGCCGTACGTCACGCTCGAAGGGCTCGGATCGACCGCCGCCGCCACGGTGATCGTCAACAACAAGCCGGCCTCGACGGCCGGGACGACCGGGTCGGCGACGGTGTACGTGCAGGCCAAAGAGTTCTACGGCAAGAACCTGACCTTCAGCAACGACTACGACGAGGCGGCCAACGGGTCGTCGCAGGCCCTGGCACTCGCGCTCTACGGGGACCGGGCGCGACTCGGCAACGTGCGGGTCGTCGCTGATCAGGACACGCTGCTGATCTACAACAGCGCCCGGGCGTACGTGTGGAGCTCGTACATCGAAGGGACCGTGGACTTCATCTACGGGAACGGCAGCGCGGTGTTCTACGCCTGCCAGATCTACGAGAAGCGCAGCAGCGGCGGGTACATCACCGCGGCCAACACGCCCTCCACCCAGACGTACGGCTTCCTGATCTACAAGTCGACGATCACGGGCGCGCCCAGCGACCTGACCTACCTCGGGCGGCCCTGGGGTGCTGCCGCTCAAGTCACCTATCGGGAGTCGAGCCTGAGCTCCACGATCAAGGTCGCCCAGCCGTGGACCGACATGTCCGGCAACTCGTGGAAGAACGCCCGGTTCTACGAGTACAAGAACACCGGGGCCGGGGCGACGACCAACAGCAACCGTACGCAGTTGACCGACGCTCAGGCCGCCAACTACACCCCGCAGAAGTACCTGGCCGGTTCCGACGGCTGGAACCCGGCCGGCTGACCGGCCATCGGCCCGCGCTCGCCCCGGCGCGCGCGGGCCACCCAATCCAATCCCACCC
>KL571349.1:0-1668 GCA_000715855.1 Actinoplanes liguriensis
GCCCCGGCGTGGCGAGCGTCGACACCGCGGCCGGCCCCGGCGCGGCGAGCGTCGGCATCGCGGCCGGTGCCGGCGCGGCGAGCGCGGAGTCGCTGACCACGACGGCCGGCATCGGCGGCGGGTGGTGCCTGATCATCGTGGCGTTCGCGGTGACCTCGACGCTGAGTCTGTCGATCCGGCAGCGCGGCGAGCAGATGGAGCTGCTGCGACGGATCGGGGCGACCGGCCCGCAACTGCGCCGCATGGTCGTCGGCGAGGCGGCCGCGGTGGCCCTGGCCGCGTCGGCGGTGGCGATCCCGTTCGGGATGGCGCTCGGCGGCGTGCTGTTGCGCCTGCTCAAGAACACCGGGCAGGTGGCGCCGGCCGCGGACGGGGTGTTCGGCCCGGTCGCGTGGGGCGCCGGATTCGGGGTGACGATGCTGGGCTCGGTCGTGGCGGCGGTCGCGGCCGTGCGACGTACCTCCGAATCGTCTGTCAAAAGCCGGCGGCCGCGCGCCCGGCGGATCGGAGCAGTGGTGTTCCTGGTGATCGGCGCGACCTGCGCGGTGCTGACCGCGACGCTGATGGATGGCAGGGGCATCGATGCGATGCAGACCGCGGGGCAGGCCGGTATCTGGGCGGCGATCGGGATCGCGCTGTTCGCGCCGGAGCTGTTGCGGCTGGTCACGGCGGTTCTCGGGCCGGTGGTGCGGCTCTTCGGGGTGGCCGGGGAGCAGGCGGTGCGCGGGGTGCGGGCGCGGCAACTGGCGGGCGCGGTGATGCCGGTGGTCATGTTCACCGGGCTGGCGACCGGCACGGTATACATGCAGGCGATCGAGAACCGCGCTTCACTTGGCCAGGTCGAGCCGGACTACGCGCAGGACGTGAAGACGCTCAACTACGTGGTCGTCGGCATGGTCACGCTGTTCGTCGCGGTCATGCTGATCAACACGCTGATCGCGGCGACGACCGCCCGGCGGCACGAGTTCGCCCAGTGGCGGCTGGCCGGCTCGACGCGGGGCCAGCTGCTGGCGATGGTCGCGCTGGAGGGCCTGATCGCGACGGTCACCGGCGTGCTCGGCGGCACCGTGGCGGCGCTCGTCACGGTCCTGCCCTTCACCTCGGCCCGGCTCGGCCACGCCTGGCCTTCGGAAACCCTGCTCGCGTACGTCGTGATAGTCGCGATCGCCGTCGCACTGACCGCCGCCGCGATGCTGGGCGCCACCCACCGGGCCGTGCGGGGCCCCGCCGTCCGGGCCTGATCCACGCGAGCTGGGGAGGCGCCCCGGCGCTTCCCCTCACGGCGTAATGGCAACGGCCGGGTGTTCCGGACGTTTAGGCTGCTAGCGGGCGCTGACGGGTGCTCGTCGGGGCCGGTTGAGAAAACAGCCGTCCATGGACCGTGAGTCGCTCGCCGACTCCCCATGACCGACGTGGAGACGAAGATCGTATGACTCTCCTGGTGGTCGCCGAGGACCACGACGACATCCGCATGATCATGGCCCGTGTGCTGCGC
The DNA here is from genome assembly GCA_000715855.1 of Actinoplanes liguriensis. GTDB lineage: Bacteria > Actinomycetota > Actinomycetes > Mycobacteriales > Micromonosporaceae > Actinoplanes > Actinoplanes liguriensis. The sequence continues at coordinate 1,496 of KL571349.1, forward strand.
CGAGCCGGCTTCACGGTGGTCGAGGCTCCTGACGGCGCGCTGGCGCTGGAGGCCGTCCGCGAGCACGCGCCGGCCGCCGTGGTCAGCGACATCGACATGCCGGTGATGTCCGGCGTCGACATGTGTATCGCGATTCGCGCGGACCCGGCCACCCGGGACCTGTCTCTTATACA
>KL571349.1:1895-3945 GCA_000715855.1 Actinoplanes liguriensis
CTCCCTCGCGCCATCAGAGATGTGTATAAGAGACAGCCGCGACCATGACCAAACCGTTCACGCCCGAGGAACTCGTGGGCTGTGTGCGCGCCATTCTCGGGGACGACTGAGACTCGTCCGATCTGTCAGCTTCTCAGCCGACCGCTCAGGCCCGGCAGGCCGGAAGCCGGACCGTCACCCGGGTGCCCGGCGGCGGACAGGGCACGAAGCGGATCGTGCCGTGGTGTCGTTCGACGATGGCCCTGCTGATCGTCAGGCCGAGGCCGACCCCGGGCAGCCGGTGCTCCCGGGTGCGCGCCGTGCGGTAGAAGCGGGCGAACACCCGTTCCCGATCGTCCGGCGGGATGCCCAGGCCGTCGTCGGTGACGGTCAGCTCGACGACCGCCGGCGCCGGGCGGGTCAGTGACAGCGTCACCCGGCCGGCCCCGTTGGTGTGGCCGATGGCGTTGGCGATCAGGTGGTCGGCGACCTGGCGCAGCCGTCGCTCGTCACCGCGGACCATGGTGTCCACGCGGACGTCGAGGTCGAGGACGACACCGGCGTCCTCGGCGGCGGGCCCGGCGGCCCGGGCTGCGGCGGTCACGGTCGCGGCCAGGTCGACCGGCTCCTCGGCCAGCGCGGTGTGGCCGTTGTCGATGCCGGCGAGGTCGAGCAGGTCCTCGACGATGTTCCGGAGGATCGTGCTGTTGCGGCCGAGCACGTCCAGGATGTCCGGCAGCTCGTCGGCGGCGGTGCCCGGATCGCTGTCGCGCAGCAGGTCGATGTAGGCCGAGATCGAGGTCAGGGGCGTGCGGAGCTCGTGATCGATCAGGGCCAGGTACTCGTCGCGGCTCTGTGCCAGGGCCACGGTCAGCTCCTCGGCGCGGCGTCGTTCGAGGAACTCCGCGACGTGCGCGGCCACCCCGCAGAGGAACGCGACCAGAACGTCGCCGGGATCCTGGAGCAGGTTCACGAAGAACACCAGGATCGCGGGGGTCCGATCGCCCGAGCTGGCCGGCACGGCCAGCCCCGTCCAGGACTCCTCGCTGAACCGGACCGCCTTCCCGGACTTCCGGACGGCCTCGATGATCGCCTCGGTTCGGGCGGCGACCGGCCCGGCAAGTGAATCGGTGTTCGCATGCTGTTCGGCGGCCAGACAGAACTCGCCGGTCGACTCGTCGGCCAGCCAGAGCTGGGCGTGCGGCCAGTCGAAGCCGGCGCACACCGCCCGCAGCACCTGCGGCCCGGCCTCCCGCACGGTCTCGGCGTGGGCCAGGGCGTCCGACACGGCCGACTCGACCTCGTGGAAGCGTTCGGTCATCCGCTGATCGGTGATGTCCCGGACGCAGGCGACCGCACCGAGGCGGTTGCCATGCGAGCCGGTGATCGGCTGGGCGTCCGTGGTGACCATGCGGATCCGGCCCTCCGCCGACCGGATCAGGAGCTCCTCGTCGTGTACCCGATCGCCGCTCAGCGCCCGGAACAGCGGCACCTGTTCCGGGGGTAACGGCCGGCCCTGCGGATCGACCAGGTAGCTGTGCCGCGACCAATCCTCGAGCGGGCGCATCAGCGGGCCCGAACCGGTGAGCTGATGCAGGGCCTCGTTGGCGAACACGATCTGTCCGGCGGCGTCGCACGCGACGACCCCGGTCTGCAGGCCCTGCAGCAGCGTGTCCAGGAACCGGCGCTGGGTGTCGACGTCGTCGCGGGCGAACCGCTCGGCCACGAACGCGGTGCACGCCTGCGCGGCATCTTCGATGGCGTCCAGCTCGTCGGCCGTCCAGAGCCGGAGCCGCGAGTCCATCACCGCGAGCAGCCCGACCGCGTTCCCGTGCGGATCCCGAACCGGATATCCGGCGTAACCGCGGACACCGAGATCCCGGGCGGGCGCCTGGTGCGGCACCCGCGGATCGGTGGTGAGATCCTCGGCGATCACCGGACGATTGGTCCGGACCACCAGCCCGGCCACCGTGAATCCCGCCGCGGTCGGCCCCGTCGCAGCCCACTCGGCGGGGACCCCGGAGGTGCCGACGATGCCGAGCCGGTCGCCGTCGGCCAGCAGGATCATGGC
>KL571349.1:4165-5189 GCA_000715855.1 Actinoplanes liguriensis
CCCGCCGGCCGAAGGCCCGATGCCTCCATGCTCTCAGCAAAGCACGCCGGCAGCCGTCACACGGGCGCTATAGCGACAGCAACTCCGACACCTGGGGCGAATACGTCGTGTGCAGCACCAGCGCCGCGGCCCCGACCACGGCCGCGTCCGCGCCGAGGGGGGAGACCTCCACCCGTACCGTCCGAATGCTTCTTGCCAGAGGCCGGGTGGCCAGGGCCTTCGCGGTGGCGTCCCGGAATCGGGTCTCCAGGTGGCGCAGGCCGTGCCCGCCGAGGACGACCAGGTCGATGTCCAGGATGTTGGCGACGTTGACGACCGCGGTGGCCAGGTGCGCGCCGGCCGCCTCGACCACCTCGACCGCCGCCGGATCGCCGTCGGCCGCGGCCTGGCGCACGGCGTCGTAATCCGCCAGCCCGGTCGCCGCGACCAGCGCTTTCGGGCTGATCAGGCTCTCCAAGCAGCCGCGGTTGCCGCAGTAGCACTCCGGCCCGTCCGGCTGCACCGACTGGTGGCCGAACTCGGCGGCGTTCATCGAGCCACCCCGATAGACCTGGTTGTCGAGAATCAGCCCGCCGCCGACCCCGGCGCCGAAGAAGAAGTAGGCGAAATCGGCCACCCCGCGCCCGGCTCCGGCCCAGCACTCGCCGATCGCCGCCGCGGTCGCGTCGTTGTCCAGGGTGACCGGCAGGCCGGTGGCCTCGGCCAGCATGTCCTTGAGCGGGACCCGGGTCCAGCCCATCAACTGCGGCGGCCCGACCAGCGCGCCGAGCGTCTGGTCTATCGGCCCGGGTGTGGCCAGGCCGAGCCCGAGCACCCGCTTGCGGTCCACGCCGGCGGTGGCCAGCACGTCCGCGACCAGGCCCGCGACCGCGTTGGTGATCTCGGCGGGGGAGGCGCCGGAGCGGACCGGCTGTTGCAGCTTGACCAGCGGCCGGCCGAGCAGGTCGGCGACCACACAGGACAGTTGGACCGGGTCGAAGTGGACACCGACCGCGAGCCCGGCGCCGGCGCTGTCTCTTATACA
>KL571349.1:5404-10632 GCA_000715855.1 Actinoplanes liguriensis
TTCCCGCCGCTGGACGCCGACGCGCCGTCCTCCCGGACGATGCCCTCGGTGATCAGCCGGCGAACGATGCCGGACACGGTCTGCGGGGTGAGCCCGGTCAGCTCAGCTATCTCGACGCGGCTGATGCCGTCGGCCAGCTGGATCTGATCGAGCACGACGGCCCGGTTGTACTGGCCGACTTTGGGCAGATTGGTACCTGTTCGCCGCACCGGAGAAGCGCCTCCCGGTCGTTACCTGATCGATGCCGACCATGATGCCACCTAGGCGTTGACTTAGTAAATAAATAAGATTTACAGTCTGGAAACGCCGACGTCATGCATGCAGATGTGTTGAAAAGAACCTGTTGGGAGGCGGTATGAGCACTGCTCCGCCACTGCTGGAGATGCGGTCGATCACCAAGACCTTCCCCGGCGTCAAGGCGCTCGCCGACGTGAAGCTCACCGTCCGTGACGGCGAGATCCACGCGATCTGCGGGGAGAACGGCGCTGGCAAGTCGACCTTGATGAAGGTGCTCAGCGGCGTCTACCCGTACGGGTCGTACGAGGGCTCGATCGTCTACCGCGGAGCGGAGACGAAGTTCTCCGACATCCGCGCGAGTGAGCACGCCGGGATCGTGATCATCCACCAGGAGCTCGCGCTCGTGCCGGGGATGTCGATCACCGAGAACATCTTCCTGGGCAACGAGCCGCGTCGCTTCGGCCGGATCGACTGGAAGGCCGCGAACCACAAGGCCCTCGAACTGATGGCCATGGTCGGTCTGAAAGAGGACCCGGACACCCTGATCAAGGACATCGGAGTGGGCAAGCAGCAGCTCGTCGAGATCGCGAAGGCGTTCGCGAAGGACGTGCAGCTGCTGATCCTGGACGAGCCGACCGCGGCGCTGAACGAGAACGACTCGCAGCACCTGCTGGACCTGCTGCGCGGCTTCAAGAAGCGCGGCATCACCTCGATCATGATCTCGCACAAGCTGAACGAGATCGAGGCGATCGCGGACTCGATCACGATCCTGCGCGACGGCAAGACGATCGAGACGATCGACGTCAAGGCCGACGGCGCCGACGAGGACCGGATCGTACGCGGGATGGTCGGCCGTGACCTGGGCAGCCGGTTCCCGGAGCACGACTCGAACATCGGCGACGTGTTCTTCGAGGTGCGCGGCTGGACGGTCCGGCACCCGATCTCCGCCGAGCGCCTGGTCTGCAAGAACTCGAGCTTCACCGTGCGGCGCGGGGAGATCGTCGGGTTCGCCGGCCTGATGGGCGCAGGCCGCACCGAGCTGGCGATGAGCCTGTTCGGCCGGTCGTACGGCGTCTACGAGAGCGGCCAGATCCTCAAGGACGGCAAGGAGATCCAGCTCAAGTCGGTCGCGGACGCGATCGCCAACGGGCTGGCGTATGTCAGCGAGGACCGCAAGGCGGTCGGCCTGAACCTGCTCGACGACATCAAGACCTCGGTCGTCGCCGCCAAGCTCTCGAAGATCACCCGCAACGGGGTGCTCGACGAGGCCGCCGAGTACCGCGAGGCCGAGGCGTACCGGAAGAGCCTGCGGATCAAGACGCCCACCGTCGACGAGGGCGTCACCAAGCTCTCCGGCGGCAATCAGCAGAAGGTCGTCCTGGCCAAGTGGATGTTCACCGACCCGGACCTGCTGATTCTGGACGAGCCGACGCGCGGTATCGACGTCGGTGCGAAGTACGAGATCTACGGGATCATCCAGGAGCTCGCGTCCGAGGGCCGCGGGGTCGTGGTGATCTCCTCCGAGCTGCCCGAGTTGATCGGGCTCTGCGACCGGATCTACACGGTCTTCGAGGGCACGATCACCGGCGAGATCTCGCGGCGTGACGCCAACCCGGAAACCCTCATGAAGCAGATGACCTCCACGAAGAAGCTGGCCACGTCATGAGTCGGATAAAAGAGCTACAGAAAAACCTCTTCGGCGGTACGACGTCGAACGCGCGACAGTTCGGGATGATCTTCACACTGGTGGCGATCGTTCTGTTCTTCCAGTTCAAGACCGGCGGGCTCACACTGCAGCCGGGCAACCTGATCGCGCTGACCCAGCAGTACGCCTACATCTCGGTGCTGTCCATCGGCATGCTGATGGTGATCGTCGCCGGCCACATCGACCTGTCGGTCGGCTCGATCGCCGCGTTCACCGGCATCGTGGTGGCCAAGGCGATCACCGAGCACAACGTGCCGTGGCCGCTGGGCATCGTGCTCGGCCTGGTCGTCGGCGCGCTGATCGGCGCGTGGCAGGGCTTCTGGGTCGCGTACGTCGGGATCCCCGCCTTCATCGTCACGCTGGCCGGCATGCTGCTGTTCCGCGGCGGCAACCAGTACATCGGCAACGCCGACACGGTCCCGGTGCCGAAGGGCTTCCGCGAGATCGGCGCCGGCTACCTGCCCGAGGTCGGGCCGGACACCGGGTACAACAACCTGACGCTGCTGCTCGGCCTGCTCGCCTGCGTCGCCGTGGTCTGGCGTGAGCTGCGCGCCCGGCAGGTCCGCACCCAGATGGAGGGCGCCGAGCCCGCACCACTGTGGATCGCGGTCTTCCGGATGGTCGTCATGATCGCCGTGATCGTCTTCGTCACGCTGCGGTTCGCCGGCGGCCGGGTCGGCACCAGCTTCCCGATCTCCGGCATCATCCTCGCCGTCCTGGTCATCGCGTACTCGTTCTACACGCGGAACACCGCAGGCGGCCGGCACATCTATGCGGTCGGCGGCAACTCCCGGGCCGCCGAGCTGTCCGGCGTGAAGCTTCGCCGGGTGAACTTCTTCGTCATGATGAACATGTCGGTCCTGGCCGCCCTGGCCGGCATGATCTTCGTGGCCCGGTCCGCGGCCTCCGGTCCGCAGGACGGACTCAGCTGGGAACTCGACGCGATCGCCGCGGTCTTCATCGGTGGCGCGGCGGTTTCCGGCGGTCTGGGGACGGTCGGCGGTTCCATCGTCGGCGGTCTCGTCATGGCCGTTCTCAACAACGGTCTGCAGTTGACGGGCACCGGTTCCGACATGGTCCAGATCATCAAGGGTCTGTTCCTGCTCGGCGCCGTCGCCCTGGATGTTTACAACAAGAAGCAGGGTCGTTTCTCGCTCATCGGTTCACTGACGCGCTCGTTCCGCCCCGGGCATGACGCGGCGGCCCCCGAGTCCACCGACGCGAACCTCGAGAAACAGCCTGCGGCCCGCTCCTGAGAAGGGTTTCATTCGAATGCGCAACTTTATGATCAAGAGCGTGGCCGTCGGTGCGGCTGTCGCGCTTGCCCTGACGGGCTGCTCCAACGACCGTGACGGTGGCAGCGGCGACTCGGCCTCCGGCGACGCCAAGGGCTTCGCCAAGGACGCCCTGATCGGTGTCGCCCTGCCGTCGAAGACCTCGGAGAACTGGGTCCTCGCCGGTGACCTGTTCACCAACGGCCTCAAGGACGCGGGCTTCCAGTCCGACGTGCAGTACGCCGGCGCGTCCACCACGGTCGCCGACCAGCAGGCGCAGATCACCGCGATGGTGACCAAGGGCGCGAAGGTCATCGTGATCGGCGCGACCGACGCCGCGCAGCTCTCCACCCAGGTGTCGGCCGCCCACCAGGCCGGCGCGAAGGTCATCGCGTACGACCGCCTGATCACCAACACCGCGGACGTCGACTACTACATCGCGTTCGACAACTTCAAGGTCGGCCAGCTCCAGGGCCAGGCCCTGCTGGACGGCATGAAGGCCAAGAAGCCGACCGGCCCGTGGACCGTCGAGCTGTTCTCCGGCTCGCCGGACGACAACAACGCCGGTGTCTTCTTCAACGGCGCGATGGACGTTCTCAAGCCGCTGATCGACAAGGGTGACGTCGTCGTCGGCTCCGGCCAGAAGGACGTCAAGCAGACCGCCATCCAGGGCTGGAAGGCCGAGGGCGCGCAGAGCCGCATGGACTCGCTGCTCAACTCGACCTACAACGGCAACAAGACCCTCGACGGCGTTCTCTCCCCGAACGACACCCTGGCCCGCGCGATCATCACCTCGGTCAAGGGCGCCGGCAAGCCGATCCCGGTCGTCACCGGTCAGGACTCCGAGGTCGAGTCGGTCAAGTCCATCATGGCCGGCGAGCAGTACTCGACGATCAACAAGGACACCCGCAAGCTGGTCGCCGAGACCATCAACATGGTGAAGACCCTGCAGACCGGTGCCGAGCCCCAGGTCAACGACACCAAGTCGTACAACAACGGCACCAAGGTCGTCCCGGCCTTCCTGCTCCCGCCGGTCATCGTCACCAAGGCCAACGCTGCCGAGTCGTACGCGAACGACCCGAAGCTGGCCCCGCTCACCAAGTAGGTAAATCGCGGTTCGTATGTGGGCGTCCCTCTCCGGAGGGGCGCCCACTGCTCTTACCGGGAGCTCTGCGCCGGCTCCACCAACCCGAACGGCGCGTTCAGCAGCCCCTTGGGCGTCTTGATCTGGTAGCGCGTGCGGCCCTGCTTGACGATCGTCCCGGTCAGCCCGCCGTACTTCCCGGCGCCGGTCAGCCGCACCCGATCACCCACGCGCGGCCTCGATGCCGGCGTGGACGGGGCCCGCAGCCGGGTCAGCTCCGCGGCGTAGGTCGGATGCAGCGGAGCCGGATGACCACGGTACGTCCACGCGAACAGCGCGAACCGGTCGAACCTCGGCGAGCACTCGCGACACGACTTCACCCGGACCGGCTGCCGGTGCGCGGTCGTGCGGTGCCCCGAACGGCAGACGCCGTGCCACGCCCCGTCCACGCGCGGGGCCTCCTCCGGAACACAGCGCCGCCCGGAGCAGCCGATCCGGACCGCCGTGGCCCGCCACACCGCGTCGTGACCGTGCCGCGGCCCGACCAGGGCATGCGCGATCTCGTGCAGAATCGTCTCGGTGACCTGCTCGGCCGAGTAGAGCGTGATCAACGGGCGGGACAGCCCGATCTCCCTGCTGCCGGAACGGCACACGCCGGCCCGGGTCTTGGCGTCATCGAAGGTCAGGCGCCACTTCGTCAATCCGTGCCGGGCCATCAGGTCGAGCGCCAGGGCCCGAGCGTCGTTCAGGTTCAACCGTGCCGCTCCTCGTCGTCAGAACAATCATGCCTCGCCCCGCCGTCCGGCCCACCGGAGGTCCGGCTCCGCCGCCCCTGCCCTCGGAGTCCGCGAAGCCCGCTCCGCCCCAGGCCGCCGCGCGCTGCGGCCCGGCCGGCTGGTTCTCACTGTTGTTATGCGACCCGCATAAC
>KL571349.1:10765-17784 GCA_000715855.1 Actinoplanes liguriensis
CTACACGCCTCCCTCGCGCCATCAGAGATGTGTATAAGAGACAGTAACAACAGTGAGAACCAGCCCGACCGGCCGTGAGCGCGTCGCTCGCTGGAGTGGCCGCGGCCCTGCGACGGCGCGGGCTGTTGCGCGCTCACCGCTCGGTTGTAGTGGCCGCGGCCCTGCGAGGGCTCGGGCCGTCGCGCGCTTAGCGCGGTCCGGCTGGCACTCACTGTCCTTTTTCGGGCCCAGAACAACCGTGGGTGCCAGCCCGGTGCGCCGGGCTCGACGCCCAGCCCAGCCGGGGCTGGGGTTCGGGTGGGCTGGTCACGGGGTTGCGGTGAGGATCTTGTCGAGGCGGGCGGGGAGGGTGCGAATCCGGATTCCGGTGGCGTGCCAGACGGCGTTGAGGATGGCGGCGGGGGAGCCGACGATGCCGATCTCGCCGATGCCCTTGCTGCCCATCGGGTTGAGGTCGTCCTCCGGCTGGTCGAGCCACGCGGCGTCGATCCACTCGACGTCGGCGTGGGTCGGGATGTGGTACTCGGCCAGGTCGTGGTTCACCCAGGTGCCCTGGGCCGGATCCAGCACGGACTCCTCGTGCAGGGCCATGCCCATCCCCATGATCATGCCGCCGAGGAACTGCGAACGCGCGGTGCGCGGGTTGAGGATGCGGCCGCCGTCGTACATGCCGAACAGGCGGGACACCCGGATCTCGCCGGTCACGGTGCTCACGCGTACCTCCGCGAAGTGCGCGCCGGAGGCGTGCCGGTTCTCCTTCTGCTGCTGAACCAATTCGGTCGTGTCGAAGGTCGCCTCGTCCGAGGAACCGTCGGCGGCGCGCAGCTCACGGCAGGCGCCGGTGACCGCCCAGCCCCAGGACGCGCTGCCCGAGGACCCGCCGGCGACCGATGCCTGCGGGAGGGTGCTGTCGCCGATCCGGATGTGGACCTTGTCGATCGGCACGCCGAGCTCGTCGGCCGCGATCTGGGCGAGGATCGTGCGCGCGCCGGTGCCCAGGTCGGCGGCGGCGATCGCGACCTCGTACTCGCCGGCGCCGAGCGCCCGGACCCGCGCGGTCGACGGCATCGCCGACGCGGGATAGGTCGCTCCGGCCATTCCGGTGCCGAGCCGCCATTCACCCTCCAGGCGCTGCCCGGGCCGCGGATCACGCTCGGACCAGCCGAAACGGGCCGCTCCGGAGCGCAGGCACTCGACGTAACGAGGATTCGCCGGCGAATTGCGGATTCGCAGCTCGACCGGGTCGAGGCCGAGCTCCACGGCAAGCTCGTCGAGCGCGCACTCCAGGCCGACCATGCCGGGAGCCTCACCGGGCGCGCGCATCCAGCGCGGCGTGGGCACGTCGAGGCGGACCACGCTGTGACCGGTGCGCAAATTCGGCACGGGGTACACGTCCCGGGTCACCACGGAAGCCGATTCGACGAACTCCAGCAGGCGGCTCGACTGCGTACACGTCTGATGATCGATCGCGGTCAGGATGCCGTCCTCGGTGGCGCCGACGCGGATCCGCTGGAGGGTCGGGGCGCGATGGCCGACGATGCTGAACATCGCCTGGCGGGGGAGGACGACCTCGACCGGGCGGCCGGTGACGCGCGCGCCGAGGGCGGCGAGAACCGCGTTCGGCCGGGCGGTGCCCTTCGAGCCGAAACCGCCGCCGACGTGCTCGGTGACGACGTGCACGCGGCCGGCGGGCAACCCGAAGATCGCCCCGACGGTATCCGCGATGCCGGACGGGTGCTGGTTGGAGTCGTACAGGATCAGATCCTGATCGTCCCAGCGCGCGATGGTGGCGTGCGGCTCCATCGGGCTGTTGTGCAGCGGCGGGGTCTCGTAGGTGACGTCGATCGTGACCGGAGCGCTGGTCAGCGCGGCCTCGACATCGCCGGTGCTCGATTCCGCGGGGACGTCCGGGACGACGGTCTCCGGCGTGTAGCGATCGGGGTGGTCGGCGCGCAGCTCGACGTCGTGATCCTCCTCGGCGATCTCCAACTGGACGGCCTGCGCGGCCCGGCGGGCGGCTTCGAGGGAGGTGGCGATGACGAGGGCGAGGGGCTGGCCGCGGTACCGGATCTCGTCGGACTGGAGAACCGCCAGCTCCGGGTCGTCGGATTTGGCCAGCTCAGGGGCGTTGCCGTACCAGAGGACGGCGAGCACGTCCTCCTCGGCGGGGTCGATCAGGACCGCGTCGAGGCGGCCGCGGGCGACCGGGGACGGGACGATCCATCCGTACGCCAGATGGTCTTGCGGGTATTCCGCGGCGTAGCGGGCCGCGCCGGAGACCTTGGCCGGGCCCTCCAGTCGGGCGACCGGTGCGCCGACCGCGCGCGTCACCATCGAGGTCATCGCGTCTCCTCCTCCGTCGCGGACTCGGCGGGCCCTTGCGTGGCGGGCCCTTGCGCGGCCGGCCCTTGCGCGGCCGGCCCTTGCGCGGCGGGCCCTTGCGCGGCCGGCTCGGTGGACGGGACGAGAGAGGCCAGGACAGAAACGGTCAGATTGCGGATCAGCGCGATCTTGTAGGCGTTGTCCCGCAACGGCGTCGCGTGGCGCAACTCGGCGTCCGCCGCTGCCGCGAACCGCTCTCGGGTGGCCGGTCGGCCGCGCAGCGCCTCCTCGGCGGCGAACGCTCGCCACGGCTTCGGCGCCACCGCCCCGAACGCCAGGCGTACCTCTCTGACCAGGCCGTCCTCGACGTCGAGGGCGGCCGCGACCGAGCCGACGGCGAAGGCGTAGGACGCGCGGTCACGCGCTTTCCGGTACGTGGAACGGGCCGCGACCGGCAGCTCCGGCAGGTCCACCGCCGTGATCAGCTCGCCGTGCTCCAGGACCGTGTCGCGCTCCGGGGTGTCTCCGGGCAGCCGATACAGATCGGTCACCGGGATGGATCGCTGACCTGTCGGCCCATCGACCTGGACCACCGCGTCGAGCGCCGCGAGCGCGACCGCCATGTCCGACGGATGCGTCGCGATGCACGCCTCCGAGCCGCCGAGGATCGCGAGATTCCGGTGGTCGCCGTCGCGCGCCGGGCAGCCGGAGCCGGGCAGGTGCTTGTTGCACGGCATCGTCGCGTCCATGAAATACCGGCACCGGGTGCGCTGAAGAAGATTTCCGCCGGTCGTCGCCATGTTCCGCAGCTGCCCCGACGCGCCGGCGAGGAGAGCCTGGCTGAGCACCGGGTAGGCGGTCCGCACGCGGTGATCCGCGGCAAGATCACTGTTGCGTACGGCGGAGCCGATCCGCATACCGCCCCGGGGCAGGTCGGTGATCTCGCGCAACGGGAGCCGGCTCACGTCGACGAGCACGTCCGGAGTGGCGATGCCGAGCTTCATCAGGTCGACCAGGTTCGTGCCGCCGGCCAGGAACACGGCGCCCGGCTCGAGTCCGTCGGCGAGGCCGGTGGCCGTTCGATAGTCGAAGGTCTTCATCGCCCTGCCGCCTGCTTGATCGCCGGAACCATGTTGGGGTAGGCCCCGCAGCGGCACAGGTTCCCGCTCATCCGCTCGCGGATCTCGGCGTCGGTAAGTAAATCGCCGTTCGGATCCGGAATCTCGGTTGTCACCGCGCTCGGCCAGCCCTTGCCGACCTCGTCGAGCATGCCGACCGCCGAGCAGATCTGGCCCGGGGTGCAGTAACCGCACTGGAACCCGTCGTGATCCAGGAACCCCTGCTGGACGGGGTGCGGGGCGCCGCGGTGACCCAGGCCCTCGACCGTGGTGATCTCGGCGTCCTGCTGGGTGATCGCCAGGATCAGGCAGCTGTTGACCCGGCGGCCGTCGAGCAGGACCGTGCAGGCGCCGCACTGGCCGTGGTCACAGCCCTTCTTGGCGCCGGTCAGGTGCAGCCGCTCGCGCAACGCGTCGAGCAGGGTGGTCCGCGGGTCCAGGCCGACCAGGTGGTGCTGTGCACCGTTAACGGTGAGACGCATTCCCCGCCGATACCCCCGTACGGGCGGCTGAACCACCTGGCCAGATCCCGTTGACAGTGGTCATTCCGGCCACTGTTCGTGCGTGCCGATTCTTCCTAGGTTCGTGTCATGTCTGTGCTGATGCCGCTGCTGATCGGGGTTGTCGCCGTTCTCGTCCTGTCGTTGATCCCGGATCGCCACCGTCAGAAGGTCAACGCGCTGGGGATCGCCGGGGCGGGCGCCGTCTACGTCAGCGGGGGTGGGTTCGGTGTCTGGGAACTCGCATTCACTTCGGTCATGACCGTCGTCGCCTACCTCGGCCTGCGCAACTGGACCTGGATCGGGGTGGGCTGGCTGCTGCACACCGGCTGGGACGTGCTGCATCACCTGAAGGGCAACCCGATCCTGCCGTTCGCGCACGACTCGTCGTTCGGCTGCGCGATCTGCGACCCGGTGATCGCCCTGTGGTGCTTCGCCGGTGGCCGGTCACTGCTCATTCGACGTCCTCGGGCGAGTGCGGACGCCTGACCGCCTGGTTCGCGGCGTCCGGCACGATGTTGCTGTCATCGGATTTGCGGGTGCCGTCCGCGTCGATCTCCGGATGGACGGCGCGCCGGTGCTCTTCGATCTCGTCATCGGCCATGTCGCGGTGGCACAGGTTGCAGGTCGCCATACCCATACCAAATCAGAATCGCGATTAACTTGCTGAGTCGCGGCCGAAAGCAGCCCGGCCGCACCCGTGGGGTGGGCGCCGGCGGGTGGGCGCGTCCGGGGACGAAGCTGCGGGTGGGGACTCAGCGGCCGCGCCGGGCGCGGGGCGCTGGCCGGGCGCGGGGTGCCGGGTGTGCGCGGGGTGCCGGGTGGGTGCTGGGCGCTGGCTGGGCGTGGGGTGCCGGGTGGTGCTGGGCATGGGGTGCTGGGCGCTGGCTGGGCGTGCGGTGCCGGTGGTGCTGGGCGCGGGGTGCTGGGTGGGGGCTGGGTGGGGGCGCTGGGTGGGCGCGGCCCGGGAATCAGGCCATGGCTGCGGGATTCTGCATTCTCCGGGAGGCGATGAACTTTCCCGGCCGGGATCCGTTGCAAGGTATGTCCGGGTGCGTGCGACCCCAGCGCCGCGCCCGGGCAACCACCCGCCGCCGCGCGCCGGGTGATGCGCGGGAGCAGCGTCATGGGCCTCCGATGTTCCGCACACGACCGGCTCCTGATCGTGGCCGTGTGCGGTGACTAGACCTCGCCCTTCGCGGGGAGGGCGTCGCTCCCGACCACGACGGCGCGGGCTATCCGGCGGTCGGGGACGATCCACAGCACCGCGACGCCGGCGAAGCAGATCAGCGCGATCCACACCGGGACCGGCGACAACGCGGCGGCCAGCCCCACGATCAGCACCGCCGTGGAGACCTTGCCCTTGAGGTCGCTGCCGACCGCCCGGCGCAGCGGGGAGTCCGGACCCTGCAGCCGGATCGCCGTCGACTGCAGCACAAAGTAGGCGACGGCCGCGGCGAGCAGGTTCAGGCCGTACACGAAGACCGGGGTCCGCGCGAAGCGCGATTCATCCACCCAGGCGGTGGTGAATGGCAGCAGCGACAGGGCGAATAGTAAACCGAGATTCGCCCACAGAATCCCGCCGGTAACCTCCTTGACCAGGTGAAACATGTGGTGGTGGTTATTCCAGTAGATGCTCACGTAGACGAAGCTGAGCAGGTACGTGAGCAGCCCGACCCCGGTGCTGTGGGCCAGGTCCGCAAAGCTGTGGCCCTCCGGGATCTTCAGCTCCAGGACCATGATCGTGATGATGATCGCGAGGACGCCGTCGCTGAGCGCTTCGAGCCGGCCGGTTCTCACCGCAGCGCCTCGAGGATCGACGCGGTCACCGACTCCGGGTGGGAGATCCCGGCGACGTGCGAGGCGCCGGAGATCTCCCGGACACCCTTGGCCGACGCCCGGGCGGCCATGAAACGGTGCAGCGCGACCGGGATGTTCCGGTCCTCGTCACCGAAGACGAACCAGGACGGGATCGACCGCCACGCGGGCGCGTCCGCCGCCAGGCCCTCGGTGAGCGCGGCCTCGGTGACCGGACGCTGTGTCGCGGCCATCAATGCGGCCTCGCGGGCCGGCAGTTCCGCGCAGAACTGGTGGTGGAACCTCTCCGGGCGAATCACGAACTCGTTGCCGCCGGTGCGCACCGGGTAGACCTGCAGCGTCTCGCCCAGGGTGCTGCCCGGAAACTTCGCCGAGAGTGCGAACGCGGATTCACTTCGGTCGGGGGCGAACGCACACACGTACACCAATGATGTGATCTTGTCGTTGCCGGAGGCGGCTTCGGTGATCACCATGCCGCCGTAGGAGTGCCCGACGAGGACGACCGGGCCGTCGATCGTGGCGATCAGGTCGCGCAGGTAGGTGGCGTCGCCGGTCAGGCTCCGCAGCGGATTGGCGGCGGCGATCGCCCGTACGTCGTTGGCCTGCAGTTCTTCGATCACCGCGGCCCAGCTGGCGGATTCGGCGAAGGCGCCGTGGACGAGGACGACGGTCGGCTGGCTCATGATTCTCTCCCTGGCTCGGGTGGTGGTCACGAGCTGAGACCGGAGAGCCGCCGATTCTGTGACGCGCTGAACTCGCTGTCACAATTCGGTGGGCTGTCCGGTCCTCTATATGTGCGAACGATTCTGGTGGTCGGCGGCGGGTACGCCGGGTTCTACACAGCGTGGAAGCTGGAGAAGAAACTCCGGCGTGGCGAGGCACGGGTCGTCGTCGTCGACCCGCGGCCCTTCATGACGTATCAGCCGTTCCTGCCCGAGGTGCTGGCCGGCTCGATCGAGGCGCGGCACGCCGCCGTCTCGCAGCGACGTCATCTCAAGAAGACCAAGATCATTTCCGGTACGGTCGTGAAGATCGACCACGCGTCGCGAGCCGTGACCGTGCGTCCGGCCGAGGGCCCGGAGTACACGATGGGCTACGACACGCTCGTCGTGACGGCCGGCGCGGTGACCCGGAAACTGGCGATCCCGGGCGTCGTCGAGCAGGCGATCGGGCTCAAACACGTGGAAGAAGCGGTCGCCATCCGGGACCAGCTGCTCACCGCGTTCGACCGCGCCTCGACACCTGTCTCTTATACACATCT
>KL571349.1:17971-18837 GCA_000715855.1 Actinoplanes liguriensis
CGCCTCGACACTGCCGCCCGGCCCGCGTCGCCGGCGGCTGCTGACGGTGACGTTCGTGGGCGGCGGATTCTCCGGCGTCGAGGGGTTCGGCGAGCTGTTGTCGCTGGCCACGGCGCTGGTGAAGAAGTACCCGGAGCTCGACCCGGAGGAGGTCGGCTTCCACCTGGTCGAGGCGCGGGACCGGATCCTGCCCGAGGTCACCCCGAAGCAGGGGAATTGGGTCGTCCGGTCGCTGGAGAAGCGCGGCGGGCACGTGCACCTCGGGGCGCTGGTGCAGTCCGCGAAGGACGGGCACGTCGTGTTGTCGACCGGGGTGGAGTTCGACTCCGACCTGATCGTGTGGACCGCGGGCAACGCGGCGAACCCGATGGTGCACAATCGCACCGACCTGCCGATCGACGCTCGCGGCCTGCTCGTGGTCCGGGCCGATCTGCGGGTGGGCACCGAGGAGGCGCCGGTCGCGGACGCGTGGGGCGCCGGCGACGACGCCGCGGTGCCGGACCTGGCGGTCGGGAACGGGACGGCGACCGTGCCGAACGCGCAGCACGCCGTCCGGCAGGGCAAACTGCTGGCCAGGAACATCCTCGCCGAACTGCGGGGGAAGAAGACCCGGCGGTACGTGCACCACAGCCTCGGGACGGTCGCGACGCTCGGCCTCGGGCGTGGGATCTTCGAGTGGAAGGGGATCGTGATCAAGGGCTTTCCTGCCTGGTTGATGCATCGCGGTTACCACGTGCTCGCGGTGCCGAGCTGGGAACGGAAGGTCCGGGTCCTGGCGATCTGGCTGACCGCCGCGGTCTTCGGGCGTGACATCGTGTCCCTCGCGTCGGTCCAGCACCCGCGGCAGGCCTTCGTGACCGGTGGCG
>KL571349.1:19081-22117 GCA_000715855.1 Actinoplanes liguriensis
GCGGCTGCCGGGTCGGGGCCGGTCACGGCTGGACATGTTCCATCGGCTTGACGATGTCGTTCGCCGGTTGGCCGCGGCCTGCCGGGTAGGGGACATCGCCGCCGTCCGGGAAGTGCTGGATCCCGCCGCCGTCGCTCTGTGCGACGGCGGCGGTGTCGTACCCGCGCCGCGGACTCCGATCAACGGGGCGGAGGCCGTGGCGGAGCTCATCGTGGGCCTGCTCTGCGGGCGGCCCGGCACCGAGGTGACGGTGGTGCAGATCAACGGCCGTGACGGGTTGCTGTTCACCGGTGAACGGCGGCCGGTCGCGGTCGTCGCCGTCGTGACCGATGACGCCCGGGTCTGCGCGCTGTGGATCGTCCTGAATCCGGCGAAGCTCCGCGGCTGGTCGTGACCGACCGGGTCGGGCGGCGAACCGGGATTAACTTGCGGATCCGGTTCGGCCGGCCGGGGTTTTAAGCGCCGGCCCAGGTTTTGAGCGGCCGGCCCAGGTTCTAAGCGCCGGCCCGGGTATTGAGCGTCCAGCCCGGGTATTGAGCGGCTGGCCCGGGTTTTGAGCTGCCGGCCAACGCCGAACGACCCGCCGGGGAGGCGGGCCGTTCTCTGGGATGGTCTGGCAGCGAATCCGGGTTCAGCGGGCGAGGAACTCGCGGTAGGTGGTCTCGGCGAGGACCGCGCCGTCCTTGGCGATGATCGCGTCGCCCTTGACCGCGCCGAACATCCCGGCGGCCGGGTCGACGACGACGGTCCGCTTGTCGTTGTTCGCGTCGAGGTACACGCGGCCCAGCTCGTCGAGGGTGAAGACCTCCGGCCCCGCGACGTCCCGGACCCCGTTGAGCCTGTCTCTTATACACATTCGTCGTCCGAGGTCCAGGACAGGACCGCGCCGACGAACTCGAAGAACTGGGTCGCGCGGACGATCGACCACGGGATCGGGCCGGCCTTGAGGATGTCCTCCTGCAGCACCTTGGCCCGGTAGTAGACCAGGTCCGGCACCAGCTCGGATCCGACGATCGAGAGGATCACCGCGTGACCGACGCCGGCGTCTTTCGCGGCCGCGAGCAGGTTGTCCATCGTGGTGCGGAAGAACTCCGGGGACGCCTCGTCGAAGGTCGGCGAGTTGGTCAGGTTCACCACGACGTCCGCACCGGCCAGCGCCTCGGCCAGTCCCTTTCCGCTGATCAGGTCCAGACCGGTCGAGGGGGAGTGCGGCACGGCTTCGTGCCCGGCGTCGTTGAGCAGCTTGACGACCTGCGAGCCGATCAGCCCGGTTCCCCCGATGACGGCGATCTTCATGA
Source organism: Actinoplanes liguriensis (assembly GCA_000715855.1). Taxonomy (GTDB): domain Bacteria; phylum Actinomycetota; class Actinomycetes; order Mycobacteriales; family Micromonosporaceae; genus Actinoplanes; species Actinoplanes liguriensis. Next base: position 20,380 of record KL571349.1, read on the forward strand.
TCTTGCCTTCCTTGCAGTTCTGACTCGGTCGCCAGCTAAGACCGGGCAGCTCCGGGATCTGTGACACGCCCCGGACAACTTCCTTACGTGGCTCGTACGAACCGGGCTTAACTTCGCCGGCATGACCGAGCGCACCCGGGTGTCACACCTGCTCCGGCGGCTGACCTTCGGCCCGACCGCGGCCGAGGTGGATGCCGCGGCGGCAGCGGGGTTCGACGCCACTCTGCGAACGCTGATTCACCAGCCGGGCCCGGTGAAGGGGCCCGACCTCGGCACCGATCCGGCCGCGGCCAAGCCCGGCACGCGGGAGGAACGTCAAGCCGTCCGGCAGGAGCAGCAGAAACAGGCCACCGCCGCGATCAGGTGGTGGCTGGGGCAACTGGCGGCCGGTGGCGCGGCGGAGAAGCTGACGTTCTTCTGGCACGGCCACTGGGCGACCAGCGTGCAGAAGGTCCGCTCGGCCCGGCTCATGCTCGGCCAGCTCGCGACGTTCCGTGCATACGGATTCGCGGACACGGGCCCGCTCGTCCGGGCGATGCTGCGCGACCCGGCCCTGATCCTCTGGCTCGACGGGCAGAAGAACACCCGCAAGGCGCCGAACGAGAACCTGGCCCGCGAACTGATGGAGCTGTTCACGCTCGGGATCGGCGCCTACACCGAGGACGACGTGAAGGCCGGCGCGCGGGTGCTCACCGGCTGGCAGGTCGACCGCGCCACCGGCAGGGCCACGCTGAAGGCGCAACGGCACGACGACCGGCCGGTCACGCTGCTCGGCAGGACCGGCACGGTCGACGTCGACGGCTACGCCGACCTGCTCGTCAACCACCCCGCCCATCTGCCGTTCCTGGTCCACCGGCTGTGGACCCGGTACGGCTCGGCCACCCCGCTCCCCGCCGAGGCCGTCTCCCGCGTCACGGCCGCCGGGAGGAACACGTCCGCCCTGCTCACCGCGTTGTGCGGTGAACCGGAGTTCGCGGATGCGAACGGGAGACTCGTGAAGCAGCCGGTCGAGTGGCTGATCGGCGCGGTCCGCCAGCTCGGCGTCGCCGTTCCGCAGCAGGCTCTGGCCGACCTGCGCAGTCTCGGCCAGATCCCGTTGCGCCCGCCGTCGGTCGGTGGCTGGCCGGTCGACGTGGCCTGGCTGACCACCTCCGCCACGGCCTGGCTGACCCCCTCCGCCACGGTGGCCCGTCTGCGCGCCGCGCAACGGCTCGCGGCGGCGGCGACGCATGTCGAGGTCAAGGACCCCGAAGCGCTCGCGAATCTGCTGGTCGTGGACGGCTGGACCGATCGCACGCTAGCGGTTCTGCGCGGGGTGAAGGACCCGCGGAAGCTGCTCGCGCTCGGCCTGGCCAGCCCCGAGTACACGGTCTACTGAGAGGTTGGCGATGGACACGCTCACTCGACGCAAGTTCCTGATCGCGAGCGGGGTCGCGGGCGGCGCCGCGCTGGCGGCCGGCGCCACGGCGTACCGGATGAAGGATCTCCTGGCCGGCGCGGGTGACCGGGACCAGGAAGCGAAGGTGCTGGTCCTGGTCACGCTCTACGGCGGCAACGACGGACTGAACACTCTCATCCCGTATGCGGATCCGGCCTACACCGCGGCCCGGGCGGACATGGCCTACGAGCCGGAGAGACTGCTGCGCCTGGACGACCGGTTCGCGCTCAATCCGGGCCTGGCCGGCCTGCACCAGCTGTACCGGGCCGGCGGTCTGGCGATCGTCCGCGGTGTCGGCTA
>KL571349.1:22358-23602 GCA_000715855.1 Actinoplanes liguriensis
CCTTCGAGCCGGTCCTGCCGCCGCTGCTGGCCGGCGCGACCAGCGCGGGCGCGACCGTGCCGGGTGGCAAGCTGACCCTGCCCGCGGTGATCACCGCGGACCAGGCCGCGGCGATGGGCCGGCAAGTGAACGGTGATTCGCCCGCGCGAGCCCGGGCCGCGGCCTGCTTCGCGGACCTCGTGCGCGTCCAGGACCTGATGGACGCGAGCGTCCCGGACGACCCCGCCGAGGACGACGACGCCCCGGCGACCGCGACCGGCGGTGGCGGCGCCCCACCGCTGGACCAGCAACTCGCCCTGGTCGCCCGCTGCGTCGAGGCGAACGTTCCGACCCGGGTCTACTCGGTCTCGCTGGGCGGCTTCGACCTGCACGCCGACGGCAAGGACGCGCAGCAGTCGATCCTCACCCGGCTCGACAAACCGCTGGCGGCGTTCCAGCAGCGGATGGCCGGCAAGGGCGTGGTGGTCGCGGTCTACTCCGAGTTCGGCCGCCGGGTGCGGGCCAACGCCTCCGACGGCACCGATCACGGCACCGCCTCGGACATGTTCCTGCTCGGGGACGGTGTGAAGGGCGGCATGCACGGCGAGGCGCCGAGCCTGACCGACCTCGACGACGGCGATCTGAGATACACCGTCGATTTCCGGGACGTCTTCGCGACACTGCTGCACGATGTGCTCGGCGGCGACCCGGCCCGGATCCTGGACGGCTGGTCCGGCCGTCTGGAGAACCTGCTCTGAGGGCACCGGCCCGCGTCTACGCTACCGAGGGACGGCTCCGGCGAACAGGTACGAAAGGTCACCCGGTGGCGAAGCACCCGGCACCCGGTTCGGGCGTGCGCGCACGCGCGCGATCGTCCGTCGTCCTGGTGTCGGTGGTCGCCGTGACGATCCTGGGCGTGGTCTCCGCGCTGATGCCGGCCCGGGCGCTGACGTTCGGCATGGTGGCGATCGGGCCCCCGATCGCCGCGATCGCCGCGATCCCGGCCGCGGTGCTGCTGGTCGGCCTGTACGCGTTCGGGGTCGCGTTCGCCGTCTCCACCGCACAGGGCCTGCTCGGTTCGGGGGATCAGCTGGCGCGGCTGGGCCTGGTCACCGGCGCCACCGCGGTCTGCTGGGCCCTCGCCCGCCACCAGCAGCGACTGCATCGTGCGAGCGCCGGCGCGGCCCGGGAACGGGAGATGCTGGCCGCGGTCGCCGAGCAGTCCGGGAACGCGATCATCGCGAGCGACCTGCACGGCACCGTGC
>KL571349.1:23830-24549 GCA_000715855.1 Actinoplanes liguriensis
GCCCTGGAGGACGCGCTCGTAGAGCTGGCCGCCGGTCGGCGGCTCCACTTCGACGAGACCCGCCGGGTCCGCAAGGACGGCACGCCGTTCCTGGTCTCGGTCGACGTCTGGCCGATCCGCGACGACAACGGGATCGTGGTCGCGGCCGCCGCCACCGAACGCGACATCACCGAGGAGAAACTCGACCGGGAGCGGTCCGCGCGCGCCGATCGCCTGGAGAGCCTGGGCCAGCTCGCCGGTGGCGTCGCGCACGACTTCAACAACCTGCTCGCGATCATCCTGAACTACGCCGACTTCCTCGCCGACGAGGTGTCCGGCGAGGCCGCCGCCGACCTGGCGCGGATCCGCAACGCGGCCGACCGGGCCAAGTCGCTGACCGGGCAACTGCTGCTGTTCGCGAAGCGGGAGCCCACCCAGGTGGAGATCATCGATCTCAATCAGGTGGTCACCGAGGCCGACGAGCTGCTCAGCCGGACCATCGGCGAGAACGTCCGGCTGGTCTGCCGGCCGGCCGCCGCCGCGATGCCGGTCCGCGCCAATCGCGGCCGCCTCGACCAGATCCTGCTCAACCTGGTGATCAACGCCCGGGACGCGATGCCCGACGGCGGCGTGGTGGTGGTCGAGACCGACGACATGACGCTGAGCGACGGGCCCGCCGCGCCCTTGCCGCCCGGCCGCTACGCCCGACTGACGGTCAGCGACACCGGCTGCGGGATGAC
>KL571349.1:24659-28116 GCA_000715855.1 Actinoplanes liguriensis
GCCTGGGCCTGGCCACGGTCTACGGCATCGTCGGCGACGCGGGCGGCACGATCGGCGTCGAGTCGGCGCCCGGCATCGGCACCACGTTCCGCATCCTGCTGCCCTCGGCCGCGATGCCGGACGACGCGCCCGCCGATCCGACCGCGGGGGAGCTGGCGCACGGCCACGGCGAGCTGGTCATGGTGGTGGAGGACGACGACTACGTACGCGATCTGGTGATCCGCATCCTGCGCGACAACGGCTACCGTGCCACGGCGCTGGGCGAGGAGTCGCTGGCCGGAATGGATCTGCACGACGTCTCCCTGGTGGTCACCGACGTGGTGATGCGTGGTCGTTCGGGTCCGGCGCTCGCCGCCCGGCTGCGGGCCCGCCGGCCGGACCTGCGGGTGCTGTTCATGTCCGGCTACAGCGACGCCGAGGTGCGCCGCGAGCACGGCATCGGGCCGGATGTCCCGATCGTGCAGAAACCGTTCACCGCCGTGGAACTCCTCGCCGTGGTGGGGGAGACGATGGCAGCGACTCACGCAAACGGGTCTTGACGGGCACACGATGTTGACATTGACTCGTGGGGCCGGGTGTACTGCCTTCCGACGTTGACCTGGCTGGATCGGATCATCGGCGTTCCGGCACCGGGGTGGGAACGTGCACAGGCTCAGGAGGGCAGGTAACCGCCGTGGGGCTGACACCAGCCGAGATCGACAGCATGGCGTTCCGGCGACCACGCCCGGGCGCGACGGGGTACTCCGAGGATCAGGTCGACGCGTTCCTTGAGGACGTGGCCGGCGAGATGCGCCGGCTGGAGGCCGAGAACCGCGCTCTCAGCGAGCGCCTCGCTCCGGATGACCTGGCCGAACGCGTACGGCGGGCGGAACTCGACTGCCTGCGGGCGGAGGAGCACGCGCGGGCGTTGCGCGCCGAGCTCGATCTCGCCTCGACCACCCCGGTCCCGATGAAGCTGGACAACCCGCACATGCTGGAGCTGGCCCAGCGCAACGCGGACGAGCACGTCGCCGAGGCCCGCCGCGAGGCCGAGGCCATGGTGGAGCAGGCCACCACCAAGGCGGACCAGCTCGTCAGCGACGCCCAGCTGCGCGCCTCGACGATCGTGGCCGATGCCCGGCACGCGCACGCCGAGGCGATCTCCGGCATCGAGACCCAGCGGGCCGCCATGCTCGATGAGATCAGCGAGCTGGCCGGGCTGATCGAGCAGCAGCGGTCCTCGATCAGCGGCGACATCACCGGGCGTCTCAGCGAGTTCTCCAGCTGATCCTCCCCCGCGCGGGCAGAATTGTTTGCAGACCGGAAAATAACGGCCCATTTCGGCGCACACTTTTCTGGTGACGGTGAACGGAGCGGTCGCAGGCCCGGCATGGACGGCGTCCCTGAACAGCGCGGTGCTCCTGGACAGCGTGCAGGAGGCGTTCCTGGCGGTGGACTCCGCCGGGCTGGTCCGCGGGATCAACCGGTCGGCTCGGGAACTGCTCGGCTTCGACGACGAGGAGATCTGCGGCCGCCACATCGACGCAACGCTGCGCCCGGAACACGACGGCCCGACCGCTCCCGCGCTGGCCAGGCTCTTCGCGGCCGCCCCGGAACGGCCGGTCGCCCGCGAGATCCGGGTACGGCACCGGGACGGCCGGAAGCTGGCGGTCCGGGCCACGGTGTCGGTGATCCCCGCGACCGACGGCCCGGTCGCCTGCATCTTCCTCACCGACCTGTCCGGCCAGGCGGACGCGGAGGAGCGCGCCGAACGCAACGACGGCTTCCTCGCCGCCCTGCTCGACAGCCTGTCGGTCGGGGTCACCGCCTGTGACGATCACGGCCGGCTGGTGGTGCTGAACCGGGCCGCCCGCTCGAATCTGGGTTTACTTCCGGACGGGCCGATCCCGCAGTCCGGGGTGATCGCGGCCGGCGCGGTCCTGCGCGACGGGTGCTCGGTGCCGCTGGCCTGGGAGCAGACGCCGCTCGCCCGAGCGAGCCGGGGGGAGCACGTCGACGAGACCGACGTGGTGGTGGAGGTGCCCGGCCGCAGCACCCGGACGTTCGCCACCACCGCCCGGCCGATCCACAGCGGAGACCACCGGCGGGTCGGCGCGGTCGCGGTCGGCCAGGACGTCACCGCGGTCCGCCGGCTGGAACGGTTCCGGGTCTGCCAGGACACGATCGATCAGCTCCTGAGCATGTCCCCGCCGATCGCCGAGGTCACACCCGCCCTGCTGCGAGCCGTGGCGGACACCCTCGGCTGGCCCGGCGCCGAACTGTTCCTGCTGGACGAGGGCGCCGGCACGCTGCGATCGGTCGGGCACTGGGGCGCCGCCGACGAGATCTTCGGGCACCAGCCGATCTACGGGCAGGCGCTCACCGGCCGGGTCTGGGCGACCGGGCAACCGATTCTGGTGCCGGACATCACCGCCCGGCGGGACAGGGCCACCGGATACGAGCGGGAACGCATAGAGGCCTGCCTGCGCAACGGGGTGCGGACCGCGCTCGCCGTCCCGGTCCGCGACGGCGGCATGCTGCTCGGAGTCCTCACCTGCTATGCCGCGGCGCCGGAACTGCACGAGGACCAGCTCGTGGTGCTGCTCAACGGGGTCGCGTCGCAGATCGGCGCGTACGTCGCGTTGCGCCGCTCCGAGCAGCTCGCCCGCCAGCTCAGCCAGGTGCAGGAGGACTTCGTCAACCTGGTCGGGCACGAACTGCGTACGCCGCTCACCTCGATCACCGCCAACGCGCGGATGCTCGCCGAGGACGCCGGCCTGCTCGACGACGAACACCGGCAGATGGTGACCGCTATTGATCGGAACGCCGCCATCCTGCAGAGCATCGTCGACGCACTGCTCGACCTCGCCCACCTCGAAGCCGGGCACACCGAGGTCCAGTTCGGCGACGTCGATCTGGCCGCGATCGTCACCGGCGCGATCACCGTGGCCCGGCACACCGCGGCCGACGCGGGCGTGCGCCTCGAAGCCGACCTGCCGGAACGGCTCACCACATCCGGTGACGCGGTCCGGCTCCGGCAGGTCGTCGACGACGTGCTGGCCAACGCCATCACCTACAGCAGGGCGGGCGAGCCGGTGCGGATCACGCTGACCACCGACCCGACGACGATCCACCTGCACGTGACCGATCTCGGCATCGGTGTGCCGGCCGGGGAGCACGGGCGGGTCTTCGACCGGTTCTTCCGCGGCAGCAACGTCCGCCATCACGGGATCGCCGGGCACGGGCTCGGGTTGAGTCTGGCCCGGGCGATCGTCCACCTGCACCACGGGACGATCTCGCTGTCGGACAACAAGCCGACCGGGACCGTGGTCTGCGTCCGCCTTCCACTGCCCTGACCAGCAGTTTCCGGCTCAGCCCGGCTCGCTCGCCCTCGCTCTCACTCGCCGTGGCTCGTCTCGTTCACTCTTGCTCGCCGTCGCCGTCGCCGTCGCCGTCGCCGTCGCCGTCGCCTTTGCCC
>KL571349.1:28318-28914 GCA_000715855.1 Actinoplanes liguriensis
CGCCGTCGCCGTCGCCGTCGCCGTCGCCTTTGCCCTCGCCCTCGCCTTTGCCGTCGCTCGTTTGGCCGAAGATCTTGGTCGGGTCGCCCAGGTACCAGACGTTCTCGATGCGGACGTGGCTCATCAGCCACCGGCCACCGTCGCGGGACAGGCTCACCGCGTAACGGTTCTTCAGCAACGCGTACGTCCCCGGGTCAGCCGTCAGCACATGCTGGGCCTCGACCAACGCGGTCATCGTGGCGGTGTCGTTGTTAATCGCGATTCGCGGATTGGTGACCTGATGCGTGGTCGTCACCCGGCCCGCGAACCCGGTCACAATGGTGTCGACGATCAGGTCCCGGCCGATCATCAGGGGCGGGTCGCCACCCCAGCGACTCGCGGCCGGGCGGAAGTCCAGCTCGGCGCCAGCGGTGAAAGCCGAGGCGAACAGCGTCCGGTCCGGCAGGTCCTGCCCGAGCCCGAAACGGTAGAGAGCATCGACGATCTCCAGGTGGTCCCGGAGATCGTCGGTGCCGAGGGCGTGGTCGCGAATGACGTGCATGCGATCGAGTCTCGCGGCGGTGCGACGGCTCGATCAACGACGATCCGCTGCGGCC
>KL571349.1:29106-35875 GCA_000715855.1 Actinoplanes liguriensis
CGGCTCGATCAACGACGATCCGCTGCGGCTACCGTGAAGCGAGACTTCACGATGGGCGGGCGCGATGCTGGAGCGGCACGAGGTGGAGGCGTTTCTGACGCTCGCCGAAGAGCTTCATTTCGGCCGTACGGCGGAACGCCTGCACGTGACGACGACCCGCGTCAGCCAGACGATCCGCAAGGTGGAGCGCCGGATCGGGGCGCCGCTCTTCGAACGGACGAGCCGCCGGGTGACCCTGACACCGATCGGCCGGATCCTGCTCGACGAGGTGGGGCCGGCGTGGGCGGGTGTCACCGCCGGGGTGCGGCGGACGGTCGACGCCGCGCGCGGGGGCACCGGAACCCTGATCGCCGGGTTCGTCAGCGCCGGCGGGGGCCAGCTCCTCGCCCGGGCGGCTGAACATTTTCGGACTGAGCGGCCCGGGTGGGACGTCGTGATCCGGGAGGTCCGGTTGGGCGGCGGGGCTGATGCCGTACGGGAAAAGGCAGTTGATGTTCTTCTGACGCCGGATCCGGAGGTGGGGGCGGACCTGGTCGCCGGGGATGTCCTGCTCCGGGAGGCGCGGTGGTGGGCCGTGCCGGCGGAGGCTGCGGACGTGTCAGGGCTGGCGCCGCTCTCCGCGGAAGGGGCGACCCTGCAGGAGGTGCTGACTCGGGTCGGGGCTGGTGAAGGGGTGTTTTCGGTGGGGAGTCACGTGCGGCGGTACTACTCGCGGCCGGATGTCTCCTATGTGCCGGCCGAGGACGCGGGGCCGGTGGAGTGGCGGCTCGTGTGGCGGCGGGACGATGCTCGGGGCGGGGTGGTGGCGTTCAACCGGGCGGCGTTCGTGGTGCTCGGGCGCTGATCGGCCTCGTGGGGCTCCGGCTGATCAACCGCGATGGCTGATCAGCCTGCGAGTGATCAGTCTCGGGCAGAGCGGGGGCGGCGGGCTCGCGGCGGGAGCTGCACGCCGCCGAGAGTGCGCAGGGCGGCCTGGGCGCGTGGGCGCCGCAGCCGGGTGATGAGCACCGGCTCCTCGACCTCGATTCGGAACTCCGGGGTGTCCTCCGCGGTCTCCGCTTCGATCTCCCGGTCGATCCCCGGCGTGGTCTTCGGGTCGGTTTCCCGGTCGATCCCCGGCTCTGTCTCCGGGTCGGTCTCTGGGTCGGTCTCTGGGTCGGTCTGCGGGCCGGTCTCCGGCTCTGTCTCCGGGTCGGTCTCTGGGTCGGTCTCTGGGTCGGTCTGCGGGTCGGGCTCCTGGCCGTCGGGGGCTCGGCGGACCTCGATCTCGATCGTGTCGCGGGTGCGGACCTCGGCTTCCGCCAGCGGCGCGGCCAGCAGGAACGCCTCCTGCAGCGACGGCGCGGTGGTGGTCGCGGCCGCGGACTCCGGCGAGAACAGCAGTTTCGCCGCACCCAGGTTCGCGGCGGCAAACAGGGCACTGACCGCGGCCAGCACCGGTGAGGTGCTGATCGACGTGGCCACCAGGACCGCGGTCGCCGCCGCGGTAGCCAGCGCGGTCGCGGCGCCGGCCTGCCGGACCCGCTGGGTGCCGCTCGCGCCGATCAGGAACGCGGTGGCCGCGGACGCCGAACCGAGCACCGCGGAAACCAGCCACACGGTGGACATCGGCCAGATCGGGCCGACCGGGTCGTCGCCGTCTGCCATGAAGAACAGCAGGAAAGGCGCTCCGACCAGGGCGATCATCAGGAAAACGACCGCGTCGACGGTCAGGACCATCCCCCCGCCGGTGGTGGCGTCCATCCTGCGTGCCCAGCTGACGTCGGTCATTCGCGGCCCTCCCCATGAGCTTTGATCAGGCACCGTACCTTATCGATCCGATAACGGTAGAGGAAGGTTCACAGCCCACACACAGACAAACCACTTCATTCGGTCACGGCCCCATCGCTGCGCGTTTCCGACGCCCGCGCCACCGAATCGGGTCGGTCAGGCTTTCACCACGCCGCGTTTCCGGCGGGCGCCCCGCCGAACCCGGCCGGTCGGGCTTTCACCGCGGTGTGCTGTCGGGCGGTGGGCCGGGCGTTCACCGCGCCGCGTTTCCGGCGGGCGCGCGGGCGAACCCGGCCGGTCGGGCTTTCACCGCGGTGTGCTGTCGGCGGTGGGTCGGGCTTCACGGCGTCGTGTTCCGGTGCTGGACCGGGCTTTCACCGCGCCGTGTTTCCGGTGGTGGGTCGGGCTTTCATCGCGCCGTGTTTCCGGTGGTGCGCCGTTTTCGTCACGGGCGTTTCGGGCGCTGTGCATACGAGCCGGCCCGGTGGTCAAGCTCTCGCGGCGGCCCGTTTCCGGGTGTCCTGAATGCCTGCGGCGACCGCGCCGTAGAGGGCCGCGCCCGACCCGACGCCGGCGATCAGCGCGACGACGGCGTCCGAGGCGCCGAACGCGTGCGCCACGAAACCGGCCACCCCGAGCAGCACCATCGCAGCGCCCAGCCAGTAGTACATCGGCATCCGCCACGCCCAGGCGAGCGGGACGAAGTGCAGGCCGACCACCACGGCGACCCAGGCGATCCCCACTTCCGGCGCATCGAAGACCTGGTTGATCAAGTAGAGCCCGACGACCAGCGCGATGACCTCACCGGCGACCGCATACCAGTACCTCTGGTCGGCGAACCCGACGACCTCGCCCGGACGTTCCTCGATCGCCAGACCCCGCACCCGCAGCACGGCGATGAGCAGCGCAACCGCCGTCACCACGGCGATCACCCGGATCACGATCGGCCAGGGGCTCGGCAACCCGCCGCTGTTGACCATCACGAACACCGTGCCGAAACTCAGCGCGATCAGCGAGCCGGTCATCAGTCCACTTTGTTGCCGCGTCTGGTTGCTGCTCCCCGTCATGCGGCCATCCTGCCGGTCAGCGTTGGAACGCGCTGCCCCGCCGATCTTGCCTTCGTCCTGTTCCACCCCCTGATCCTGTTGCGCTGTAGGCCGGGCCTTTCGCCCGGCCCTGCCTCGGCTCACGGTGCCCTGTTGCCTGCTTACTGCCGGCTGTGACCGCGTGCCTTTCGGCTGCTTTTACTCGGACAGGCGCTGCAGCCAACGATCCAGCAATGCCACCTCCACGGGCTCCAGAATCTGCGTGCCGGAAATAGCCAGTTGCGACCTCAGGCGCAGCGCCGCGGCCGGGACCGGCTCCTCCTGCTCGTTCTCGCCGGCGGGCTCGGTGAGAACGGAGGCGAAGACAGCCTCGCGCGTGCGGGTGGACAGGTCGGGATCGTCGAAGAGGTCCGGCTGGGCGATCAGGTTGAGGGCGAGACCGACGTTGGCCGGGAGGATCATCTGCGCGGCGACTTGCGGGGGCACCCGCAGCGCGCCGACCGCTGAACAGCGCACCAGGGTCGCCTCCAGCAGGTCCATGATTCTTCGGCGCACCTGGGCGTGGGACCGTGGTCGTGGGGCGAACATGAGCTGGTAGAGCGCCGGATTCTCCCGAGCGAAGGTCATGTGATCGTTCCACCCGGCGCGCAGGTCAGCGACCGGATCGCCGGTCTGCTCCAGCGCCGCCTTGCGTTCCGCGTAACGGCGGAGGCCGTCGTCGGCGACCGCGTCGAGCAGCCCGTTCTTGTCGCCGAAGAGCCGGTAGAGCACGGGCTGGGTCACGCCGACCCAGTCGCAGACGACCCGGGTGGCGATGTTGCCCTCGGGCGAGTCGGCGAGGAGTTGCTCGGTGGCGGCGATCAACGCGGCCCGTACGTCTGAAGCCATGCGAGCAATGATACGCCAGAGCGATATCGGTGCTACAGTCGGCCTATCGCCGCTACGGAGAAGCGATAGCGACGCTAAGAGAGGGAGTTTGTCATGACTCAGCAGCGGGTTGCCATCGTGACCGGCGCGTCCCGGGGCATCGGCCGGGCCATCGCGCAGAAGCTCGCCGCGGAGGGCGCCGCCGTGGTCGTCGGCTACAGCGGGAACAGCGCCGCCGCCGACGAAGTGGTCGGCGAGATCACGGCGGCCGGCGGCCAGGCGATCGCGGTCGCCGCGGACGTCGCCGACGAGCAGGCCGTCGCGGCCATGTTCGCGCAGGCCGAGGAGCGGTTCGGCGGGGTTGACGTGGTGGTCAACTCGGCCGGCCTCATGCTTCTGTCCCCGATCGCCGAGCTGAATCTCGACGACCTCGACCGCATGCACCGCACCAACATCCGCGGCGCCTTCGTCATCGCCCGTGAGTCGGCTCGGCGCCTGCGCTCCGGGGGTGCTCTGGTCCTGATCTCGACGTCGGTGGTCGGGCTGCGGTTCCCGACCTATGGTGCCTATACCGCCAGCAAGGGCGCGGTCGAGGCGATTCCGATGATCCTCGCGCGCGAGCTCCGGGGCCGCGACATCACGGTCAACGCGGTTGCGCCCGGGCCGACGGCCACCGACCTGTTCCTGGACGGCAAGGACCAGGCCACCATCGACAACCTGGCCAAGCAGCCGCCGCTGGAGCGTCTCGGCACTCCGGATGACATCGCCGCTACGGTCGCCTTCGTGGCGAGCGCTCCCGGCCACTGGATCAACGGCCAGATCATCCGAGCCAACGGCGGCATCATCTGATCGGCGACGGCGACGGCGACGGCGACGGCGACGGTCGGTTCAGGCCGGCGGCGCACGCCGGGCTGTGAGGTGTTGGCGGGGCGTGCTGGCCGTGAGCCGTGGCTGGCGCGGGCTGAGCTGCGACATGTCGACGGCGCACGCCGGCTGCGAGGTATCGGCGGCGGGTGCTGGGCCGCGAGAGGTGGAGGGCGGACATTGGGACAGCGAGGCTTGGGCGGCGCGCGTCAGGCGGGCAGGGTGGCGCCCCAGCGCGCGAACTGGGCCCGGGCTTGGCGATCACCACGCGCGAGGAGTCGGGAGCGGCCGCCCGGAAGTCGTCCGAGGCCTTGGCTGACCAGTGCGTTCGCGGCGATTCGGGTCAGGCCGTACCACGGTGGGCGGTAGGGCAGGCCGAGGTCCCGCATTGCCGCTCGCCCGAGCAGCCAGGTGCTCACGGAGAGGGCGCGTTCCCGCTCGTACAGGCGGCGCCAGCCGCTCGTGACGTCGTCGGTCATCTCGATCAGCGCGCGGGCGAGCGCGACGCTGTTCGCGTCCGGCGGCGGATCGTAGGAAAGGAAGTGGTAGAGCTGTCGTCGTCCCTGCTTCTCGGTGTGCGGCAACCACTCCTCGTCGACGCCGAGCAGCCAGCCGACGTAGCACCAGAGATGCATCACCGCCCGCGCGTCGTCACGCGAGACGCGCACGCCGAGCAGCCGTAAGTGAAGGAGGAAACTGGTCGAGAAGACGCCGAGGGTGCTCGCCTGGTCGTACTGGTTGATCGGCACTCCACGCCCGGTGTGATCCCAGCTGGGATCGGCCTCCAATGATGCGTTGACGAGGGCGTGCATCACCCGGACGTGCAGGGTGGTCCGGAATCCGGCGCCGTCCGGGGCCATGCCGCCCGGTGCGGTGACCGCTCGCCACCAGATCGAGGTCTCCTTGATCCGCCGTAGCGTCTCGCCGCCGGTCAGGCGCCCGGTCCGGACCAGCGGTTCGAGGGCCGCGCCGGTGCGATAGCCGCCGAGCAGCGAACCGTAAGCCAGGACCAGCCCGGCGTCCATGCCGAACGCCCGGCACGCCTCGGCGCCGCGAGCCAGCAGATCGTCATCCAACCATGCGGGCCGCTTCCGGACCGCTGCGAGAAAGGTCTGAAAAGTTGGCGGTACGTCGTCTGCCGGCCCTGCTGCGATAAAACGGTGCAGGTCCCGGATCGTCAGGTCGGGCGACTCGCGCACGGCCTTGATCAGTGCGGCAGCGGGTTCGTCGCGGCGGTTGAGCCCGGCCTCCAGCGCGCTGATCTCGGCCCCGGTCGGTCGTGCGCCGGCGCCGGCCAGCAGCCGCAGCGGGCGTGCGGCGCGTTCGCCCCAGTCGCGGTCCGCCCCAAACCTCGTAGGAACCATTCCCCGACGATAAGTTAATCCCGATTCGCATTCCATACCTGAGATCCATCGATGTTCCTGCCCGTGAGATCCGGGACGCCGCCAGCAGCACAAGCGGCATCCGCGCAGGCGCTGGTTGCCCAGGAGTGAATTCACGTTCGCGCCCGGGGAAACACATGCTGCAGCTGGCGGGAAGTGCGGCCGACGGGGAGCGGCGTGGCGCGGTGGGTGGGCAGCGCAGTGGGTGGGCAGCGGGGGTGGCGGCTGGTGGGAAGTGCGGGATGGCGGGGAACGCGGCTGGCGGGAAGCGTGGTGGGCGGGCAGCGCGGGTGGCGGCTGGCGGGAAGTGCGGGTGGCAGGGGATCTCGGGCGGTGGCTGGCGGGAAGTGCGGGTGGTAGCTGGCGGGACGTGGGAGTTAGCGGTTCAGGACTGCTCGCCAATGGCGTTGGCGGTCTTCTGGGGGTGTCAGAACACAGTCGCCGCAGGTGCCGCCGCCGGGGATGCGGTAGTAGAGGCAGCAATTGCGGCGGACCAGGAACCAGCGGTCGCGGCCCGCGTCCGGCTGGATCAGGTCTGCGGTGGCTCGTAACGGTGGCTGGATCAGCGCTGCCTCGACGATGGCGGCGGCGCGTGCCGCGTGCGGCGGTAGGTTGTCGGCGATCATTCCGGCGGCGCCGCCGAGTGCTGACGCCACGTTTCCCCACAGGACCTGCGGTGACAGGGCGAATCGGGTGCGGAACACCTCCAGCACCGGCTGGACCAGGCCGATCGTCGCGGTGTCGGTGAGAACTTTTGCGACAGCCCGGGGCGGCTCACCTGCGCAGGGCATCGCCGTGAGGTCCCGGAAGCCGATCGGGATCGGACCGCCGGATACCGGC
>KL571349.1:36156-36561 GCA_000715855.1 Actinoplanes liguriensis
CGGCGAGATCAACCGGGAGGCGAGCCCGAGGAAGGTGATCGATGCGACTGCGCGTTCGCCGATGGCTTCCCGATCGAGACCGGACATCCGGATGAGGGTGGCTCGTGCGACCTCGACCCGCTCAGCGATGACGTGGTCGTCGAGCAGGTCGCGGAGCGGGCGCCAGCCCGGTTCGCCGTTCCACGGCTCCCACACGAAATACGGCCCGAGCTGCGAAGCCGCACGCAGGGCGTTCACCGATCCCACGGCGTCCACCTTAAGCGCCGTCACCCGATGCGGCTGTCCCGCGGTCCGCGCCGCACCATGAGCGGCGCGGTCGATGTGATGGGACGGCTGGGCGGCGGCGGGGGTTCGGGCTGGGCGGCGGCGAGGGGAGGTGTGGACGGCGGCGAGGGAGGCTCGGGC
>KL571350.1:0-124 GCA_000715855.1 Actinoplanes liguriensis
GTACAAATGACGGCCCCTTCGGTAGCCCCCGCCGACGCCGAGCTGGCGCGCCTCGAGACCGCGGTGGAGGCGATGTCCCGCAATCTCGTGGAGCTCGACCAGCTCCCGGCCCGCCACGAGCTGG
>KL571350.1:369-740 GCA_000715855.1 Actinoplanes liguriensis
GCCACGAGCTGGACAGCACGGCGCTGACCGGCCGCACGGCCACCGAGTGGGCGGACGCGAGCGTCGCGATGGCCACCCTCTGGGACGGCTTCCGCCTGCTCTCCGAAGCGATCGCGCGCGCCCAGTCGCTGCGCTCGCAGCGCCGGCTCAACGACAGCGACCGTGCGAAGTACGTGCACGAGGTGCTCGGCCCGTCGATCCTGCTCTCCACGACCAGTGTGCCGCTCGCCCAGCGCGGGCTGCTCGGCGCCGGCCAGGTCACCACCACGTGCTCGCCGGCCGAGTTGCTCGCCGCGATGGACCGGTCGTTCACGATCGCGATCGACGTGGCCACCCGGGCCGCGGACGCGTGGCAGCCTGTCTCTTATACA
>KL571350.1:956-7969 GCA_000715855.1 Actinoplanes liguriensis
GGCCGGTGATCCGCTGGGCGCCGATCCGGCGATCCTGGACCGGGTGCGGGAGCTGATCCGGCGGGCCGACGCGGAACGCACCTCGGCGATCGAGCTGCGCGATTCGCTGACCCGGCGGCTGTCCGACGCCCGCGCCCGGGCCGACGAGCTGGACCGGGCGGAGCAGGCCGCGCTGCAGGCCCGCGACCGGGTGGACGGGCGTTTCCCGCCGTCGCAGGTCGCCGGGATCCGTCCGCTGAACCTGCGCCCGGATCTGGCCGCGGTCGAGGCGCTCGCGGCGGCCGGCCAGTGGGCGCTGATCAGCCCGTGTATAAGAGACAGAGCGGGTACCAGGCGAAGGCGCTGGGGCACGGCCTGAGCGAGCACCCGCAGCTGACCCCGCTCGCCGAGCGGGCCCGCACCCTCCTGCACACCGCGCCGTGCGAGCTGGAACAGGCTCGCGCGGCCGTCAACGCGTACCAGGAAATGTTGACCGCCACGATCGCGAGGGATGCCCGGTCATGAAATGCCAGCGGAACTGCCCCGGGACCATCGAGGACGGCTACTGCGACACGTGCGGGCTCGCGCCCGCCAAAGCTGCGAAACCGGCTGAAAGTCCGCAAATCGCTTCAAGCAGCTGCCAGCGTGACGGTTGCCCGGGCACGATCGAGGACGGCTACTGCGACACCTGCGGCCTGGCCCCACTCAACAAAGCCGCCGACAAA
The DNA here is from genome assembly GCA_000715855.1 of Actinoplanes liguriensis. Lineage (GTDB taxonomy): Bacteria > Actinomycetota > Actinomycetes > Mycobacteriales > Micromonosporaceae > Actinoplanes > Actinoplanes liguriensis. Next base: position 1,661 of record KL571350.1, read on the forward strand.
GCCGCCGACAAGGCCGCGCACATCCCGAAGCCGCGGACGGAGACGAAGCCGCGGACGGAGACGACGAGCAACGGGACGCAGAGCTCGTCGCGCACCACTGGCACCGGGGCGTTGTCCACCCGTACCGGAGGAAGCCGCCGCGGAAGCGGCCGCACGGGCTCGAGCCGGAGGTTCGGCAGTGGCCTCGTGGAGATCGCCCCGATCGCCAAGGTCGACCCGGCCACCACCCTGATGGCCAACCCCGAGGTCCCGGAGTCGAAGCGCTACTGCGCCAAGTGCAACAACCCGGTCGGCCGTTCGCGCGGGGACCGTCCGGGCCGCACGTCGGGTTTCTGCCCGCACTGTGGCGAGGGCTTCAACTTCACGCCGAAGCTGGTCAAGGGCGACCTGGTCGGTGGGCAGTACGAGGTGGCCGGCGCCCTCGCGCACGGCGGCCTGGGCTGGGTGTACCTGGCGATCGACCTGAAGGTGTCGAAGCGCTGGTGCGTCCTCAAGGGCCTGCTCAACTCCTCCGACGAGGACGCGCTGGCGGCGGCGCTGGCCGAGCAGCGGTTCCTGGCCGAGGTCGAGCACCCGAACATCGTCAAGATCTACAACTTCGCCGAGCACGACGGCGCCGGTTACATCGTGATGGAGTACGTCGGCGGCAAGTCCCTCAAGGACATGCTCAAGCAGCGCCGCGAGGCGAACGGCGGGAACGTCGACCCGCTCCCCCTCGACCAGGCCCTGGAGTACCTGATCGAGATCATGCCGGCCTTCGCCTACCTGCACGAGCGTGGCCTGATCTTCTGCGACTTCAAGCCGGACAACGTGATCCAGTCCGGCGACCAGATGAAGCTGATCGACCTCGGCGGCGTCGTGCACGTCGACGACCAGGAGGCGGCGATCTACGGCACGGTCGGCTTCCAGGCGCCGGAGATGGCGACCGACGGCCCCTCGATCGCCTCCGACCTGTACACGATCGGCCGCACCCTGGCCGTGCTCACCACCGACTTCCGCGGCTACCAGAGCACGTTCAAGGAGACCCTGCCGGACCGCGACTCGTTCGAGGTCTACAAGCGGCACGAGTCGTTCTACCGCCTGGTCGACCGGGCCACCCGCCCGCACCCGGACGACCGGTTCGTGGACTCGGCCGAGATGCAGGACCAGATGCTCGGCGTGCTGCGCCAGGTGGTCGCCGCGCAGGGCACGCCGAAGCCGGCGCCCTCCAAGGTGTTCACCGGCGAGCTGCGCACCGACCTGAAGTCGGACGGGCCGCGCTGGCAGGATCTGCCGACCCCGCTGATCGACCTGACCGACCCGGCGGCCGGCTTCCTCGCCTCGATCACCGTGACCGACCCGGCCGAGGTGCTCGCCCTGCTCAAGCACGCTCCGCAGGAGACCACCGAGGTGCGGCTGCGGGCGCTGCGGGCGGAGATCGACCTGGGCGCGCGGAGCGGCGTGTTCGACAACGCGAAGCAGGCCCGTGACCGGTTCGCCGACATCGACGGGCAGGATTGGCGCCTGGCCTGGTATGACGGGCTGCTCGCGCTGGCCGGGAAGCACTTCGACGGCGCCCGGTCGCGGTTCGACGCGGTCTGGGCGGCACTGCCGGGCGAGCTGGCGCCGCAGCTGGCGCTCGGGTTCGCCGAGGAGCTGGACGGGCAGCACAAGACCGCGGCGGGGTACTACGACGTGGTCAGCCGGACCGACCCGGCGTACACGACGGCCGCGGCCGGGCTGGCGCGCTGCCGGCTCGCCAACGGTGACCGGGCCGGCGCGGTCGAGGCCTACCAGCGGGTGCCCGGCACCTCGTCGGCGTACGCGATCTCGCAGGTCGGCGCGGTGCGGGCGCTGGTCCGCGCGCATCCGGTCGCGCAGGTCGACGTCAAGTCGCTGGCCGACGCGGCGGCGTTGATCGAGCGGCTCGAGGTGGAGCGGGCCCAGCTCGCCGAGCTGCGGGCCGAGCTGCTGGAGCAGGCGCTGACCTCGCTGCGCGGCGGTTTCACCATTCCGGCCGCGGTGCTCGGGGGAGCCAAGACCGGTGACACCGGGGAGAAGGACGTGCGGTTCGCGCTCGAGGACGCGTACCGCGAGATGGCCCGTGCCGCGCACGGGCCGGAGAAGATCCGCCTGGTCGACCTGGCGAACGCGGCCCGGCCGCGGACGCGCACCTGAGAGCACCGATGGCGTCTGTGAGGGAAAGCAAGTTGATTCTGACCGAGTGCGACTCCTGTGCCGAGGGGCGCGCTTCCGGCGCCTCGTTCTGCGAGGCGTGCGGGCGCCCGCTGGGCGAGACGGCAGCCATCGGCTCCGCCGGCGAGAATTCCGGTGGTTCCGGTCCGCTGTCCGGTGACGGCTCGCCTCCGGGCGAGGCCGGCACGATTGACGGTACGGACGTGAGCACCGCCCCCGGCCCGGAAACCCCCCGGCGGACCGGGCGGGACTGCCCGCACTGCGGCGCGACCGGCGCTGTCGACACCGACGGCTACTGCGAGGAGTGCGGCCTGCTCGCCGGCCGTCCCCGCGATCACACCGAGGCGGACGGTGACGTGGTCGCGGCGGCGGTCAGCGACCGGGGACGCCGGCACCACCGCAACGAGGACGCGATGTGGCTCGCCGTCGGGGCGGACGCGGCCGACGTGGTGGTCTGCGACGGCGTGTCGTCGTCGTTCGACCCGGACGTGGCCTCCGAGATCGCCGCGAAGACGGCCGGTGAGCTGCTCGCCCGCGCGCAGCACCCGGGCGTCCCCGGGGAGGTCGCTCAGGAGATGGCCGAGCCGGACGAGACCACGGTCGCGGTGACGCCCGAGGCGGACGCGGGGGACGACGCCGACGCGACCGAGCGGCTCACGCCCGTACCGGAAACCGGTGTTGATCGTGAAGCGGCGCAGCCGCCGGATCCCGCCCTGCCGATCGCCGAGGTCGTCGGGATGGCGATCCGGGGCGCCGGGCAGTCCGTCGCCGGGCTGGTGGACGGCGGTGACCCGCGCCGGGCGGCGTCGAACCCGGCGTGCACGATCGTCGCCGCGGCGGTCCGCGGGCCGCACAGATGTGTATAAGAGACAGCCTACTGGGTGCCCGCGCACGGCCCGGCCGAGCAGCTCACCGAGGACGACTCCTGGGCGCGGCACGTGATCGCGATGGGCGCCGACCCGCGGGTCGCGATGAACGACCCGAAGGCGCACGCGATCACCGCGTGGCTCGGCGCGGACGCCGGGCCGATCATCCCGCACATCGGCGCGTTCACCGCCCGCACCCCCGGTCACCTGGTGCTCTGCAGCGACGGGCTGTGGAACTACCTGACCGATCCGGCGGACTTCGGCGAGGCGGTGCGTTCCGCGCTGGGGCTGGCGACCGGCTCGCGGCCGCTGCTCGAGGCGGCGCGCGCGCTGGTGACCTACGCGAACTCCGCCGGGGGCGCCGACAACATCACGGTGGCGATCGTGCCGGTCCAGCCCGCCACCGGCATCGACACCGACGCCGAGACCGAGCCCAGTAACACCGCGACCAGCGACAACAAGCCCAGCGAAGCATAAGGAGTCTTCTGTGTCCTACAGCGCCGAGGCTTTCCAGAACGAGTATCTCGCCATGGGGGCGAGCGAGGTGAACGCGATCGTCACGGTCACCTCGTCGGGTGGAGAGGGCGGCCGCCGGACCGCCGAGGCCACCGAGATCATCATCGTGGACGCGTCCGGGTCGATGCAGGCCGAGGGCCGGATGGCGAACGCCCGGCAGGCCGCCAAGGCGGCGGTGAACGCGATCGACGACGGCGTCCGGTTCGCGATCATCGCCGGGGTCAGCACCGCCCAGCAGCTGTTCCCCGACCCGGGCCAGCTCGCCGTCTCGTCGCCGCAGTCGCGGGCCGACGCGCTGCGGGCCATCGACCGGCTGCAGGCCAGCGGCGGCACCGCGATGGGCGCCTGGCTGCTGCTCGCCAACCAGCTCTTCGAGCAGCGTCCCGGCGACATCAAGCACTGCATCCTGCTTACCGACGGCGACAACGGCGAGCGGTACGGCTACCTGGAGAGCGTGCTCCAGCAGATCGCCGGCCGGTTCATCTGCGAGTGCCGCGGCGTCGGCACGAACTGGAAGGTCTCCGAGCTCCGCAAGATCGCCACGGCGATGCTGGGCACGGTCGACATCGTGGCCCGCCCGGAGGGGCTGACCGCGTCGTTCGAGCAGATGATCACCAACGCGATGGGCAAGACCAGCGCGGACGTGCAGCTCAAGGTGTGGACACCGGTCAACGCCACGGTCCGCTTCGTCAAGCAGGTCGAGCCGCAGGTGCTGGACCTGACCGGCAAACGGGTCGAGGACGGGCCACGCGCGGCGCGGTATCCGCTCGGCTCGTGGGGCCAGGAGGCGCGCGACTACCACGTCTGCATCGACGTGCCGGCCGGCAAGTCCGGCGACGAGATGCTGGCCGCCCGGATCTCCGTGGTCGAGGGCGACATCGTGCACGCGCAGAGCCTGGTGCGGGCGGTGTGGACCGAGGACACCGCGCTCTCCACCCGGATCAACCGGCAGGTCGCGCACTACACCGGGCAGGCCGAGCTGGCCGACGCGATCCAGGAGGGCATCGCCGCCCGGGACGCCGGCGACGACCGGACCGCGACGATCAAGTTCGGCCGGGCCGCGCAGCTCGCGCACGCCAGCGGCAACAAGGCGACCGAGGACCTGCTGGCCAAGGTCGTGGAGATCGAGGACGCGGCGACCGGCACGGTCCGGCTGCGGCGCAAGGTCAACGCCGAGGACGAGATGGCGCTGGACACCCAGAGCACCAAGACGGTCCGCGTCGGGCGGTCGCAGTGAGCTCCTACACCTGCCCGAACGGGCACGCCTCGGCCGAGGCGGACTACTGCGACACGTGCGGGGCCAAGATCGACGGGGCTGTCGCGGCTCCGGCGCCGACGCTCGTCGACTCGCCGGCGGTCCCGAAAGGCGAGGAATGTCCGCACTGCGGCACCCCCCGCGCCGGTCAGGCCCGCTTCTGCGAGGACTGCGGTTACGACCACACCACGGGCAAGATGCCGCAGCTCACCGAGGCGCTGCCCACGGTCGAGGAGACCCCGGCCGGTGAGTGGACCGCGACGATGTTCGCCGACGCGGCGTACTTCGCGCTGAACGAGGTCGACGGCGTCACGTTCCCCGCCGACACCGGCGAGCGGATCATCACGCTGTCCCCGCCGCAGGTGCGGATCGGCCGCGGGAGCGCGTCGAAGGGCACCAGCCCCGAGATCGACCTGGCCGACTCCGACCCGGGGGCGTCGCACAACCACGCGCTGCTCACGCTGAACATCGACGGGGTGTGGCTGGTCACCGACCTGGGGTCGACCAACGGGACGTACATCAACGACGAGGACCAGCCGCTGACCGCGGGGCAGTCCCGGGCATTGAAGGACGGCGATCAGGTTCACGTCGGGGTGTGGACCACGCTGACGCTGCACGCTCCCTGAGGGGTGACGCTCGTCGCGGCAGAACTCCGGCACGGTGTGATTTCTTTGTGCCGTGTCGGAGTTCGGAAGCAGGCTGCGCGAGTTACGGCGGGCCGCGGGGCTGACCATGGAACAACTCGCCGAGGCGTCCGGGGTCAGCGCCCGCGCGATCAGCGACATGGAGCGCGGCCACAGCCGCACGCCCCAGACGCGGACGCTCAGCGCCCTCGCCGGCGGTCTCGGGCTGGACCCGGCCGCGCTAGGTGACCTCGAGGACACCGCCCGCCAGCAGCGCACCCGGTCCGCCGGGCGGCCCCGGCTCTGCGAGCTGCCCCGCGCGATCAACGACTTCGTCGGCCGTGCCGACGAGCTGGACCTGCTGCGCCGGCACGCCCTCGCCGGGCTCGGCCCGGCCCCGGTCGCGGTCGTCCACGGGCAGCCCGGGCTGGGCAAGACGGCGCTCGCGGTCCGGCTCGCCGACCAGCTCCGCGACCGCTACCCCGGTGGCGTCCTCTACCTCGACCTGCGCGGCACCGACGCCGAGCCGATGACGCCCGGCGACGCCCTGCTCCGGCTGCTGCGCGCGTGCGAGGTCGGCTCCCGGCGGATCGGCGAGACCGACGACGAGCGGTCCAGCCAGTTGCGCGCGGTGCTCGGCGAGCGCCGCTGCCTGCTGGTCCTCGACAACGCCGGCACCGAGGCCCAGGTCCGGCCGCTGCTGCCCAGCGAGGGCGAGAGCCTGGCCGTGGTGACCAGCCGCCGGGTGCTCGGCGGCCTCGAAGGCGTGGAGCGGATCGCGCTGGCTCCGCTCGCCCCGCACGAGTCCGCCGCGCTGCTGCGGGCGATCGCCGTCCAGGCCGCCGACCCGCGCGCGGCCGCCGAGGTGGAGGCG
>KL571350.1:8240-9817 GCA_000715855.1 Actinoplanes liguriensis
GGATCGCCGGCACCCGGCTCGCGACCCGGCCGGCGTGGACCGTCGAGCACCTGGTCGCCCGGCTCGCCGACGCGGACCGGCGGCTGGCCAACCTGTCCACCGGTGACCTCGGGGTGGCGGCCGCGTTCGCGCTGTCGCACGCGCAGCTCACCAAGCCGGGCCGGGAGCTGTTCCGGCGGCTCGCACACGTGCCCGGGGTGGACTTCGCGGCCCCGATCGCGGCGGTGCTGACCGGCGCGCACGTCGACGACGCCGCGGACGGGCTGGACGAGCTGGTCGACCTGGGGTTGCTCCAGCAGTCCGGGCCGGAGCGCTACCGCTTCCACGACCTGCTGCGGCTCTTCGCCCAGGAGCGGCTGCGGATCGAGGAGCCGGCCGGGACCCGCGCGGCGACCGCGAAGACGATGGCGGACTGGCTGCTGGAGACGGCGATCGTCGCCGGGCGCTGGTTCGAGCCGGGCTACGGGCCGGGCTACGGCTGCCTGCCCGAGGGCTGGGCCGGGCTGGTCGCGCCGGCCGGCGAGGAGGAGGCCGACGCCTGGCTGCAGGCCGAGCGGGCGAACTGGCTCGGCGCGCTGCGGTCCGCCGCGCGCGGCGGGCAGTTCCAGCTGGTGGTCGACGTGGCCGAGGCGATGCACTGGTACTCCGACAAATACGTCAGATCCGATTACTGGTACGAGGTCTACGGCCTCTCCCGGGCCGCCGCCGCGAAACTGCCGGACCGGCGGCAGGAGGTCACCCACATCAACTACTACTCGTGGGCGGCCACGCACTGCGCCGGTCGTGCGGACGAGGGTGCCGAGATCGCGATGGACGCGTACCGGGTCGCCGTCGAGCTCGGCGACGTCAAGGAGCAGGCGTGGGCGCTGCGGTACGCGGGCGACGCGATGCGGCACGCCTACGACCGGTTCGAACCTGTCTCTTATACAAGACAGGGCACGTGCAGACCGGCCCGGGGATCGGGCGGATCCTCAACCGCCTCGGACGGTACGAGGAGTCCCTCGCGGAGTGCGCGGCCGCGTTCCGTGAGCTGGAGCGCCGGCCGGTCGGGGCACGGCCCGCGCTGAGCGCCCGGGTCAGCGCGCACAGCATCGCCGCCGAGGCGTACGCGGGACTCGGCCGCTGGACGGAAGCGCTGCGCGAGGCGGAGAACGCCATGCCGGAAGCGGCCGAGTTCGGCTACGCCGGATACCTGGGTGAGCTGCACCTCACGATCGGGCGGGCGCGGGTCGCGCTCGGCCGGCCGGAGGAGGCCCGGACCGCGTTTCACAAGGTCATGGAGTTGCTGCGGGGGAAGGCGTACCGGGACCGGATCGAAATCGCTCGGCAGAGCCTGGCGGCGATCTAGGTTCTGCATATTGTTCTGCATGGTCTGCGGGCCCGCGTATTGGTTGCATGGGAGTACGACGGCCGCGCCGACGGGGTGCGCGCCGGATGTGAAGGGACTCCCATGAGCTACGTGACCACGTCAGACGGCACGAACATCTACTACAAGGACTGGGGCACCGGCCGGCCGGTCGTCCTCAGCCACGGATGGCCGCTGAACTCGGACAGCTGGGAGGCGCAGCAGCTGTTCC
>KL571350.1:10061-12618 GCA_000715855.1 Actinoplanes liguriensis
TGGCGCAGAACGGCTACTGGGTGGTCGCGCACGACCGCCGGGGCCACGGCCGGTCGGACCAGACCTGGACCGGGAACGAGATGGACACGTACGCCGCCGACCTGGCCGCCGTGATCGAGGCCCTCGACCTGCGGGACGTGACCCTGATCGGCTTCTCCACCGGTGGCGGCGAGATCTCCCGCTACATCGGCAACTACGGCACCGCCCGCGTCGCGCAGGCCGTGCTGGTCTCCTCCGTCCCGCCGCTCATGCTGCAGACCGAGGACAACCCGGGCGGCCTGCCGATCTCGGTGTTCGATGGCATCCGTGAGGGCTCGCTCAAGGACCGCGGCCAGCTCTACCAGGACTTCGCGGCCGGCCCGTTCTTCGGCGCGAACCGCCCCGGCGCGCAGGTCTCGCAGGGCATGAAGGACTCGTTCTGGCTGCAGGGCATGTCCGGCGGGCACCACAACACCTACGAGAGCATCGCCGCGTTCTCGGCCACCGACTTCCGTGGCGACCTGGCCAAGTTCGACGTCCCGACTCTGGTCATCCACGGTGACGACGACCAGGTCGTGCCGTTCGAGGTCGGCGGCAAGGCGTCCGCCGCGCTGATCAAGGGCGCCGAGCTGAAGGTGTACGCCGGTGCGCCGCACGGCATCACCGACACGCACAAGGAGCAGCTCGGTCAGGACCTGCTGGACTTCCTGAACAGCTACGCCGCCTGAGGTAGGTTGGTCGGCGTGCGGGGGACATTCCCGCACGCCGATCTTCCGAAGGGACGAGCATGCGCCTCCACCTGGACACGGTCGCCGCCTCGCCGCGAGAGCGCGCCGCCTGACGTTTCCTCACGCACGGCGCTGACTCCTCGCCGCGAGCGGTCTCCATCGACCGTTCATCCTGGCTCGAGGAGAACTTTTGCGTACCCTCCATCCTTTCCACCGACTCTGGACCGCCGCGGCGGTCTCCAACCTGGGCGACGGGGTCACCATGGTGGCCGGCCCCCTGCTGCTCGCCACCGTCAGTGACTCGCCCGCGCTGATCGCCGGCGGCGCGTTCGCCGGTCAGCTTCCCTGGCTGCTGTTCTCGCTGTTCAGCGGCGCCTTCGTGGACCGGCTCGACCGCCGCCGCCTGGTCGTCGTCGTGAACCTGCTGCGCGGCGGGGTGCTCACCGGCCTCGCCGTGGTGATCGCTTCCGGTCACGTCTCCGTTCCGCTGATCTACCTGGCGGCGTTCCTGCTCGGGGTCGGGGAGACGCTCGCCGACACCGCCTACGGCGCGCTGCTCCCGGCCGTGGTCGCTCCGGACGATCTCGAACGCGCCAATGCCCGGCTGGCCGCGACGTTCACGATCGCCAACCAGTTCGTGGCCAAGCCGTTCGGCGCCTGGCTCTACGGCATCGCGGCAGCCGTCCCGTTCGGCCTCGACGCCGCGACCTTCGTCGCCGCCGCAGCCCTCATCGCCGGCCTCCCCCGCATCCACGCCGCCGGCGCGGCACCCGCGCTCCCCGCCCTTCCGCCCACAGAACCCCAGGCCGCCAAGGCCCACCCCGCCGATTCGACGCCCGCGGCCGCCAAGGCCCACCTCGCCGATTCGACGCCCGCGGCCGCCAAGGCCCACCTCGCCGATTCGACGCCCGGCGGATCATCGCCCGGTTCGGAACGCGCCGACCTTCGGTCCACATTGCGCTCGGAAATCACCGAAGGGCTGCGCTGGCTCTGGCGGCACCGGCTGCTGCGGGCGCTCGCCGCAGCGATGGGCGTGGCGAACATCGCGTTCTGCGCGGCTTTCGCGGTATTCGTTCTCTATGCCCGGGAGCGCCTGGCCCTGTCCGACGTCGGCTACGGTTTCCTGCTCACCACGTTCGCCGTGGGCGGGCTCGCCGGAGCCGGCCTCGCGATCCGCCTGGCGCAGCGATTCGGCACCGCGACGATCCTGCGGGCCGGCCTGATCGTCGAGGTCATCACCCATCTGACCCTGGCGGTCACGACCAGTCCACTGACAGCCGGCGGGGTCATCGTGATCTTCGGGGTGCACACGATGATCTGGGGTGTGCTCGTCGCCGGCATCCGGCAGCGGACCGTTCCCGATCACCTGCGCGGGCGTGTCGGCAGCGTCTTCGGCCTGCTGGAAACCGGCGGCGCCGCACTGGGCTGGCTGCTCGGAGCGGTACTCACCCAATTCTGGTCCGTGACGACGCCGTTCTGGATCGCGGCCTTCGCGATGCTCGCGGTCACTGCCGCGGCCTGGCGCCCGATCTCGCTTTCCCAACCCCTCACGCGTACGCCCCCACCCCGCCCGTGACCACCCCCGGCTGGCCCTGACGGTGATCATCCAGCCGTTCTACGACCCTGAGTGCCGGCCGACCGCACGCGGCTGGCACTCAGGGTGATCATCCGGACGGTTCAGGACCGTCAGTGCCGGCTGACAACGCGGGCTGGGGTGGTCAGGCGGGGTCGGGGCGGGGGGTGCGGCGGGCGGCTACCAGGGCCCAGGCGCCGGAGAGCACCGCCACCAGGATCAGGCCGGTCACCATGAGGACGGTGTGGGCGCCGAGCCGGTCCGCGGCGGCCGCGAC
>KL571350.1:12917-15403 GCA_000715855.1 Actinoplanes liguriensis
GATGTGTATAAGAGACAGGCTGTACCGCCTCGATGCCCAGGTTGAAGCCGAGCAGGCTGACCGCGAGCTGACCGCCGGACAGGCCCATCTCGGCGAGCGTGAACGAGAACGCCAGCCCGTGCCCGAGTCCGAACAGCGACGCCACCACGGCTTCGCGCGCGGGGAACAGCGGCCGGATCGCGTGCAGCGCCCCGACCAGGATGCTGCCGGCGATGAACGCTTCGACCGGCCGCACCGGGATGTCGACCCGGCCCAGCGCGGACGCCGCCAGCGCGACCGAGTGCCCGGCGGTGAACGCGAAGGTCACGGCCGCGATGCGACGGACGGCGCGGCGCGCTCCGGCGTATTCTCGCCAGCGGCCGTCGCGGGCCCGCAGCGCCACCGGCAGGAGCAGGACCAGCAGGAACAGCAGATGGTCGGTGCCTTCCAGGATGTGGTGGCCGCCGAGCCGGAACATCGCCAGGAACCCGCGCCACAGGCTGCCGCGGCCCAGGTCGACGGTCAGGTCGGGAACGGTCATCGTCCGGGTGTCGAGCGCGATCACCCCGGCCTGTGCCGCGGACGAGGCGAGGCGTCCGGCCGCCCAGTCCTCACGGACCGAGACCAGCACGGTGTGCGTCACCACCTGGTGGATGACGGCGTCGTAGCCGAGCCGGAAGCGCCGGACGTCAGCGCCGGGCGGGGGTGTGAGCGTCGCGGTGACGAGCAGCTCACGGTACGGCCCGGTCTCGGTCTGCTCGGCGGCGGCCAGGCGGATCGCGCCGATCACGGCTTTCCAGGGGCGGCCTTCGACCGTACGCGGATGGAAGTGTCTCGAGAAATAGTCGCGCACGCCTTCGGTGGAAGCCGGGTCGACGCCGCTGGCCAGCACGAAGTCGTCGTTCGCCGGCACCTGCAGGGACGCGGTCACGGACGATCCGTGCACGTCGAGGATGACGACGCTGTGCGGCATCGGATGCGCGGACGCCGGCGGCGCCCCGGGAAGGAGCGCCGCCAGTGTGATCACCGCGAGAAGCAGACCGCGACGGATCATGAGAAGGTGAACTCGCCGCCGTAGTCACGGGTGTGGTCCCGGTACACGGTGTGGTAGTGGATCTGGTTCTGGATCACCACGCCGTTCTGGCAGACGAACTCGACCCACACGCTCGGCCCGTCGATGCGGACGTAGTCGGCGTGGTTGGTCATCGTGGTGTGGCCGGACCATCCCACGTACGTCTTGTCGATCTCCGACTCGTAGGTGCTCATCAGCGTCGCCGCGGTCGCGTCGTCGGCGTTGGTCACCCACGGCTTGATCGCGTTCAGGATCAGCGTCTTCTGCGCGGCGGTCAGCCCGCTCGCGACGCGGCCTTCCTTGGTCGCCGGGAACTTGCCGTCGGAGCCGGGGCCGAGCACGATGTCGGAGTACGTCGCGGAGATCTTCGCCTTGGTCTGCTCCGCGCTGCTGAGGCCGGCGAGCATGGCGACCATCGCGGTCTTCATGTCGTCGAGCGGGGCGTGCGTGGTGCCGTCGGTGTCGGTCCAGCTGGTCGGCTCGACGCCGACGTGGAACGGCGACGCGCCTTCGACCTTGCCGTCCTTGTAGGTGATGTTGACCGCGAGGTGGTGGCCACCGAAGTGCAGCTGCCACGTGCCGGTGGTGCTGGGCGTGCCGAGGAACGCCAGGTAGTAGTTGCCGGAGTCGTATCCGCCCAGGCCACCGCCCGCGCTGCTGCTGCCGCCCGAGGCGTCCGGCGCACCGGACATGCCACCGCCGGGTCCGCCCGACATGCCGGCGGGCGGGCCGCCGGAGCCGCCGGGCCCGCCGGACATCCCGCCACCGGGTCCGCCGGACATTCCGGCACCCGCGCTGCTGCCCGTGCCCTGACTGGACTGCACGCTGCCCAGGTAGCCGTCGGCGGCGAAGATCTGCAGGACCCGCTCGTACCCGGTTCCCGACCCGGTGCCGAGCGCCGTGAGCAGCACGCTCTTGCCGGCCGCCACCTGCGCGTCGGTCAGGTCGCCGAACATCACGCCGGGACGGCAGGTCGACCCGCACGGCAGGTTGGACCAGGCGACGGCCTTCTCCTGGGTGAACTCCAGCTGGGCGAGGGCTTTCTCGTCGCTGCTCAGCGTCCCGAGGAAGGCGGTGGCGGCCGCCACGACGCCGGAGACGCTCTTCTCGTACGTCGCGACGGTCGCCGACGCGGCAGGCGTGGCAGTGTCGTCGGACTTGTCGTCACCGCAGGATCACTCCATTCACTGGGAAAGACGATCCGGACCAAAGTACGACCGATTTAGTAGCTTAATGAACGGTTTGCGCATTCTCTCCACGAAGGATGCCCAGCGCCTCGCCGAGCAGTGCCGCGTTGCTGGCGAACGCGAACGGCCCCGAGCCCGGCCGCTCCTGCCCGTCGAGCCCGCGGAACACCCCACCGGCCTCCGGGATGATCACCGAACTGGCCGCGAAGTCCCAGATCTGCCCGCTGGTCTGCACCGCCACGTCGAGA
>KL571350.1:15696-20455 GCA_000715855.1 Actinoplanes liguriensis
ATGCAGCGGCCACGGCTCCTCGGCGGCCACCGCGATCAGCGGCTCGGCGACCTCGCGCCCCCAGTCGATCGGCACCACCCCGAGCCGGGCCTCGCCCACCGCCGGTCGCGCGCCCGACACGTGGATCCGCTCGGCGCCCACCAGACGATCATCCAAGACCCTTCCGCGGTACGCCCCCTGACCGCGCTCCGCCCACCAGCCGAGCCCCTGAGCGGGGACGATCTGCACGCCCACGGTCACGAGACCGTCCACTTCGAGCGCGATCAGAACCAGCCACCGGTTGTCGCCGCGGACGAAGAGCGCGGTCCCGTCGATCGGGTCGATGATCCACCGCCGCCCGTTGCCGCCCTCGGTCTCGCCGTGCTCCTCGCCGAGGATCGCGTCGTCCGGCCGGGCGGCGGTCAGCACCGCCCGGATCGCGTGCTCGACCGCACGGTCGGCGACGGTCACCACGGATCCGTCCTTCTTCGTCTCGTGCGGCAGGTCCGCGATGACCGCGAAGTGGCGAAGCGCCTCGGCGGCGCCGGTCAGTGCGGCCCGCTGGGCCAGTTCCAGATCCGTCTCCACCGTCCCATCCTGCCGGTTCCCGGCCGAGGACTTGTCGGGTGACGCCGGAACGGCGTGGGAAAGTTGCGGTAACAACGCCTGCGTCCGGAGGACACATGACGCGGATCTGCACCGCGCCCCCGGGCGAGGAGTCCACCCTCGCGAGACTTCAGGAGCATGAGCCGGCGTCGTTCGGGGCGATGTTCCTGCAGCGTGCCGCGGAGACCCCGGAGTCGATCGCCTACCTGCGCCCCGGGCCGGACGGCTGGTCCGGGCAGACCTGGGCGCAGACCGCGCGGGCGGTCACCGAGATCGCCGCCGGGCTGCTGGCGCTGGGCCTGCGCCCGGAGGACCGGGTGGCGATCGCGAGCGGCACCCGGGTCGAGTGGATCGAGGCGGACTTCGGCGTGATGTGCGCCGGTGGCGCCACCACCACGGTCTACCCGTCCTCCTCCCCCGACGAGGTCGCGCACATCCTGGCCGATTCCGGCAGCCGCTTCGCCGTTGTCGAGAGCCCCGACTCGCTTTCCAAGATCTTGTTCTCCGGTACGCCCGTGGAACGCGCCGTGCTGATCACCGGCGCCTCCGACGACCCGCGCGTACTCACCCTCGCCGAGCTGCGCGAGCTCGGCACGCCGGAGTCGGTCCAGGCGGCCGTGGCGGCGGTGCGGCCGGACGACCTGGCCACGCTGATCTACACCTCCGGCACCACGGGACTGCCCAAGGGCGTCCGGGTCGCGCACCGCGCGTGGATCTATCAGGGGCTCGCGATCCAGGCGATGGGGATCGTGCACCCCGGCGACCTGGGCTACCTGTGGCTACCGCTGTCGCACGCGTTCGGCAAGGCGCTGCTGAGCTGCCAGATCTCGGTCGGCTTCCCGTTCGCGGTGGACGGTGACGTGAGCCGGATCGTGCAACGGCTGGGCGAGGTCCAGCCGACGATCATGCCGGCGGTGCCGCGGATCTTCGAGAAGGTGTACGCGGCGGTCAGCGCCGCTGACGGCGTACAGAACAAGCTCTTGAATTGGGCCATCAAGGTCGCTGAGCAGCGCAGATCCGGCCTGCGGTTCCGGCTCGCGGACCGGCTCGTGCTGTCCCGGGTGCGGGCCCGGTTCGGTGGGCGGATGCGGTTCTTCATCTCCGGCGCCGCGGCGCTGTCGCCGGAGATCGCCCGCTGGTTCGGCGCGGTCGGGCTGCCGATCGCGGAGGGCTACGGGCTCACCGAGTCGTGCGCGACGACGATCTTCAACCGGCCGGACCGCCCGGAGTACGGCACGGTCGGCATGCCGCTGCCGGGAACCTCCGTCCGGATCGCGGACGACGGCGAGATCCTCCTGCGCGGGCCCGGGCTGATGCAGGGGTACCACGGGATCGACTCCGGCTCGGTGCTGGTCGACGGGTGGCTGCACACCGGCGACATCGGAGAGATCACGCCGGGCGGGTCGCTGCGGATCACCGACCGCAAGAAAGACCTGATCAAGACGTCGAACGGGAAGTACGTGGCGCCGCAGACACTCGAGTCGCGGTTCAAGGCGATCTGCCCGCTCGCCGCGAACTTCGTGGTGCACGGGGAGAAGCGGAAGTTCATCACCGCGCTGATCGACCTAGACCCCGACGAGGTGGCGAAGTTCGCCGCGGCGCACGGGCTCCCCGCGTCCACGGTCGCCGGGTCCGCCGAGCTGCGGGCCGTGCTGCAGTCGCACGTCGACCGGCTCAACGCGACACTCAACTCGTGGGAGACGGTCAAGCGGTTCGCGGTGCTGGACCAGCCGTTGAGCATCGAGAACGGCGAGCTGACCACGTCGCTGAAGCTGCGCCGGCGGGTGATCGAGGAGCGCTACCGCCCGGCGCTGGACGAGCTTTACGCGTAGGTGTCATGGCGTGCGGTCTGGGTAATGTCGGGCGCATGCATCGAAGCCGACTGTTCGGAATGCTGATCGACACCCCGTCCGCCTCGGCAGGCGCGGCGGTGGAGTTCTGGGCCGCGGCACTCGGCGGCTCGTCGCGGCAGTCGGCCGACGAGCCGGAGTACACGCGGATCACCGGGACGGTGCCGGGCTTCGCGGCGGTCGTCCAGTCCGTCGACGATCAAGCGCGGATCCACCTGGACATCGAGACCGACGACGTGCAGGCGGAGTCCGAGCGGCTGCTGGGGCTCGGGGCTGTGCTGGTCACGGACAACGGCGGGCACAAGATTCTGCGGGCGCCGGGTGGGCATCTGGTTTGCGTGGTTCCGGTGCAGAGCCCCGAAGACGTGTTCGACTCGGATGCCAAGGTCTGGCCGCCTATCGAAGGATGAGCAGCGCGTTCGCGGGGATCGTCAGCGTCGTGGACTGGCCCAGCCCGTGCATCGCCGGCCCGTCCGCCACCACCGACCCACCATTCCCGGCCACCTCCGGGTTCGGGAAGTTGTCGTAGTAGTCGCTGTTGAAGACCTCCCGCCAGCGCCCCGCCCGCGGCAACCCGAGCCGATAGTCGTGCAGCGTCGACTCGCTGAAGGTCAGCACCACGACCACGTCCTCCCCGACGCCGGGCACCCAGCGGTGGAAGGCGACCACCCGGTTGGCCTCGTCGACGGAGAAGACGTTCAGGCCGGTGCTCCGCAACGCGGGCAACGCGCGGCGCAACCGGATCAGCTCCCGGAAGAAGCGCAGGAAGTCGGCCATGTGGCGGTCCCCGCCCAGCGCACCGTCCCACCAGATCAGGCGATCGGTGCGCCCCGGGCTGTCCGACCAGAGCTTGTCCTCGAGAAATTCCTGACCCATGAAGATCAGCGGTACGCCCGGTGCCGTCAGCAGCACCCCACTGGCGACCCGGGAGCGGCTGCGGGCGTACCAGGACCGCGGATCCGACCCGTCCGCCAGGTGGGCGATCCGCGCCGCCCGGTGGTCGTCCATGTCCAGCACCAGGTCGTGGTTCTCCAGGCAGTGATAGGACCAGCCCGGCGCCCGCAGCCCGTCCGCGATCCGGCCCGTCCCGGCGCCGCGATCGGCGACCACCGCGCGGACACCGTTGCGCAGCGCGTCGGAGTAGGCCAGGTGGAAGCCCATCCCGGCGGGCGGCGGCTCGACCGCGAGGCGCGGGATCTCCGCCCAGTACTCGGCGATCAGCGTCGCGTCCGGATGCGCGGCCCGCAGCGTGGCCGTCAGCTCCTGGCAGAACGTCCAGCCGCCCTTCGCGTCGATCACGCTGACCTCGTCCAAGCGCAGGCCGTCGGCATGGAAGTCGCGGAGGAACATCAGCGCGTTCGCGGTCAGGTAGTCGCGGACCGGCCGCCGGTCGAACGCGAACACCCGCCCGCCGGCCCAGCCCTCCGACGAGAAGTACGCATTGTTGTACGGCCCCGGATCCTCGGGCAGGTCGATGTAGTCCAGGCTCTGCGGGTCGAGGCCGCCGCCCGCGTGGTTGTAGACGACGTCGAAGATCACCGCGACGCCGTACCGGTGGCAGATGTCGACGAACGCCTTCAACTGGTTCGCCTGCCCGGCGAGTTGCTCGAACTTCAGCGGACCCGCGCCTCTCGCCGCCAGAAGATCATTGACCGCATCGAGGTACGGCGGCAGAGCGCGCGGATCGACACAGTAGTCCATCTCCGGTGAGAAGAGATCGGTCCCGTTGTAGCCGAGACTCCACTCCCCCTGGAACTCGTTCACCGGCAACGGCTGCACCGCGGTCACGCCGAGCCCCGCCAGGTACGGCACCCGCTGCACCGCGTCGAGCAGCTTCGCCGTCCGGTGCGCGCGCCGGTCGTGACCCAGCGGATCGGACGCCGAGAACACGCCCACGTGGAACTGGTAGACGATCAGGTCGGCGGTGGCCGGCGACGTCCAGTCCTGGTCGTGCCACGGGTAGGCGCTGTCGTCGACGACCAGCGCGTCACACTCCGGGTAGCCGTAGAGCTCCAGCTCCCGGGCCTGCGGGTCCCGTTTGAAACCCTCACCGCCGGCCCCGATCACGTAGAAGCGGTACTTCGTGCCCGCCTCCACGCCGGGGAAGAACCCGGTCCAGTCCCCGGTCTCCGGGTCCCGCACCAGCTCGTCGTCCGGGTCGGGCAGGTACGTGAAGACGCCGTCGAGGGCGACGTACACCCGTTGCGCGGCCGGCGCCCAGAACCGGAACGCCACACCACCGTCCACCAAGGTCGCACCGCGCGGCAGGCCGGCGGTGATGTGCTCCTGCGAAGCCGCCATCGCCCCACGCTAGAAGCCTCCCG
>KL571350.1:20715-21344 GCA_000715855.1 Actinoplanes liguriensis
CGCTGAACAGGTCGGCGGCCCGGGTCGCGCGCAACAGCCAGCGCAGATGCGGCTGCGGGTTGCGCAGGTGACACGTCGCGTCCCGGGAGTCGGCCACACACCGCGCGGCGACAAGCATCCGCAGGCCGGCCGCGTCACAGAAGTCCACCTCGGCGACGTCGATGTGGATCTGCCGGACCGGGACGGTCAGCCCGAGCACGTCGTACACCCTCGTCAGGTCGTAGAGCTGGGTCTGCAGGGCGGTCACCGACATCGCGTCCAGGCTGCCCTGCAGGTGGATGATCAGCCGGTCGCCGTTGCGCGCGCCGGCGATCCTCGTGCCCGCGAAAATCGGATCAGGGGTCATGACGGCACCTCCGGCCGGTTGCGCAGGATCGCCCATACCAGTTTCCCGCCCCGGGCGGGCAGCGCACCCCAGGCCGACGCGGCGGCGCCCACGATCCGCAGGCCGAGACCGCGATCGGTCAGCGACGGGCCGAGCGGGCCGGGGACCGGGTCGCGCACCTGCGGCAGCGCCGGGTCACCGTCGTAGACGGCCAGGTGCAGGGCCGCTCCGGTGCCCTCGCCGCGCGGGGACACGATCACCTCGATGTCGGTGCCGGCGTGCTACTGTCTCTTATACACATCTC
>KL571350.1:21578-25625 GCA_000715855.1 Actinoplanes liguriensis
CCCAGCCGGCCCCGCTGCAGCAGGTGCGGCAGCTCCCAGCCCCGGCAGGCGTCGCTGACCAGGGACCGGGCCAGGCTCGCGGCGGCCGGGTCGGGCGGCAGGGCCAGGTGCATCCGGTCGATCAGCGGACGGCGGTGCGCCAGGGCGGTGCGGGCCTGCTGGACCGACGCGTACATGACCAGCCAGTCCCGGGCGCCGAGCCGCCGCAGCCGGCGGGCGAGCGGAACCGACGCCGGCAGGCACACCCCGATCGCGATCGGCGGCTGCATCGCGGCTCCCTGCGCGCACAGGGTGAGCCAGAGCGGCGCGCTGACCGCCCGCGGATCGTTCAGCCGGTGCAGGTCGACGATCAGGCCGGTGGGGTGCTCGGCCAGGCATTTGTCCAGCACTGTCCGGGCCCGCCAGGACAAGGGCCGGTCCCAGGGGCCGAACAGGGTCACCTCAATGATCGCGGTGTCCGGGTCGATGACGGCCATCACCGACTCATCCCATGCGTCTCCGGACCACCCGATCAGATGCGGCGAGTCCGCAGCCATGTCCCCTTCCTCCGGCAGACGCACTCAAGCGACATCCATCACTGTCGCCCGCTATTCTTGAATTGTCCCAAAGACACCGTCAACGCAGATTCACCATGCGCCGATGATCGCTTCGCGGGCCGCCCCGCCACTCAGGCTCGGCCCCGATAACCACCCCCGCCGGCACCAGCCGGGCAGCGTCGGCCGGGCAGCGTCGGCGGGGCGGCGCCGGCCGGGCGACGTCAGTTGGCCAGGCGCTCCCGCAACGCCCGGGCAGCCGGGCCGCGATAGCTTGTCTCCAGGACCTCCCCGAGCGCTTCGCGCACGTCAGGGTCGGGATGCTCGACGAGGAACGCGAAGTCGGCGACCTCGCCACGACCCCGCAAACTCCATAGTGCCCCGCACACCTCGTCCGAATCATCCGAGCGCAACCCGGCGAGCAACTCCGGGTACGGCGTGCGACGTACGTCCTCGTCGAAACGCCGCCGCAGCCGGGCCGCACCGTACTCCCCGCGGCTCAGACAACCGGGGCAGGCGCACGGCCGCCGCCCCCGGCTGCACCGGGGAGCCGAGCCCGGCGCGGGGAACCGTGGCGGTCAGCCGTGCCGGGGTCAGGTGGACGAAGCGGCTCACATGCCGCTGTGGTACGCCAGGACACCCCGGTTGACCGCGGTGATCGCCTTCCGGGCCGTCTCCTTCACGCTCGGCGACGCGGCCGACGCCTCGCGGATCTGACCGAGCAGGTCGAGGACCTGCCGAGCCCAGCGGACGAAGTCACCGGCCGGCATGTCCGCGTCGTAGTTGTGCCCGCTCGCCAGCACCTTGGCCAGCGGCTCGCCGCGCGCCCAGCGATACATCGGCCAGACGAAACCCGGGTCGGGCTCGCGGGTCAGCGACAGGCCGTGCTCGCTCTCGTCGGCCGCGATCTCCTCCCACAGCTTGGCGCAGGCGTCGACGGCCGCGCTGACCGAGCCCTTCGGCACCGAGGCGCGATCCTCCCCCTCACGGCGGGACTCGTAGAGCACCATGGACACCCCGGCGGCCAGCTCGTCCGGCTCCAGCCCGTCCCAGATGCCCTGCCGGAGACACTCGGCGACCAGCAGGTCGGCCTCCGACCAGATCCGCCCCAGCATCCGGCCGGCCTCGGTGACCTCGCCGTCGTCCGACAGATAGCCTCGGGCCGTCAGCACCGAGCAGACCTGGTCGAACGTGCGGGCCAGCGAGCCGGTGCGCCCGGCCACCTTGTCCCGCAGGGCGTCGGTGTCGCGCAGCAGCCGGTGCCGGCGCTCGGCCCAGCGGGCATGATCCTCCCGCTCCGGGCAGGCGTGACACGGGTGCTGCCGCATCTGCACCTTGAGCAGGGCGATCTCGGCGTCCTCCCCCGGGGCCGCCTTGCTGCGGCCGCCCCGGCGACGATCCGGGTGCCGGTCCAGCCCCGTCCCGCTGACCTGGGCCGCCAGGTCGCGGCGGGCGCCCGGGGACCGGTGGTTGAAGTTCTTCGGGACGCGGAGGCGGGCCAGCACCTCGACCTCGCCGCCGAACTCGGCCGGGCTGACCCGGCCGGCCCAGCGGTCCTGGGTGAGCACCAGCGGGCGGGGCTCGCCGAACCCGCCGGCGGCCGGCTCCAGGACGACGGCCAGGCCGGCGCGGCGGCCCTGCGGGACCCGGATCACGTCGCCGAGACGGAGCTTGGCCAGGGAGTCGTTGGCGGCCGAGCGGCGCTGGGCGACCCCCTGCCGGGCCATCGACTTCTCCCGGTCGGCGATCGCGACGCGAATCGCGAAATACTCGTCGAAGTCGCCGTGGTGGCAGGCGCCGTCGTTCCCGTACTCCTGCATGGTCTCGACGTTGCGCTGCACCTGCCGCGCCAGGCCGACCACCGAACGGTCGGCCTGGAACTGGGCGAACGACGACTCGAGCAGCTCGCGGGACTTCTCCGCCCCGACCGAGCCGACCAGGTTGACGGCCATGTTGTAGGACGGGCGGAACGACGACCGCAACGGATAGGTGCGCGTCGAGGCCAGCCCGGCCACGTGCCGCGGGTCGACCTCGGGGCTCCACAGCACCACGGCGTGACCCTCGACGTCGATGCCACGACGGCCGGCGCGGCCGGTCAGCTGCGTGTACTCCCCCGGGGTCAGGTCGACGTGGGCCTCGCCGTTGAACTTGACCAGGCGCTCCAGCACGACGCAACGGGCCGGCATGTTGATGCCCAGCGCCAGCGTCTCGGTCGCGAAGACCGCCTTGACCAGGCCGTTGACGAAACACTCCTCGACCGCCTCCTTGAAGGCGGGCAGCATGCCGGCGTGGTGCGCGGCGAGGCCCCGCTCCAGCCCGTCGAGCCACTCCCAGTAACCCAGGACCGACAGATCCTCCGCGGGGATGCCGGCGACCTTGGCCTGGGCGATCCGCCGGATCTCGGCGCGCTCCTCCGGATCGGTCAGCCGCAGGCCGGCGCCGAGGCACTGCTGGACGGCGGCGTCGCAGCCGGCGCGACTGAAAATGAACAGGATCGCCGGCAGCAGCCCGGACCGCTCCAGCCGGTCGACGACCTCGGCGCGCGGCGGCGGCTGCCAGCGCTTGCCCCGGCCACCGCGCCCGTTCCACCCGCCGGCGCCCGCGCCCATCTCCAGCCGGCGCTCCATCTCGCGGGAGTAGCGCAGCAGCTCGGGATGCACGTCGTGCTTCTTGGCCGCGTCGGCGTCGTGGAACAGGTCGAACATCCGCCGGCCGACCAGCATGTGCTGCCAGAGCGGGACCGGCCGATGCTCGCTGACCACCACCTCGGTCTCACCGCGGACGGTGACGAGCCAGTCGGCGAACTCCTCGTAGTTGCTGACCGTGGCGGAGAGCGAGACCAGGGTGACCGAGGCCGGGAGGTGGATGATCACCTCTTCCCAGACCGCGCCGCGGAACCGGTCCGCCAGGTAGTGCACCTCGTCCATCACCACGTAGGCGAGGTTCTTCAGCTGGGTGGAGCCGGCGTAGAGCATGTTGCGGAGCACCTCGGTGGTCATCACGACCACCGGCGCATCCGCGTTGATCACGTTGTCGCCGGTGAGCAGGCCGACCTTGTCGGGCCCGTAGCGATCGACGAGATCGTGAAACTTCTGGTTGGACAGCGCCTTGATCGGCGTCGTGTAGAAGCACTTGCGCTCCCCCGAACGCAACGCCAGGTGCACAGCGAACTCGCCGACCACGGTCTTGCCGGCGCCGGTCGGCGCGCAGACCAGCACGCCGTTGCCCCGCTCCAGGACCTCGCACGCCGAGCGCTGGAAGTCGTCCAGATCGAAGCCCACGTCGAGCATGAAGTCGTCGAGCGCCGGGAACGTGGCGACCCGCGCCGCCCGCCGCTGGGATTCCGCATACCGTTCGGCGGGACTAGTCATGAACAGAAGACTAGTTCGCGGGTGTGACAATTTGCGACACGGTAGTGGCCGTCAGGAGGCAAACGGCGCATCGGTAAGGTGCACGAGTGCCGCATGCCACCGAACCTCCCCAGTCCGCGCGGCTCGTGGAAGCCGTCCTGTTC
>KL571350.1:25915-28164 GCA_000715855.1 Actinoplanes liguriensis
GCCTGCGGCGCCGTTCTCGACCGGGGGAAGGCCACGATCCTGGCCGACCGCCTGGTCACCGCCGGGCGCGCCGGTGGTCCACTGCCGCACCGGGTGCCGCCGCAACTCGCCGAGCACTGGGCCGATCGGGATCTCTACGAGCACAGTCACCGGGCCGCGTACACGGGCCTGGCGTCGACGGTGCACACCGACGTGGAGGGGCTCGCCGACGCGCTCTACGACCGGCTGCTGGTGCCCGACGGCTGGTTGCCGTACCAGGACACCGAGCCCACGCTGCGCAAACTGCACGACGCCGGCATCAAGATCGCGGTGGTCAGCAACATCGGGTTCGACATCCGGCCGCACTTCGCCCAGTGGGGTCTGGACGGGCTGGTCGACGCGTTCGCGCTGAGCTACGAGCTGGGCCGGACAAAACCGGATCCGGCGATCTTCCTGCGCGCGTGCGGCATGCTCGGCGCTGATCCGGAACGGACACTGATGGTCGGTGACACCCCCGCCGACGCGGGTGCGGTCAAAGCCGGTTGCGCCGCGCTCGTGCTGCCGTCCGCGGAGCCGGGGCGCACCAACGGCCTGGGCGCCACGCTGGCGCTCACCGGTTGCATCTAAAAGCCTTCCGCGGTACGTCGTCAGCCCACGCCCGCCCGTCCCGCACGCCGCCTCCACCGCACTCACTCCCCAGCCGCGTCCCACCCCCACCGGCTGGCACTCACGGCTGAATTCCGGCCCGGGGAGAGCCGTCACCGCCAGCTGGGAGTTTGGGCTTACAGGTAGCGGTCGAGGACCGTGCCGCGGCGGGCGCCCTTGCCGCCGGGCGGCGGGGTGGTCGCCTTGTCGGCGTCGGACGAGGCGTTGGTGGCCGCGTCCGCCATCGCCTTGATCGCCTCGCGGGCGTTGCCGAGGACCGAGCCGGCCAGGGACGCGACCGAGGACGTGTTACCGGAGACCTTGTTCATCGCCATGCCCTCTGATTCGGGTCGCCGCCGGGGAAACTGACGGCCGGATCAGCGGAGCAACCGAATCGCACCCGGCACAACTTTCAAGTCGAGCGGAAGCGGGCCGAGCCGCTCCCCGTCCGCGTAGCCGACGATCCCGTCGGCGTGCACCCGCACATGCCGGGCCCGCAGCACGGTGACCCGGGGATCGGTGACGTGGGTGCCGGACCGCAGCCGCGGCTTGAGCCTGGTCAGCCCGACGCGCCCGAGCGGGCTCGCCCAGATCACGTCGAGCAGCCCGTCGGCCGGGTCCGCGCCGGGCAGGATCCGCATCCCGCCGCCGTAGCTCGCCGCGTTCCCCACGGCGACGATCTCCGCGGTCACGGTCCGGGTCTCGCCGTCGATCTCCAGCGTGTAGGTGCGCGCCCGCAGCCGGGCCAGCTCCAGCATGATCGCCAGGTCGTAGCGTCGCGGGCCGCGCGGCCGGACCATCCGGTTGGCGCGCTCGTTGACCAGGGCGTCGAACCCGGCGGCGAGCACCGCGCAGAACCAGCGTTCGCGCCCGGCGGCATCCGCCGCCAGAACGGCGTCGATCCGGTGGCTGAGGTCCGCTTCCAGGGCCGCGGTGATCCCGGCTGCGGCTTCCAGCGGATTTGCCGGTACGGCCACAGCGGTCGCGAAGTCGTTCCCGGTGCCCGCCGGGATCACCCCGAACCCCACCGGCCGTCCCGCGACGGCCTGGAGCACCCGGTGCACGGTCCCGTCGCCGCCCACCGCCACGAGCGCCACGGCCCCGTCGTCAACAGCCTGGTGACACGCCCGTTCGGCGGCCACGCCACTGTCCGCCTCCAGCAGCCGGACGGCACGCCCCGCCGAGCCGAGCGCCTGCAACACGCCCGGAAGCAGCCCCCGGTGCCGCCCACGCCCCGCCCGCGCATTGGCCAGCACCCCAATGAACTCCGTCGTCACAGCCGCGCACGATACCGCCCCACCCCCGCCCCCACGCAGCCCCAGCCACCCCAACCCCCACCCCCCGAACCGAACCGAGGCGGCGCGGCGCGAGGCGGCGCGAGGCGGCGCGAGGCGGCACGGGGCGAAGCGGCACGGGGCGAAGCGAGGCGCGGCCTCACCCCACCCATCTCGGCTCCGGGCACTTCAACCCTCCGCCTCCCGAACCGCGGCGAGCATTCACGCCGCAAAACGCCGCCGGGGAGGAGGCAACTGGTTTTTCGACGCCCGCGGTGTTTGCGGGCGGCGGAAAACCAGCTGCCTCCTCCCCGGTTACAAGGCGTTTTGCCGCGGAGCGAAGCGGAGCCA
>KL571350.1:28403-29486 GCA_000715855.1 Actinoplanes liguriensis
GAGCGAAGCGGAGCCAGCCAGCTCAGTTTTGCCGCGGAGCGAAGCGGAGCAATCAGGTCACGTCATGTCGTCGAAGCGACGCTCGATCGGACGAGGGGCTTCCACCGGAGTAGGGCCGTCGACCGGGACGGGCGCCGCGATCGGGTCGGACGCGCCGACCGGGACCCGTTCTTCTTCGAGGGTGGAGATCTCGTCGTCGTTGAGACCCGCGTAGATCTCCTTGCCGCGGCCCTTGCGCTTGTCGTTGATGATCGCCACCCCGACGGCAAGGAAGTACAGCGCGCTGATGCAGGCCGCCAGCAGGCTCATGCCGAACGGGCCGGGGTCGGGTGTCGCGAACGCGGCGAACGCGAACGCCAGGAACACCACGGCCCGCCACCAGCTCAGCAGTTTGCGGCCGGTGACAACGCCGGTGAAGTTCAGCATCAGCAGCAGCAGAGGGAACTCGAAGGCCGCCCCGAACAGCAGGAGCATGTTCATCACGAAGCCGACGTACGACGTGACTTCGAGTTTCGTCGGCGCGCCGAGCACACCGGCGTCCATGATGAAGGCCAGGCTGTGCCCGATGACCAGGTAGGCCAGGACGACGCCGCCGGAGAACAGCGGGACGGCGAGGCCGACGAACACGTACGCCCATTTGCGCTCGTGCCGGTGCAGGCCGGGCGCGACGAACGCCCACAACTGATACAGCCAGACCGGGGCGCCGACGAGCAGACCGACCCACAGCGCGATCTTCAGGCGCAGCATGAGCTGGTCGGTCACCGCGAGCGTGATGAACTCGCAGCTGCCGGTGGTGTCGTTGATCGAGCTCGGCAGGGCACAGTACGGAGCCTTCAGGATGCCGAAGACCCACTGGGAGATGACGAAGCCGACGATGAGGCCGACGACCACGCCCAGCGAGGCGACGAAGAGCCGGTTCCGCAGCTCCCGCACGTGCTCGATGAGCGTCATCGAGCCGTCGGAGGCCTGCTCGAACTTACTGGGCCCCTTGGTACGGCGCAGGCTCAGTGCCATCGGCCCGGATCAGCGGTCGTTGGTGCGCTGCACCGGGTCGACGTAGGGCTGCGCCGGCGGCTGCTGCGG
>KL571350.1:29717-30543 GCA_000715855.1 Actinoplanes liguriensis
CGGGCTGCTGGTAGCCGGGCTGCTGGACGTCACCCTGCAGCGGCTGACGCGAGTACTGAGCGTCGGCCTTCTCCGCCAGGTTCTCGTTGTTGTTGTCGTCGACGAGACCCTTGGTCTCGGCCTTGATGATCCGCAGCGAGCGCCCGAGGGAACGCGCCGCGTCCGGCAGCCGCTTCGCGCCGAAGAGCAGCACGAGGACAACGACGAGCAAGATGATGTGCCATGGCTTGAGGGCGCCCATGGGGAGACTCCAGTCGGTCGGATCAGGTTGCGGGGTCCATCGTACGTGTCAATTCCGGCGATGTTGCACCCAGGAAGCTGCGAGATTCTGATGGAACCCCTTTACATCCCGGACAACGGGAGCTGAACGGCATAGTTCACTTGCCGAAGCCGGCCTGAATCCGTTCCACCTGCTCCTGCGCCTGCTCCGCACGTTGTTGCAGGCCCAGCATGGTCTGCTCGAGTTTCGCCGCACCGGCCTGAAGGCGCATCGCCTCCTCCTGCCGGCGCTGCAATCTTCCCGCCGCCCGGCGCAGCTCCGGCAATCGGCCGAACAGCCGCACGGCTGCCGTCACCAGGATGATCAGCGCGACCGCGACGACGGCGATCCAGACCCACATCAGCACGGGCGCAACCCTATCGGCCGGCGCCGCGGTCCGCAGCGAGCGGTCACGGCGCGGCGTACTGGTCCAGGGCGGCGTGGGCGGCGGCGCGGATCTGCTCGACCAGCTCGGGCGGGCCGACGACGGTGACGTCGGGGCGGCCGACCAGGAAGCGGCGGGCCCAGACCAGGTCGGTCACGCGCATCGTGACCAGCCACTCCCCC
>KL571350.1:30808-31203 GCA_000715855.1 Actinoplanes liguriensis
GTGTATAAGAGACAGACCGGCGGCCGGGACGGCTCGTCGAGCTGGGTGAACGCGTCGATCCGGTCGATCCGGAACAGCCGGGTGCCCTCGGCGCGACGGCACCACGCCTCGAGGTAGGCGAACGTGCCGACGGTCAGCATCCGCATCGGGTCGACGACCCGTTCGGTGGTCTCGTCGCGGGCGGCCGTGTAGTACGTCAGGCGCAGCGCGTTCCCCGAGTCGACCGCGGCCCGGACCTTGTTCAGCTTCTCCTGGTTGGCCGGGAGCTTCACGGCGACCGGGGCGTCGGCCAGGTCACCGGCCGCGCTCTCGATCTTGGCGAGGGCCCGCTCGATCGAGTCCCGCGAGCCGATGCCGGGGGTCTCGGCGAGCATCCGCAACGCCACCACCAGGGC
>KL571350.1:31420-33989 GCA_000715855.1 Actinoplanes liguriensis
GGGTTCAGCCGCAGCGGCTTGTCGATGCCGGCGTCGTGGCTGATCGTCACCCGGTCGCCGTCGAACGCCATGTCGATCAGGTCGCCCGGGCCGTAACCGGGCAGCCCGCACACCCAGAGCAGCTCCAGGTCCTCGCGGAGCTGCTTCTCGGTGACGCCCAGGTCGGCCGCGGCCTCGGCGACCAGGATCCCGGGGCGGGCCAGCAGGTAGGGCACCAGGTTGAGCAGCCGGCCGAGGCGGTCGGCGGAGGCCCGGGGCGTGGTCACGACGCCACCGCCGGGGCGGCCGGCTCGTACCGGGTCACCAGCTCCTTGAGCTGCTGGATCACCGCGTCCCGCAACTCGGGTGGACTCTCCACGCGGGCGTCCGTCCCGTAGCCGGCGACGCGGGCGGCGAGCCACTCCGGATCGCCGTACGAGATAATCAGTTTGTCGGTTTCCTCGCCCGGGATCACCTCGGCCGCCAGGCGTCGCAGGCCCGCCGCACGACCGTGGCTGACCGTGATCGTGGCCCGGCCGTTGCGCGCGATCGGCCCGGACGTGCTGGCGACGTGGCTGATCAGGTCGGCGTCCGCGGGCGGGGTGAAGGCGTCGGGCCGGCCGACCGCGCGGACGTCGCCGACGATCCGGGAGAGGCGGAAGCAGCGGGTGGCGTTGCGGTCCTTGTCGTGACCGACGACATACCACCGGCCGCGCCAGCAGACCACGCCCCACGGCTCCAGGCGGCGGGCGCTGGGCTCGTCGACCTCGGGCACCCGGTACTTGAAGTTGACCGCGCGGCGCTCCCGGGCGGCCGACGTGAGCGGGCCGAACGCCGGGTCGACGGTGACCACCGGCTCGACCCCGAGCGTGGCCTGCGGGTCGACCTCGACGCCGGCGGCGCGCAGCTTGGCGAGCCCGGACGACGCGGCGGCGGCGAGGCCGGCGTGCTGCCAGAGCCGTGCGGCGATGCCGACCGCGGCCGCCTCGTCCGGCTCCAGCAGGATGTCGGGCAGCGCATATTCACGCTGGGCGATGCGGTAGCCCGGCTCCTGATCGAAGATGCTGGCGGTTCCGGTCTCCAGCGGGACGCCGAGCTCGCGGAGCTCGGCCTTGTCCCGCTCGAACTTACGCTGGAACGCTTCGTGGTCCCGGGGATCCTCGGGGTCGTGCTCGTATCCGGGCACGGTCAGGGCGATCTGCGCGGCGGTCAGGAACCGTCGCGTGGACAGCAGGCAGATCACCAGGTTCACCAGGCGCTCGGTACGAGTGCGCGACACGACACGAAACCTAGCAGCCCGGGTGTCCCGACCGTTATTCGTGACCGCCGTGGGGAACGATGGCCGACGTGACGATCGCACCCGAGCCCGAGACCGCACCCACCGGACTGCCCGACACCGGCCCGCGCGCCGAGACCGAGAGCGTCGGCACGGTGCTCCTGGCGCTGTCCGCGAACCTGGTCATCGCGGTGGCGAAGCTTTTCGCCGGGCTGGTCTCCGGTTCGGCGGCGATGCTGTCCGAGGCCGCCCACTCGTTCGCGGACACGGTCACCGAGGTCTTCCTGTACGTCGCGTTGCGCCGAGGGGGAAAACCGGCGGACGAGCAACACCCGTTCGGGTACGGCAAGGAGAGTTACGTCTGGGCGTTCATCGCCGCCCTGTTCACGTTCGTCGGCGGTGCCGGATTCTCGATCTACCACGGCGTGACCACGATCGTCAGCGGCGAGGGTGCCGGGGAGTACCTGTGGTCGTACGTCGTCCTCGCCGTCTCGTTCGTCGCCGAGGGCACCTCGTTCCTGCGGGCCCGCCGTCAGGTCCACGACCAGTCCCGCCGGTGGAACGTCACCGCCTCGCGCTTCCTGCGGCTGACCCCGGACACCACGGTCAAGGCGGTGTACTTCGAGGACGCGGCGGCCCTGATCGGCCTGCTCGTCGCCGCGGCCGGCCTCGGGCTGACCCAGCTCACCGGCCAGGAGACGTGGGACGGGGCGGCCTCGATCGTGATCGGCCTGCTCCTGCTGGTGGTCGCGTTCGTGCTGGCCCGCAGCAACGTGACGCTGCTGGTCGGGCGGGCGGTGCCGCGGCGCATCCACAACCAGATCGCCGCCGACCTGCGCTCGATCCCGGTGGTGACCGGCGTGCCGACGCTGCTGACCATGCAGATCGGGCCGGGCGACATCCTGGTCGCGGCGAAGGTCGACTTCGACGACGAGGCGACCGGCAAGCAGATCGAGGCGGCCTCCGACGACGCCGAACGGCGGCTGCGGGAGCGGTTCCCCGAGATCCGGTACGTGTTCCTGGACCCGACCCGCGGCGTGCCGGGACGCGACCACATCGACGGCGGCGTGGACCGATAGGGTCCACCTTCATGGTGCGGTGGCGGTCCGGGACGGTGCTCTCGGTGCGACGGAGCTGGCGGGGCGCGGTCGAGCTGGACGTCGAGACCGGTGACGGCCTCACCCGGGCGCTCGCCTACCCCGGGCTCGTCGGCTTCCCGGAGCCGGGCGACCGCGTGCTGCTCAACGTCGGCGCCCTCGTGATGGGCCTCGGCACCGGGGGGTACGCCCTGGTCCTGTCTCTTATACACATCTC
>KL571350.1:34187-34786 GCA_000715855.1 Actinoplanes liguriensis
CACCTCGTGAAGGCCCGCTACACGCCGCTGCAGCCGATCCTGCTCGGCGTGGACGAGGAGGCATCCCCCCATCGAGCCGTGATGGAAGCGGCCGAGTCCCTGGACGGGATGCCGGTCGTCACCGCCGACCTGCACTCGGCGCTGCCGGCGATCCTGGCCGGGGTGCACGCCGACCGGCCGGACGCCCGGGTGGCGTATCTGATGACCGACGGCGGGGCGCTGCCGGCCTGGTTCTCCCGCACGCTCGACGGGCTGGCCGGGCACCTGGCCGGGACGGTCACCACCGGGCAGGCGTTCGGCGGGGACCTGGAGGCGAGCACGGTGCACACCGGGCTCCTCGCCGCCCGGCACGTGCTGAACGCCGACGTGACGATCGTCGCGCAGGGGCCGGGCAACCTGGGGACCGGCACCACCTGGGGGTTC
This sequence comes from Actinoplanes liguriensis, assembly GCA_000715855.1. GTDB lineage: Bacteria > Actinomycetota > Actinomycetes > Mycobacteriales > Micromonosporaceae > Actinoplanes > Actinoplanes liguriensis. The sequence goes on from KL571350.1 coordinate 34,611, forward strand.
TCCGGGGTGGCGCTGGGCGAGGCGGTCAACGCGATCGGGGTGCTCGGCGGGCGGCCGGTCGGCTCCCTGCGGATCTCCGACGGCGACGCGCGCGCCCGGCACCGCGGCGTGTCGCACCACAGTCTCACGGCGTACGGGAAAATCGCCTTGACCAGGGCGGACCTGCCGGTGCCGGC
>KL571350.1:34982-36497 GCA_000715855.1 Actinoplanes liguriensis
GTCTGGAGGCGGCCCTGGCCGCCGATCTGGAGTTCCTGAGCGACCGGCACCGCGTCGTCAGCGTCGGCGTCGACGGCCTGGAGGAGGCGCTGCGCGCGTGCCCGGTGCCGCTGTCGACGATGGGCCGCAAGCTGGATCAGGACTACCACTACTTCCTGGCCGCCGCCGCGGCCGGGCGGCACGCCGCGACGTTGCTCTAAGCGGCGGCGGGCATCTCGATCCGGTTGCGGCCGCGCTCCTTCGCGGAGTACAGCGCCCGGTCCGCGCGCTGCAGCAGCTCGTCCGAGGTCTCCTCGCCGTCCCAGACGGCCAGGCCGGCCGAGAACGTCTGGCCCTGCGGGGTCGCGCCGAGCATCCGGGTCAGGGCCGCGTAGCCGTGCGCGGCGTCCGCGGCGGGCAGCAGCACCACGAACTCCTCGCCGCCGTACCGGGCGATCAGGTCGACCTTGCGGAGCGTGCCGTGCCAGGCCGCGCTGGCCGCCTTGAGCAGGCGGTCCCCGGCCGGGTGCCCGTGGGCGTCGTTGAACCGCTTGAAATGGTCCAGGTCGACGATCGCGACGGCGACCGGCTCGTGGTCGCGGCGGGCCCGTTCCAGGGCGCGGGGCAGCTCGTCGTTCCAGGCTCGGCGGTTCGGCAGGCCGGTCAGCTCGTCCGAGCGGGCCAGCTCACGGACCTGACGGGCCTGCCGTTCCACCTCCCGGACCAGACCCGCCATCCGGGTCACCACCAGCAGGAACAGCGCCGTGGAGCCGATCACGATCGCCCAGCCGTTGTCCACCGAGCCGTGGTGCAGCTGCAGGGCCAGCACGCCGGGCGCGATCAGTGAGGCGCCGGTGAGCAACGCCAGCAGGCCGGGCCCCAGCCGGGCGGTCCGCTCCGCCGCCGGCTGCACCAGCCGGACCGCGCTCGGATCCAGCGCCGCGGTCGCGAAGAGGCAGAATGCGACCACGAACACCGACTCCAGGAGGCGGCCCACCCACGGCGAGTCCTCCAGCATCCGGCCGGTCGCGCCCAGATTGTCGAGAACCACCCAGGAGCTGTCGCCGATCAGCAGCGCCACCAGCGCGGCGGACATCCACCACAGCGCCGGGCCCCGGTTCCCGCCGCCGCGCAGCAGCCGGGTCATCACCGCGAGCAGGATCAGATCACCGATCGGGTACGCGGCCTGGGTCGCGTGCGCCAGCTTGGTCATCTGGCTGGTCAGGTTGATCGGGTCGATCACGTAGACCCAGGCCAGCAGGCCGAAACCGGTGGTGATGGTGACCGCGTCGAGCAGCGCGGTCCAGTTGCGCCACTCGTCGCGGCGGCGGATCAGCAGCGCCAGCCCGGCGCCGCAGGCCGGATAGAGGACGAGGAAGAACGGGTCGGCGGGCGTCGGCAGGTCGACCAGACCCCATCCCACCTGGGCGATCTTGGCAACCGCGATGCCGGTGGCGTTGCTGAAGACCCCCAGAGCAAAGAACCACCAGGGGGTACGGTCGGGGCGCGGTTGCCGGCGAGCGCCCAGCACGATGG
>KL571350.1:36764-38213 GCA_000715855.1 Actinoplanes liguriensis
CCGCCGACCAGCCGATGCCGACCTGCCAGGCGGTGATCAGGCGATCGTCGTCCGGGAGAAACTGGTACACCACGATCGCGATGGCCGCCGTCGTGGCGAACACTGTCTGTCCCCTGCTCCGCACCGTCTAAGCAGACGGCATCCCGGTTGCAGTCCGGTGGCAATCCGGGCCGTGCCGGGTAGCGGGCAGGTCAGTCGCGCCGGCGCACCAGGGTCACCCCGTCCCGCACCGGCAGCATCACCGACTCGACCCGGGCGTCGCGGACGATCCGGTCGTTGAGCTCCGCGATCGCCCGGTCGGCCGGCTCGGTCGGGGTCAGCACCCGGCCGCTGCGCAGCACGTTGTCCAGCGCGAGCAGCCCACCCGGGCGCAACCGGGTGACCAGCTCCTCGTAGTACTGCGGGTAGCCGATCTTGTCGGCGTCCACGAAAGCGAAGTCGATCACCGGGTCGGGCGCGAGCGCGCGCAGCGTCTCGATCGCCGGCGCCAGCCGCAGCTCGATCCGGTCGGCCAGGCCGGCCTTCGCCCAGTACTCCCGGGCGACCTTGGTCCACTCCGGAGAGACGTCGCAGGCCAGCAGGCGGCCACCGGGCTGCAGGCCACGGGCGATGCAGATCGACGAGTAGCCGGTGAAGACGCCGACCTCGACCGCGTTGCGCACCCCGGTCAGCTTCACCAGCAGGGTGAGCAGGGCGCCCTCGTCCGCGCCGACCTGCATCCCGGCATACTCCGGTGGGAGCGAGGCGCGGGTCTCGGCGGCCAGCTCCCGCAGCAGCTCGTCCGCGGGCTCGCTGTGCGCCAGCAGGTACTCCCCGATGCCAGGCCCAAGAATCTGCGTCATACCTCGCAGCCTGCCCCAAACCCGGCGTGACCGCCAGGATTACGCTGCGCATCATGCTGCGCAGCCGCCTCACCCTGATCCGCTCGCTCCGGGCAGCGATCAGCCGCTGTGCCGAGGACGACCCGCGGACTCAGGAGACGCGGCTGCGGCTCGCCGAGGTGTATCGGGAGCACGAGTACGACGACACCGACAAGCAGCGGTGGGACGCGCTCGCGGTGTTCGAGATCGAGCGGGTGATCGAGAACCGGACCCGCACGCTGGGGGCGGATCATCCGGCGACGCTCGACGCGCGCTATCTGCTGCTGTGGACGTTCGAGGACTGGTCGGCCGGCAGCCCGGCCCACACATTGCTGGAAGAGCTCGTCGCCGGGCGGGAGCGGGCGCTCGGGCCTGCCCACCCGGACACCCTGGAGGTCCTGCACCTGCTCTGCAACAAGTCGCCGGAGCTGCTCCCGACCTATCGCGCACGCTGCCGGGAGCTGCTCGCGAGCTCCGGGCCGGACTCGGCCGAGGCGCAGTCCGCCCGGTTGCGGCTGGCCGCCGAGGACGAGACGGACGCCCAGGAACTGCGGGAACAGGCCATCGCCGGGTGGGGCCGGATCGCCGC
>KL571350.1:38465-38854 GCA_000715855.1 Actinoplanes liguriensis
GGCCCGACGAGCCGATCGCCGAGGCCGAGCGGGTGGCGGCCGAGTCCGAGCGGGAGTTCGGGGCGGACGATCCGCGGACCCTGCACGCGGGGGTCGAACTGGCCCGGCGGTACGGGTGGAACGACGAGCGCGGGGTCACACTGGCCGGGACGCTCATCGAGCGGGCGTACGCGCGGCCGGAGCCGGACTTCGACGACATCCGGCACCTGCGCCATCTGCTCGGTGTCGCCCACCGGGTCAACGGGCGGGGTGAGGCCGGCGAGACGCTGTGGGAGCGGTACCCGACGCCCCTGGACGACGACGAGGACCTGCAGCCGGGTCACCCGGACTATCCGGACGACCTCTGACCGGGTTGTCGGTCTGACCGTGCCCCGCCACGGAGGTCGCCC
>KL571351.1:0-718 GCA_000715855.1 Actinoplanes liguriensis
CCGGCAGGCTGGGCCGGCCACCGCCGTTGACCGGTGACTCGGTCGCGGTCGCCGGGGTGAACGGGCGTACCGCCGGGTCGGCGGGTTGCCGGACCCGATGCCCGGACCGGGTCGCCTCGCCGAGATGGCCGGCCACGTCCAGGCCGGCCATCAGCTCGGCGAAGGCCGCCCCGGTGTCCCCGATCCCGATGTCCCTGCTGTCCGGCCGGCCCAGTCCGGGCGCGGGGCCCGGTTTCGGCGCCGACGGCCGGGCGACCGGCGGTTCGGCGTTGAACCGGTCCCTGGACTCGGCCTGTTCGAGCAGCCGTTCCAGGGTGTTAGCGCCGTTCTAGGCTACGGTCTGTCGCGCCATGTCCTCACTGTCTTCCTGTGCGTCCGGTACCTCGACGGAGAGCTCGTAGTGCTGCTTCGCGAAGAAGCCTCCGATGCCACCGCTGCGTACCTTGTCGGCGGAAACTATCCGGACGCGCGAGCCGTACTCGTCACGTACCTGAGCCAGTAACGGCTCGATGGCCGGTCCCTCAAGCAGCACCCGCGTAGGCACCGTTCACCACCCCTATCGTCTCGATCTGTGCGGTGGAACCAGAGATCTCGCTGTACGACAGCACCTGCACCCGGCGTGAACCGGCTCGCAGAAGTCGCATCAGCGGCAACCGCAGCTGTGGCGAGCAGGCCAGGACCGGGTTCAGTCCCTGCTGCTCGGCGGCCTCGGCGAGCC
>KL571351.1:955-4665 GCA_000715855.1 Actinoplanes liguriensis
GTATAAGAGACAGCGGCACGCATGCCGTCGATCGCCATGAAGGCGCCGGTCTCACTGGGCCGGAGTGACTCGAGCAGGCTCTGCTCGAGCATCGGGTCGAGCGTGATCACGGTGAGCCGGCCGGCGGTCGCGTACTGGGCGGCGATGGCCGGACCCAGAGCGTTGCGCGCGGCCTCGACCAGGCCGTCGTGATCGGTGGAGAGCTTGGCGCGCAGCGAGAGCGCCTCGAAGATCCGGACCAGGTCGCGGATCGGCACGCCCTCGTCGAGCATCGCCTGCAGCACCTTCTGGATCTGGCCGAGGCTGAGCAGCCCCGGGGTCAGTTCCTCGACCACCACCGGATGGGTGCGCTTGACCATGTCGGCCAGGGCACGGACATCCTCCCGGCCGAGCAGCCGGCTGGCGTTGTTGCGGACCACCTCGGCGAGGTGGGTGATGATCACCGACGCCCGGTCGACGACCGTCGCGCCGGAGAGCTCGGCCTGGTAGTGCAGTTCGGCCGGGACCCACTTGCCGGCCAGGCCGAAGACCGGCTCGACGCCGGCCCGTCCGGGCAGCGCCTGCAGGCCCTCGCCGATCGCCAGGACGGTGCCGGGCGGTGCCTGCCCGGTCCCGGCGTCGGTGCCGGAGATCCGGATCGCGTACGACGACAGCGGCAGGTCCAGGTCGTCGCGGGTGCGCACCGGCGGCATGATGACGCCCAGCTCCATCGCCATCTTGCGGCGCAGCGCGCGTACCCGGTCGAGCAGATCGCCGCTGCTGACGTCGACCAGGTCGACCAGGTCCGGCGCGAGGGCCAGTTCCAGCGGGTCGATCCGCATCTCGCCGAGCAGCGATTCGGGCGAGTCCGCCGAGGGCATCTCGACCGCCTCGGCGATGGGCGCGGTCTCCTCCGGAAGCTTGTCCTTGATCCGCTGGGCGATCACCAGGACTGTCACGCCGACCAGCAGGAACGGCACCTTGGGCAGGCCCGGGATGACGCACAGCGCGAGGGCCGCGGCGCCGCCGATGCGCAGCGCCAGCTTGTTCTGGCTGAGCTGCTGGGTGACGCTCTGACCCATGTCGCCGGAGGTGGCCGACCGGGTCACGATCAGACCGGTGGAGACCGAGAGCAGCAGAGCCGGCACCTGGGAGACCAGGCCGTCGCCGATGCTCAGCATGCTGAACTGGTTCATCGCGTCGGCCGGCGCCAGCCCGTGCTGGAGGATGCCGACCGCGAAGCCGCCGATCAGGTTGATCAGCGTGATGATGATGGCCGCGATGGCGTCGCCCTTGACGAACTTGGAGCCACCGTCCATCGCGCCGTAGAACTCGGCCTCGGCGGCCACCTCGGCGCGGCGCTTCTTCGCCCCGGCCTCGTCGATCAGGCCGGCGTTCAGGTCGGCGTCGATCGCCATCTGCTTACCGGGCATCGCGTCGAGGGTGAACCGGGCGCCGACCTCGGCGACCCGCTCGGCACCCTTGGTCACCACGATCAGCTGGACGATGACCAGGATCGCGAAGATCACCAGGCCGATGACCAGGTTGCCCCCGACGACGAAGCTGCCGAACGCGTGGATCACCTTGCCCGCGTCGCCGTCGCGCAGCACCAGCCGGGTCGCGCTGATGTTCAGCGCCAGCCGGAACAGCGTCATCACCAGCAGCAGGGCCGGGAAGACCGCGAAGTCGAGCGGCTTCTCGACGAACATGCTGGTCAGCAGCACCAGCAGGGCGACCGTGATGTTGACGGCGATGAGCAGGTCGAGCAGGAAGGTCGGCAACGGGACGACCATCATGATGATGATGCCGATGACCCCGATGGGTACGGCGAGCTTGCTGAGGTTCCGGCTTTTCACGACACCTCCGCTCGGCGTTCCGTCGCCGTCACTGGGACCCCTGTGGCACCGCCACGCCCCGATCTTCCCTGCTCATCACCCGCGATGTGAGTAAATCTCCCGAATTTTCGGTTACGTCATAGTGGAACTGGGACGGGTGTGACGGGTGGGGCTCACACCGGCGCCGGGTTGGGGCTGCGGTGCAGACCGGCGGCCGAGCCGCGCGCCTTCAGGCTCATCACGAACGCCAGCACCCGGGCCACCGCGCCGAAGAACTCGGCAGGGATCTCCTGACCCACCTCGCAGCCCGAGTTCAGCGCCCGGGCCAGCGCGACGTCCTGCACCATCGGCACCCGGTTCTCCTTCGCCAGGTCGCGGATCTTGGCGGCCAGCGGGCCCTTGCCCTTGGCGACCACCCGGGGCGCGCCCTTCTCCGGCTCGTAGCGCAGCGCGACCGCGACGTGCGTCGGGTTGACCACCACCACGTCCGCGGTCGGCACGTCGGCCATCTGCCGGTTGCGCGCCATGGCGAACTGCCGGGCCCGGATCTGGGCCTTGATCAGCGGGTCACCCTCGGTGTTCTTGTTCTCCTGCTTGACCTCTTCCTTGGTCATCCGCAGTTGCTTCTGGGTACGCCGCCGGACCACCATGTAGTCCGCCCCGGCCATCGCGATGCCGGCGATCGCGGCGGCCCGGATCAGCGCGAGCACCGCGTCGGTGACGATCCCGAGCAGCGCGGTGAGCGGCAGGCGTCCGGCTGCCATCAGCTGCGGCACGATGTTCTTGAGCGTCATGTAGAGCACCGCGGCCAGCACGGCCGTCTTGAACAGCGACTTGACGAGCTCCCAGAGCGCGTGCGGCCCGACGATCTTCTTCAGGCCGGCGAACGGGTTGAGCCGGTTGAACTTCGGCACGAAGAGCTTGGTGGCGACCCGGATGCCGCCCTGGGCGCCGGCCGCCGCGATCCCGACCGCCATCAGCGTGAACGCCAGCGGCGCCACCGCCCAGGCCGCGCCGAGGACACCCTCCTTGAACAGGATCAGGGTCTTCGCCGGATCCGGGTTCTGGATGACGTCCGGGATCTTGCCGGTCAGCTCCTCGGCGTGCTCCATCGCCTGCTTGAGGGTGCGCGGCAGCAGCACGCTCGCGGCGAGCATTCCGAACCAGGCGCCCAGATCGGGCGTACGCCCGATTTGCCCTTCCTGTTTTGCCTTTTTGAGCCTTTGTTGTGTCGGTTGCTCGGTCTTCTCCCCGGACACCTAGCCACCACCGAGGCGGACCACCGCCGTTACCGCCCGCTCGACCAGGGTGTGCAGGATGCCCGGAAGCATCGAGATGGCCAGGCCGGAGAGGGTGACCACCAGAAAGATCTTGACCGGGAAGCCGAGCTGGAACGCGTTGAGCGCCGGCGCCACCCGGTTCAGCAGGCCGAGCGACACATCGGCGAGGAAGAGCACGCAGATCAGCGGCCCGGCGATCTGCAGCGCGGACAGGAACATCTCGCCGATCCCGGAGACCAGCAGCCGGCTGAACGTCTCCGGCGAGAACGAGCTGTCCAGCGGCAGGGTACGAAAGCTCTGCAGGAACCCGCGCAGGATCAGTTGATGCCCGTCGCTGGCGAAGAGCAGGGTGATCGCGACCAGGTTGTAGAAGCGCCCGAAGATCGAGCTCTGACTGAAACCGAGCGGGTCGTACGCGGTCGCCAGGGTGAACCCGCCGAACAGGTCGAGCAGGTCGCCGGCGGCCTGCAGGGCGGCGAACAGCAGCGCGGTGATGAAGCCCAGCGCGAACCCGACGAAGATCTGCATCGCGACGCTGAACACCAGCGCGGACGTCTCCAGCGACGGCAGGGTGTCCCGCAGGTACGGCGCCATCGGCCTGTCTCTTATACACATC
>KL571351.1:4865-11031 GCA_000715855.1 Actinoplanes liguriensis
GTGTATAAGAGACAGGCCTTCACCGGGGTCGGGATGAGCCGCGAGTTGAACGGCGGGCAGATCGCCATCCACGCGCCGGTCCGGCAGGCCCCGAGCAGGATCGCCAGCAGCTCGCCGATCGGGATGTCGGCGTTCATGTCTTGTACGAGCCGACCAACGCCGTGATGATCAGCCCCCACCCGTTGACCAGCACGAACAGCAGCAGTTTGAACGGCAGCGCGACGGTCACCGGGGGCAGCATCATCATGCCCAGCGACATCAGGGACGCCGAGACGACCAGGTCGATGATCAGGAACGGGATGAAGATGACGAACCCGATGATGAACGCGGCGCGCAGCTCGGAGAGCACGAACGCGGGCACCAGCGTGGTCAGCGGCACCGCGTCCCGGTTCGCCGGCTGCTTCGCCCCGGACACCTTGATGAGCAGGGACAACTCGTCCTCGCGGGTGGTCTTCCACATGAACTCGCGCAGCGGCTTGATGCCGTCGTCGAAGGCCTGCGACTGCGTCTTGTCGCCCTTCAGGTAGGGCTGCACGCCGACGTCGTTCATCTGCGACACCGTCGGGCCCATGATGAAAAGGCTCAGGAACAGCGCCAGCCCGGCGATCACCTGGTTGGGCGGCAGCGTGGTCAGGCCCAGCGCGTTGCGGGTGATCCCGAGGACCATGAAGACCTTGGTGAAACACGTGCAGAGCAGCAGCAGCGCGGGCGCCACCGAGAGCAGCGTCAGACCGAGAACGATCACCAGGCTCGACGCCGGGCGACTGCCGTCCGGGTTGGTGCCGTTGATGTTGAGGTTGATGCTCGGCGGCGAGGTCTTCGGCGCCTTCGGCACCGGTAGCGGTGCTCGCGGCAGCTGTTTCGCCGCCGGGTTCGCCGGCGCCTCCGGCGCTTGCTGAGGTACGGCCATGGCCGCCGCCCCCGCCCCCGGTGGAGCCGCCGGAGCCGGAGCGGGCAGGGCGAGCCCCAGCCCCACAACCGCGAACAGCAGCACGATCGCGCGTCGCATCAGATCATCGCCTTGTGGTTCGCTCACGCAGGAACTCGAGAGTCGAGGTCCAGGTCTTCGGCGAGAGGATCGAGCCGTGACCCCCCGGCCCGAAAGGCGCCGCCGGATGCCGTCCCGGCAGGATCGTCTCGCCTCCCCTGATCACCTCGGTCGGCTCGATCACCAGGTGGTCCCGGTGCTCGTGCGGCTCCGGCTCGAACACATCCAGCTCGGCCTCGCCGAGATAGCTGATCTGCTGGTCGGTGACCCCGAGGACCAGCGCCCGGTCGGCCACCCGGACCACGGCCACCGCCGCACCCCGGGTGAGCTGCTGCCGGTTGAGGATCGCCAGATGGCCGTGATGGCTCTTGCCGAACGGGCGCCGCATCGCCCGGGCCAGTCCCCACATCATGAGCAGCACGATGAACAGGGAGAAGCCGACCTGCAGGAGAAGCCGGTACAACGTCGTGACTCCTACTCGGCGCCGGGCGAGACGATCTCGGTGATCCGGATGCCGAAGTTCTCGTCGACCACGACCACCTCGCCGCGGGCGATCAGCCGGCCGTTGACCAGCAGGTCGGCGGGGCTGCCGGCGGCCCGGTCCAGCTCGACGATCGCGCCCGGGGTCAGCGACAGCAGCTCCCGCACGCTCATCCTGGTCCGGCCGAGCTCGGCGGAGACCTCCATCTCCACGTCGTGCAGCATGTCCAGGCCGCCGCGCCGGCTGACCGCCGGCGCCTCGGCGCGCTGGGCCACACCACCGCCGGTCGCGGCCGCCAGCAACGGATCGTCGCTGGGCCACGGACTCAGGGACAGGGCGAGGACCGCGCGTACGTCGTCGCCGTCCCGCAGCGGAATGGCGACCGAGCCCTCCTTGGCGGCGAGCGCGCTCAACGCCACCTGCGGCTCCATCACCTGACCGGGGTCGAGGACCACCGGCCCGAAGACGCGGGACGCGGCCTCCAGCGCGGGCCGGACCGCCGCGGTCAGGTCCAGCTCGCCGAGCGGGCTCTCCTTGAGCGCGTCCGCGAGGTCCTGGCCGACCACCACGACCACCTCGCCGCTGGCCGGGCCGCTGAACCGCGCGGTGACCGCCTGGCCCTCGATCACTATCCCCGCGTCGGGGACCGCCGGATCGCCGACGACCAGGGCATGGCTGGTCGGCAGCACGGCCAGAGCGGCGTCGGCGGCCTGCCGGGCGAGGGACAGCTGAGGCGCGGTGATGGTGGGGGCGGTCATGAGCGGCCAGACTCCTTGGACGAGTTCTCGTTGGGCGGCGGCACGACGAGACAGGCGAGCCGGGCGCCCTGATTGCCCGGAACGGCATGCGCGAAGACGATGTCGTTCACGGTCACCTCAAGCGGCCGGCTGGTCAGGTGCCCCAGCGGAACGACGTCACCCGGACGTAGATCCACGATGTCATCGGTACGCATCCGAATGGGCTGGAATCGCACAGCCACGTCGATCGGAGCGGCGGAAAGTCCGGCCGTGAGGTTGCGCAACGCCTTGTCCTTGGCCTGCCGTTCGGCCGCGCTGAGCACGACCGCCTCCTGCCGGGACAGCACCGGGAGGATCGTGTTGAACGGCAGGCAGAGCGTGGAGATGCACTCCTCGGCGCCGATCTTGGTCTCGAAGGAGGCCACCACGACCGCATCGCCGGGCGCGTGCGCGCGCAGGAACTGCGCGTTGTACTCGATCTCCTTGAGGTGCGGCTGGATGTCGACCAGGCTCTCGAAGCCGTACCGCAGCTCGCCGAGCATCCGCTCGATCAGGCCGCGCAGCAGCGGCATCTCCACCTCGGTCAGCGGCCGCTCCGGCTGGGAGCCGCCGGGGCCGCCGAGCATGTGGTCGATCGCGGTCATCACCGCGGACTGGGCGATCTCGATCAGGACCGTGCCGGGCAGCGGATCGAGGGTAACCACCCCGATGATCGTGGGATTCGCCAGCGACGCCACGTACTCGTCGTAGTTCAGTTGCTCGATCGAGATCAGCGAGACGTTGCTGACCGCGCGCAGGCGGGTGGTCAGCAGGGTGCCGCAGCTGCGGGCGTACGTCTCGAAGGCGATCTGCAGGGTCCGGACGTGTTCACGGGAGAGCTTGATCGGGCGGCGGAAGTCGTACGCCGTCGGCCCTCCACCTTGGCCGCGGCGCGACATCTTGCCCGGGGTGCGTGCGGCAGTGGTCACGTCGTCCTGATCGGCGGACTTAGCGAGCCGCTGAGCCCTGGGGCCGTTTTCGGCCCTTAATACACGTCTGGGCGGGTCTCGGTGAAGAGACCCGCCCCGACTGCCATCTGCTGTTACTGCGTCACGAAGGAGGTGTAGTAGACGTCCATGACCTCTTGCTTCTTGTCCACCGTGTAGGCCTTGACCAGCTTGGCCACCACCTCTGCCTTGAGCTTCGCGCGGCCCTCGTCGGTGGAGAGCTCAGCCACCGTCTTGCCGGTGTACTCGTCGATCAGCAGCTCGTAGGCCTCGTTCAGGTCGACCGCTTCGGTGCCGGTGTCCTTGGTCTGCAGCAGGGCGAAGCCCAGCTTCAGGTAGTGCCCGTCGGCCAGGTTCACCGTGATGGTGTTCTCCGCCGCGGTGACGATGCCCTTCTCCGGGGTCTTCGCCGATGCGGAGTCGCCCTTGAGCATGAAGAACGCTCCGGCGCCACCGCCACCCAGAACCACCAGGGCCACAGCCGCGATGATCAGCATCATCTTGTTCGACTTCTTCGGCGCCGCTTCCGCGGTCGTGTCCTTCTCGTCTGCCATCAGAATCCCCCCAGTCAGTTCTTGGTGTCAGCGGTGATCAAGGTGCTGTGATCGGTCGTGCTGGTCGTGCTGGTTCCCCCGGAGGCGTTGTCCGCCTCCACCTTCTTGGCCGCGGCCTCCGCGGCGGCCTTGGCGGCCGCGGTGGTCTGGCCGGAGTGCAGCTTGCTGTCGGCGCCGGCCGCGTCGGGCAGCAGCGCCGCCTGGTCCGCGGTGAGCATGGTCAGCACGACCACGTCCACGCGGCGGTTCATCGTGATCGAGCGCGGGTCCTTCGGGTCGATCAGCGGCTTGGTGTCGGAGAAGCCGACCGCGCTGAGCCGCTTCTTCGGGATGCCGTGACCGGTGAAGTAACGGACCGTGGTGGAGGCTCGCGCGGCGGAGAGCTCCCAGCCGCTCGGGTAGTACTTGGTCCTCGCGTTGAGCTGGTTCGTGTTGCCGTCCACCTCGACGTTGTTCGGCAGCTTGGCCAGCGTCGGGGCGATCGCGCCGAGGATCTTCGCGCCGGTCGGGCGCAGGTCCGCCCGGTCGCCGGCGAAGACGACGTCGTTGGTCACCACGGTGATGACCAGGCCCCGCTGGTCGACCGTGAACTTCACGTTGTTCAGCAGCTTCGCGGCGGCGAGGGCGTCCGAGATCTTGTTCTCGATCGCCTTCATGTCCTCGGCCTCCTTGGCCGCCTTCTCGGCGTTCGCGGAGGCCTTCTTGCGGCCCTCGGCCTGGACGGCCCGGTCGACCGCCGCCTTCTGCTTCGAGTTCAGGCCCTCGGTCCCGGAGGAACCGTCACCCGGGTTCGCGCCCGGGTCGATCTGCACGATCTGGGCGTTGTTCGAGGCGCCGTCCAGCGGGGCGTAGTTCCCCGTGAACGCGGCGCTCTTCGAACCGAAGCTCGCGGACAGGCCCTGGGCCAGCTGAGCGAACTTCTTCTGGTTGATGTCACTCATCGAGAACAGCACCACGAAGAGGACGAACAACAGAGTGAGCATGTCGGCGTACGACACGAGCCAGCGCTCGTGGTTGACGTGCTCCTCGTGCTCCTCATGGCCCTTCTTCTTGCGCTTGGCGCCCCCGCCACCAGAGCTCATTTAGATCAGGCCGCCTTCTTCGAGGAGGCCGCAGCCTCAGCCTTCTTCATCTCGTCCGGCGGGAGCAGGCTCCGCAGCTTCTGGGCGACCAGACGCGGGTTGGAGCCGGCCTGGATCGCCAGGACACCGTCGATGACCAGTTCCATCTCCTCGGCCTCGACCGCGGAGAGCCGGGTCAACCGGGCCGCCATCGGGAGCCAGATGATGTTCGCGCTGAGCACGCCCCACAGGGTGGCGACGAACGCCGCGGAGATCGAGTGACCCAGCGTCTCGGGCTTGTCGAGGTTCTCCAGCACGTGCACCAGACCCATGACCGTGCCGATGATGCCGATCGTCGGGGCGTAGCCGCCCATGTTCTCGAAGAACTTCTTGGCCGCGTTGTCGGCCTTCTTCTTCGCGGCGACCTCGGCGTGCAGGATGTCGTGCAGCTCATCCGGGTCGGTGCCGTCGATGGCCAGCTGCAGACCGCGCTTGAGGAACGGGTGCTCGACCGTCTTGACCGCGTCCTCAAGGGCCAGCAGGCCCTCGCGGCGGGCCCGCTCGGCCAGCTTCACGACGTTGTCGAGGAGCTGGGTCGGCGGCGTCACCTTGGCGGTGAAGGCCTTCTTCAGCACTCCGACGAAGCCCGTCGCGTCCTTCAGGACACCGCCGGCCATCGCGGCGGCGAACGCGCCGCCGAACACCAGCAGCATGGACGGAACCAGGAGGATGGAGGACGGCGAGCCGCCTTCCAGGATCTGGACGGTGAAGACGATCACCAGTCCGGCGAGCACTCCAACAATGGTTGAGATGTCCATGTCAGCGGTCCTTCCGGTGCAGCGGGAGCACCTTGGCGTCGAGCTCGTCGTCAGACGAGGTAAGGGCGGCGGCCGTGGGCTCGGGCTCCATGCGACTCGCTTGGGCGATAAGCGAGGCGCGATAGTGACGCACCGAGTCGATGAATTCGGGCACTGATTCGGAGATCACGTACTTGGTGCCGTCCACCAGGGTGACGACCGTGTCCGGCGTGCAGTCCACACGCTCGACCAGGTCCGGGTTCAGCGCGAACACAGCACCGTTGATTCGAGTTACGAGGATCAAGACTGTTTCCGTCCTTGGTTTTGTCTGGCTGGTGTCTGGCCCTCCGTGGCCCTACGCCTAGTACTTCGGCTCGGTCCCGGTTGCCGATGAGATCGAGCCGGTCGCTATCCGGGTGCGAGCTACGCCGGTTTTTCCGGACGTTCCCGCGCCTGTCAGGACTGCGTGATCCGGCCTGCCGCCACCCCTGCCATGACCCCGCACGGGGCCGCCCGCCCCCTCCGACGACAGCGGCCGGGGCCGGCCCTGTCTCTTATACAC
>KL571351.1:11221-16389 GCA_000715855.1 Actinoplanes liguriensis
GGCCGGCCCGTGGGCCTGCCCCGGCCGCCGGCCGAGAGACTGCTGCGACTACTAACGCTTCATGCTGACGAGTTCCTGGAGGATCTCGTCGGAGGTGGTGATGATCTTGGAGTTCGCCTGGAACCCCCGCTGCGCCACGACCAGGTTGGTGAACTCCTGGGCGAGGTCGACGTTCGACATCTCCAGGGCGCCGCTGATGACCTGACCCATGCCGGCGCTGGCGGGCTGGCCCACCTGGGCGTACCCGGAGTTCACCGTGCTGCGGTACGTCGAGTTGCCGACCTTCTCCAGGCCTTCGGGGTTCTTGAAGGTGGCCATCGCGACCTGGCCGAGCGTCTGCTTCAAGCCGTTGCTGTAGACGCCGGTGATCTCACCGGTGTCCGAGACGGTGTAGGCGAGCGAGGTCAGCGCGCCGGCCGTCTGCCCGTCCGTGCTGAAGACCCGGGCGTCGGACTGCCCGGAGTACATGGTCAGGTCGGCCATATTGATCTTGTAGTCACCGACCTGCATGTTGCCGTCCTTGTCGAGCTCACCCTGCGCGGGCGAGTCGGTGGCGCTGACGATCGCCTTGCCACTGGTCAGGTCGAGCTCGCCGGTGGCCCCGGAGATCGCGTTGCCCTCCTCGTCGTAGAGGGCGATGTCCCACGTCGTGTCCGGAACAGTCGTCGAGTCCCGGTTCGGGTCGATGGTCCGGGTGAACTTGGCGGTCACCGTGTGCGTGGCGCCGTCCTTGTCGAAGACCTTCACCGGCATCGACACGGTGTCCTCGGTGGCCAGCTTGTTCTCCGGGTAATCACTCGTCAGATTGCCCTTGAGGGTGATCGTCGTGGTCGCCGCCGGCGGGATCGTCGCGCCCAGCGGCATCTTGATGTCGCCGGGCTGGCCGCTCGCGGTGACCTTGCCGTCGACCGCGGTCCAGCCCTGCACCGGCTGACCGGTCGAGGTGACAAGCGTGCCGTTCGCGTCGAAGCTGAACGAGCCGGCCCGGGTGTACATCTGCTCGTTGCCCTGGCGGGTGATGAAGAAGCCGTCACCCTGGATCATCATGTCGCCGGACTTGCCGGTGGTCTGCGCCGAGCCCTGGCTGAAGTTGGAGTTGATGCCGGAAACTCGGACGCCGAGGCCGACCTGTGAGGGGTTCGTGCCGCCCATGGTGTTCTGCGGCGAACCGGCCGCGCCGACCATCTGGCTCAGGGTGTCCTGGAATTCGACCGCCTGCGTCTTGTAACCCACCGTGTTGACGTTCGCGATGTTGTTACCGGTGACGTCGATCATCTGCTGGTGCGCGTGCAGGCCACTGATGCCGGAGTAGAGAGAACGCAGCATTAAAGATCGTCCTTAGGTATCGAGAAACGGAATAACGAAAGGGGCGGTCTTATCAGGTGGTGGTCTGCTGAATCTCCGTGACCTTGGACAGCTCCACATCCGTGTTCCCGACCTTGAGCGTCGGTTCGCTGTCCCCGTTGAGCTTCGCCGCGGACACCACGCCGGTCTGGATCTGACCGAGCGGGTCCTGGAACGAAACCGTCTTGCCGACCAGCTGGGCCGCGCTCGTCATGCGCTGGCCCTTGAGCATGCTGATCATGTCTTCCAGCTTCTCGACCTGGGTGAACTGCGCGGTCTGCGCGAGGAACTGGGTCGAGTCCGCCGGCTTGGACGGGTCCTGGTATTTGAGCTGAGCCACCAGCAGCTTCATGAAGGTGTCCTTGTCACCCAGGTCCTTGTCCTTGGCCTGCTTCTTGGCGGCTTCGGCCTTCAGAGCGGCGGCGGCCTGTGCGGCTTCGGATCCGGCGCCGATCGGGCCGGTTCCAGAGGTCGGCGAGGTCATTGACTTCTCCTGTCCCTTGGCAAGCTCAACTCAATGTTCGGCCCGACTTGAGGATTGCTTAGGCCCAAAAAATCGCGGGCCCACCGACAGGTGGGCCCGCTACAGGAGATCTTCAATTTTTCCGCGCTCGGTGGCGCGGCCGGGCCGCGGCCTCAGGGTGCCAGAGAGAGGCTGAGCTTGCCCTTGCCGTACCGGCTGACCTCACACATCAGGTCCAGCCGCCGGCCCAGAGCGAGCAGCACGGCCCGGGCGTCGCCCGGCAGCTCCATGCCCGGGTAGATCACCTGGTAGAGCTTGACGTGCGGCCCGCCCTCCTTGTTGAGCAGGCTGGTGAAGATGTTGCACAGCTCGAAGACGTTCTCCGCCAGGTTCGGGAAGAGCTGCTTCTCGTCGATGCTGTCCTCGGCGGCGCCGGCCGGCAGCAGACCGAGCGCGGCGCCGGCGTTGGCCGCCAGGCTCAGTTGCAGACCCATGGCCGCGTAGATCTTCTGGCCGGCATCGGTGAAGATCGCGACCGTGGCGGTCCGGATCTCGTCCGCGCTGAGCGGGTCGCCGGGGCTGACGGTGACCTCACGACCGAGAAGGTCCTCGAACAGATTGCGTACGGCTAGAGAGCCGGGAAGAACCGAGACGTCTGACATGTCGCAATCATCCCAAAATAGGAGCGAAGACTTCGTCGAATCGCTCAGCGGTGAAGGGCTTGACGATGAAGAACGCCGAACCGGACGCTTCCGCGGCCGTCTTCATCTCGGGCGTGCACTCGGAGGTGACGAAACCGAACTTGACGTCGTTGCCCGCAGCCCGGAGCTGCCGCAGCACCTCGATCCCGGTCATTCCCGGCATGTTCCAGTCCGAGATGACCAGGTCCGGCTTCTCCGCCGTGGTCTTGTCGAAGGCCTCCTGTCCATCGGCCGCCTCGACCAGGTCGTGGTCGCCGAAACCGGCCTGCCGCAGGGTACGGACAACGATCTGCCGCATCACCCGGCTGTCGTCGGCGATGAGGATCTTCATGCACCCTCCTCCTTCGTGTCGGTGCTGCTCTGCCACATCGAAATGGACACCGGCTCGCCTTCCCAGAGTCCATAGACGCCGCTGATGCGTTCGGTGTTCGGATAACGCGCCGAGCTCTCCGGCGCGAGCACAACCTGCGGGAGCGACAACTGCGCACCCGGCGGAAGCATCGCCTTCACATTGCCGCCGACGATGTTCGCCAGTTCACCGAGCGTGTCGGAGATGTCCTCCTCGCTCACCTCCTCCAGCTCCATGGCCAGGAAGGCGGCCGCGGCGCGCTGGGCGGCGGCTCGGGAGGACGAGTACACGATGTGCCCGCTCCACGACCCGGTGATCGACACCGAGGAGTGCACCTCGGAGGGCTGGTTCTCGTCGTACGTCTGCATCAGGGGGCTGACGCCCTCCGGGTCGAGGTACGCCTCCCACACCTGTTCCACCATCTCAGCGAGGTCGTTCTCGTCCACCTCGACTTCGACACTCATGAGTTCGCTCCGGTCGGCACGAGGCCCAGCAGGGCCAGCTTCTCGATCATGGCGCCCTCGGTGAAGGGCTTGATCACATATTCGTGGGCACCCGCGGCGAGCGCCCGGACAATCTGGCTCTGTTCGCTCTCGGTGGTGACCATCACCAGGGTCATCTCTCGCAACCGTGGCTCGGCCCGCACCTTCATCACGAACTCGAGCCCGTTCATGTTGGGCATGTTCCAGTCGATGAGGGCCAGTTCCGGCACCTCGGTCATATCAGCGAGCAGGTCGAGCGCTTCCTTGCCGTCGCCGGCCTCCACCGCCTCGAAGCTGAGCTTCGTGACGATGCGCTTGAGGATCATGCGCATCGCGCGCGAGTCGTCGATCACCATGGCGCGCATCGGCGTCATCCCCTTCTCCCGGCGCCCGCGGGCACCGCGCTACGGATTCGGTACGCGGAGGTGCGGCCGGCGGCCACCCGCTCGTAGTTGTCGTCGATCCCGATCGTGGTCTCGGCGGCGCCCAGGAACAGCCAGCCGTCGGGACGCAGGATCTTGGCGGCGTTCTGCAGCACCTGCCGCTTGGTCGCCACATCGAAATAGATCAGGACGTTGCGCAGGAAGATCACGTCGAACGGCTGCATCGGCGGGAACGGCGCGGTCAGGCTCATGTGCTTGAACGAGACGTTCCTCCTCAGCGCCGGGATGATCCGCCAGTGCGCGCCCGCCCGTTCGAAGTACTGGACCAACTGGGTGGCCGGCAGGCCCCGGTTGACCTCGACCTGGCTGTACTCGGCCTTCGTGGCCCGCTCGACCATCGCGGTGGAGATGTCGGTGCCCTGGATCTCGAACGTCCAGCCCGCGGGCAGCGACTCCTGCAACGTGATGGCCAGGCTGTACGCCTCCTGGCCGCTGGAGCTGGCCGCCGACCAGAAGCGGAGTTTCCGCGCACTGGCCCTCGACTTGATCAACTCGGGCAGCACCACGTCGGTGAGCGCGGCGAACGGCTCCCGGTCCCGGAAGAAGGACGTCTCGTTCGTGGTCAGCGCGTCGATGATCTTGCGTTGGAACTGCGGGTTGGGTCGTTTCTGCAGGTCGCCGATGAAGTCGTTGACGTTCGGCGCCCCGACCGCCCGGGCGACCGGGATCAGCCGGGCCTCGACCAGGTACTCCTTGCCGGGCGCCAGCACGATCGACGCCTCGCGCCGGACCAGGTTGGCGATGAATGTGAACTCGGCCTGGGAAAGAGTCATCGCGCCACCGCCGCGGAGCGGCCCACCCGGACCCGGTTGAGCAGAGCGGCCGAGATCCGCTCCAGTGGCAGCACCTCGTCCGCCAGACCCGCACCGACCACGGCGCCGGGCATTCCCCAGACCACCGAGCTCGCCTCGTCCTGCGCCAGAATCTCGCAGCCCGCATCGCGTAGCACTTTCGCACCACCCCGTCCGTCTTGTCCCATTCCAGTGAGAATCGCCGCATAGGCGGTGGCGCCGTACAGTGCCGCCACCGACCGGAACATCACGTCCACGGCGGGCCGGCAGGAGTTCTCTTGCGGCGCGTTGCTGAGCTGCGTCAGCGTCGAGGTGCCCTTGCGATTGAAGACCAGGTGCCGGTCGCCCGGGGCGATGTAGACGGTGCCGGCCGTGAGCTCCATGCCGTCGCCGGCCTCGACCACCTTCAGCGGGGTGCCGCGGTCCAGCCGCTCGGCGAACATCTTGGTGAAGACCGGCGGCATGTGCTGGGTGATCACCACCGGCACCGGCAGGTCGGCCGGCAGCCCGAGCAGCACCTTGGTGAGCGCGTCCGGCCCACCGGTGGAGGAGCCGATCGCCAGGATGTCGATCCTGTCTCTTATACACATCTCTG
>KL571351.1:16567-20558 GCA_000715855.1 Actinoplanes liguriensis
GTGGCCGGGCGAGCCGCGCCGGGTGGTCCGGCGGTGGCCGGACGGGCCGCGCCGGACGGCGAGAGCCCGGGCCGGCCCGGCACGGGTCCGGCGCCGGGACGCGGACCGGCCGCCGGGGCGGGCCCGCGCGCCGGCGCGCCGGGCGCCGGTCGGCGCCGGCCGCCGAGAGCCTGGATCTTCGGTACGAGTTGCTCGCGCACCGCCGCGATGGACTCCTTCACCGAGCCCACGTTGCTGGGCTTGGTGACGTAGTCGGTCGCCCCCGCCGAGAGCGCCTCAAGGGTCGCGGTGGCGCCGGCCGCGGACAGCGTGCTGAACATGATCACCGGCAGCTGCGTGTGCCGTTTCCGGAGCTCACGGACAGCTTCGATGCCGTCCATCTCCGGCATCTCGATGTCCATGGTGATCACGTCGGGCTTGAGCTGATCGATCTTGGCCTGCGCCAGCAGGCCGTTCGCCGCGGTGCCGACCACCTGGATGCCCGGCGCCTCCCCGAGAGCGTCGACGATCAGCCGACGGACCACCACGGAATCGTCGACGACGAGTACCGAGATCATTCGACCACTCCCTTCAACCGAGCCAGGCCGGACCGAGCGCCGCGACGACCGGCGCGAGCAGCCGGTGCGCCGTTGCGGTGTCCAGCAGATCGCGGACGACCAGCGCCTGAACGGCGCCGCTGAGCATGTTCCAGACCCCGCCGGCCCGATCGGTCAGCGAGATCCCGGCCGTGTCCACCGCTTGCACCAGCAGCATCTGCGCCGCGGCCGCGGTCCGGACCCGATCCGAGAGGTACGCCGCCCAGGACGCCGAGTGCACAGCAGGCGACCACCCGGCGGTGTTGCGCCGGGCGTCGTCAGCGGCCGTCGCGACCCGTTCCCGGTCCTCCGGCCGCAGCGAGCGCAACCGGTCGAGCAGGGCGGAGACGGTGTAGTGGTGCGGGCCGAGGTCGATCGGCGCGCCCGCGGGCAGCTTCTTCACGGCCGCCACCCAACCGGCGCCCAGCCGTCGCCGGATGTCGTCGTCCAGCACCTCCCGCAGGTAGCAGCCGACCGCGGCGTCGCAGAGCAACGCGGTCGCGGCGGCCGCGTCCTCGGTCTGCCGGGCGTCCCGGCCGGTGCCCTCCCAGGTCCACGACATGACGTCGTACCGGAGGCAGGTGAGCAACGAGTCGACCGAGCCGATCGGCGCGCGCTCGACCAGGGCGAGGTTGCCCGCCGGGTCGTCCTTGGACATGCCCTTGAGGCTGGGCATCCGGCGGGCTGCGCTCTCCACCTCGACCCAGAGCGGGCCCCGGACACCCTCGTCCGCGAGCCGCTCGGCGAGCACGGGCAGGTCGTCGCGCTGCAGGCGCAGTGCGCGCAACAGCACGTCCGCCGCCGCTGACCCGCCGGTCAGGCGGGTCAGGTCGAAGCCCAGGACGGGGGCGCTGACCAGGCTGTACATCAGATCGTCGCGCGGTACGTATCGACCGCCTGATTGACGTCGAGGGCCAGCATCAGGCGACCGTCCAGCTTGAACGTGCCCACCACCAGCTCCCGGGTGGGGCCGCTGAGCGTGTCCGGCGGCGGTTCGAACGTCTCGTCGTCCAGGTCGACAACCTCACCGATCTTGTCCACCAGCAGGCTCACCGGCTCGCCGTCACCCCGGAGGATCACGTTCATCACCGGGCCCTGCAGTGCCTGCCGGGCCAGTCCGAGCTGGACCCGCAGGTCGACCGCCGCGATCACCTGACCGCGCAGGTTGAACAGGCCACCGACGGCCGAGGGCGCGAGCGGCACGGGGGTGTACTCGTTGTACGAGAGCACCTCCTGCACCGTGTGCACCTCGACGCCGAAGAGCTGGCCGTCCACCTCGAAGGTGGCGAACTGGCGACTCGCCATGTCAGACCTCCACCAGCATGTCGTCGCCGGCTTCGCTGTAGAAGTTCGGGTCGGCGGCGAGGATCGCCCGTCGTACGTCCAGCAGCTCGGTCACCCGTTGCTGGATCACCGCGGTGCCGACCAGGCCGTCCTCGTCGGCGTCCCGGCGGGCCGTCGTCGAGTTCTCCGCGATGTCCACGATCCGGTCCACCACCAGCGCCACGCTTCGTCCGCCCTCGCTGTAGACGACCACCGAGACGGTCTCGCCCTCCGGCTCCTCGCCGTACGCCCCGAGCAGGTGCGACAGCCGTACCAGCGGCAGGATCTGACCGCGGTACTGGACCACCTCGCGGGAGCCGGCGTGCTCGAGCCGATCGCGCGGGAACTCCTCGAGCCGGGTGACCGTGTCCAGCGGGATCGCGACGCGACGCTCGCCGACCGCGGTGACGAGCAGCCGCTCGGTCCCGCCGCCGCCCTGGGTGCGCTTCTCGATGACGTTCTCCCGCTCCGAGTCCACCGCCAGGTGCGAGCGGCGGGCCAGTGAGGACACGTCCAGGATGAGGCCGACCTTGCCGTCGCCGAGGATGGTGGCGCCGGCGTACATGCCGATGTCCTTGAGCCGTGAGTTGAGCGCCTTGACCACGACCTCCTCGGTGTTCAGCACCCGGTCCACGACCAGGCCGAACCGCCGGCCGTCGGCCTGCAGCACCATGATGTAGACGCCCTGGTCGCCGCCGACCTCGAAGCCCAGCGCCCGGTCCAGCCGGACCAGCGGGAGCAGCTTTCCGCGCAGGCGGTAGACGGGCGCGCCGGAGGCGTACTCCACCTTGGTCGCCTTGCCGTCGATGAAGACCAGTTCGAGCACCGCGACCTGGGGAACGACGTACCGCTGGTCGCCGCAGTCGACGGTGAGCGCCTGGATGATGGCCAGGGTCAGCGGGATGGTGAGCCGCCAGACCGTCCCCTCGCCGACCGTCGAGTCGACGCTGACCGCGCCACCGATGCTCTCGATGTTGGTCTTCACCACGTCCATGCCGACGCCGCGGCCGGAGACGTTGGTGACCTTGGCCGCGGTGGAGAAGCCGGGCTGGAAGACCATCGCCATGATGTCGCGCTTGTCCATGTTCGGAATCTGCTCCGGGCGGAGCAGCCCGTTCTCCACGGCCTTCTGCGCGATCCGCTCGACGTTCAGGCCGGCGCCGTCGTCGGCGACCTCGACCGCCACGTGCCCGCCCTCGTGGTAGGCGCGCAGCGTCAGCGTGCCCACCGGGCCCTTGCCGTTGGCGGCCCGGCGCTCCGGGTCCTCGATGCCGTGGTCGACCGCGTTGCGCACCAGGTGGGTCAGCGGGTCCTTGACCGCCTCCAGCAGGCTCCGGTCGAGCTCGGTCTCCTTGCCCTGCATCACCAGCTCGACCTGCTTGCCGAGCGAGTTGCTCAGGTCCCGGACGACTCGGGGAAGCTTGGACCAGATGTGCTCGATGGGCTGCATCCGGGTCTTCATGATGCCCTCTTGCAGCTCACTGGTGATCATGCCGAGCCGCTGGGCGCTGCGCACCAGGCCGGAATCGCCGATCTCCATGACACCGCGGACCAGCTGGTTCCGGGCCAGCACCAGCTCGCCGACCATGTTCAGCAGGGTGTCGAGCAGGTCGACGTCGACCCGGATGGCGCTGTCGGCGATGCTGCGCTTGGGCGCCTGGGACTGCAGGGCCTCGTTGACCGCGGCCGGCGCCGCCTTGCCCTCGTCGAGCAGGATCGTGCCGAGTTTGCGGTCGTCGCCCTCGATCTGCTGCTGCAGCGCCGACGCGACGTCGCCGGCCTGTGCCGCACCGGCGTCGACAAGCATCTGGCCGAGCGGCTGGCGCTGCTCGGCGACCGGCTCGGGAGCCGGGCGGGTAGCCGCGGGGGGCTCCTCGACCGTCGCCGGCTTCTCGCCCTCGGCGGCCGGAGCGGCAGCGGCCGGAGCGGCGGCGCCGTCCGACGGCGCGTCCATCTGCGCCTTGATCCGGACGATCATGCTGTCGACGTCGACCTCGTCCTCGGTGCCCTTCTCCTCGATCGAGGAGAGCAGCGACCGGACGCCGTCGATACAGAGCAGCAGGACGGTGATGGTGTCCGGCGTTACCGGCTGG
>KL571351.1:20803-27798 GCA_000715855.1 Actinoplanes liguriensis
CTGGACGCCGTCCCGCAGCCGCGACAGCAGGGACTCACCGGCGTGGGCCAGCTTCTCCAGCCGGGAGAACGCCAGGAACCCGCTGGTGCCCTTGATGGTGTGGATCGCCCGGAAGATGCGGGAGATCAGGTCACGCGAGTCCGGTTCCTGTTCGAGGCTCACGAGGTCCCGGTCGATCTGGTCCAGGTTCTCGTGGGACTCCATGAGGAATTCGCCGACGATCTCACCTAGGTCTTCCACGTCAACTCCTCCTGCTCGGCTTCACAGCCCTCATCGACCCCTCCGGGCGCCAACTGAGACGACTCGCCCGATACGCCTTGTCTGTCGAGGTATCCCGAAAGATCAGGCTTCTCCGCCCGGGCGGCGATATCGATATCCGAAGCCTCGAACCGACTCGATGGGTGATTCGTCGGGATCGGACCAGCCGAGCTTGCGCCGCAACCGCAGCACCGCGAACTTGACCCGCTCCTGGCCGATGCCGGTCGGGTCGTCCCAGGCCTGGGTCAGCAGCTGGTTCGGCGAGAGCACCGCGCCGGCATGCCGGACCAATGCGTTGAGCAGGCGGAACTCGGTCGGCGTGAGCCGTTTTTCCTCGCCCTTGACGTAGACCCGGCGCTTGGTCGGGTCCAGGTGCACCAGGCCGTCGTCGTAGATCTGGCTGGCCCAACTGTTCTGCCCGCTCGACGAGCGCCGCAGCAACGCCTCGACCCGCGCCAGCAGCTCGTTGTTGGCGAACGGCTTGGTCAGGTAGTCGTCGGCGCCGCCCCGCAGGCCGCGCACCTTCTCCGCCTCCTGGCCGTGCGCGGTCAGCACCAGCACCGGGACGTCGGAGACGTCGCGCAGGCGCTCCAGCACCTGCCAGCCGTCCATCTCCGGGAGGCCGACGTCCAGCACCACCAGATCGGGATGCTCGGCGTAGGCCTCCTTCAGGCCGGAACGGCCGTCCGCGGCATGGGCCACCTCGTACCCGGCGCGGCTGAACAGCAGCCGCAGGGCGAGTGCGATGTCCGGGTCGTCCTCGACCACGAGTAGGCGACTCATCGTGTGTTCACCCTGCCCCCAACCCGCGCTCGCACCCGTTTTCGGGCACGGCCGATCCCCGGGCGCATGAGGCGCCGGGAATTCGGTGTCTTGCCTGGCACCGCCCACGCGACCGCGAGCGGGATATTCAAAGGCGCAAAGACACCATAGCGTGATGTCACCGCCTATTTACGGACAGTGACAGTTTAGGGGCAAAGGCTCGGCACCTGGGCCGGTCTTCGCGGAAACCCGAGGTCCGCGGGCCGTCACCGACTCGCCCATCCCCTCAGGATTTCATTTCCAGTACGACATTTCCGCCATTCCGCGAAAGATGTGACAAGGGGCGAAGTACGGGGTCGGATATCCCTGGTGGACGAATCGCGTCCAGACGGATCCGGGAGGAACCCGTGTTCGACAAGGTGGTACGCCGTGCCTCCGCGCTAGCGTTCGCGCCCGCACTGATCGCCCTGCCCGCCGCACTGTTCGCCCTGCCGCACGCGGTGAACGCGCAGGGGCCCGTCGTCCCGCCCCGCCCGCCGGGACAGGACGAGCCGGCGTTCCCCGCCCCGGTTCCCACTCCGGCGGCGTCACCCGGTCCGGCGACTGAACCGTCCACGCCGGCGGCGCCGATCACGCCGAACATCGCCGCGGCCCCTGCCGGAGCGGCCACCCCGGACCCGGAGAAGGCCCGCGCCCGCAAGCTCATGCACCAGGTCATCCGCCTGACCAACCGGGAGCGGGCGGCGGCCGGCTGCCCCAAGCTCGGAGTCGACCACGAGCTGATCGTGGCGTCCGCGGCGCAGAGCTACTACATGGCCCGGACCCGGCTGTTCAGTCACGTCTGGCGGGACGGCTCGACCTTCGCCATGCGGGCCGAGCGGGCCGGCTACCGCGCGCCGGCCGGCGAGAACATCGCCTGGGGCTACCCGACCGCGGCCGAGGCGATGCGGGCGTGGATGGCCAGCCCCGGGCACCGGGCGAACATCCTGAACTGCGGAGCGCGCAAGATGGGCGCGGCGATCGTCTACGCCGCGGACGGCACGCCCTACTACACCCAGACGTTCGGCTGGCGCTGAACCGCTAAAGGGCGCAGTTCACCAGGACGGGCTCGGGGTGCAGTTCGATGCCGAAGCGCTCACGCACCCCGTCCCGGATGGTCCGGGCCAGGGCCAGCAGCGCGGCGGTGTTCCCGCCGCCACGGTTGGTCAGCGCCAGCGTGTGCTTGGTGGAGATGGCGACGTCGTCCCCGGCGAAGCCCTTCGGGAAGCCGGCGCGCTCGATCAGCCACGCCGCCGGGACCTTGACCGTGCCGTCCGCCCCCGGCCAGCCCGGGATCTCGCCCTGCGCCGCGGTCAGCTCCGCGAACAGCTCGGCGGAGACGACCGGGTTGGTGAAGAACGAGCCCACCGACCAGGTGTCCCGGTCCTCCGGGTCGAGCACCATGCCCTTGCCGGCGCGCAGCTCGAGCACGGTCTGGCGGGCGTGGTCCAGCGGCACCCGGTCGCCGGCCGCCACGCCGAGGCGGCGCGCGAGCTCGGCGTACCGGATCGGGGTCGAGAGATCTTCCTTGGTCAGCCGGAAGTCGACCGCGGTGACCAGGAAACGGTCGTTGTGCTTGAACACGCTGGACCGGTACGCGAACTCACACTGCTCCGGAGTCATCTCCAGTTGCCGGTCGTCGATCCGGTCGTAGGCGTGCACCGTCACGATCGTCTGCGCGACCTCGGAGCCGTAGGCCCCCACGTTCTGGATCGGGGTGGCGCCGGCCGAGCCCGGGATGCCGGACAGGCACTCGACTCCGGACCAGGAGCGCTTCACCGTGTACGCCACGAAGTCGTCCCACACCTCACCGGCCGCGACCCGGACGACGACGTCCTCCGCGCTCTCCCGGACGACCTCGATCCCGCGGGTGCGCAGCAGCAGCACCTCGCCGTCGAAGCCGGCGTCACCGATCACGACGTTGCTCCCCCCGGCCAGGACCATCAGCGGACGGTCCTCGCGGGTCGCGTCGAGCACCGCGGCGATGGCCTCTCCCGTGTCGACAGCGGTGGTCACCGTGCCGGCCGGGCCACCGAGGCGTAGCGTCGTGTAAGCCGCCAGGATTTGGGAAGTGTCGGTCAGGTGATCGGCGAATGCGTCGGGCACGCCGTTCACCCTAAGCTCATCAGGCGGAAGTGATTGCACCGGCGGTCCGGCCGAGCGGGAGACGACTTCGATGACCAGGTTGCACGCGACGAAGGACTTCTGGCTGGCGGCCCTGCGCGCCGACGGCCCGGCCCTGTGGGAGGCCGTCTCCGAGACCGGGCCCGACGTCCCGATCCCGCAGATCCCCGACTGGACCACCGCCGACCTCACCTTCCACCTCCTCGACACGCTGCGCAGCGTCCGCGCCACCGTCGCGCGCGGGGTGACCGAGCGGCCCGCGGCCGGCCCGTCGCCGGATCCCCGCCCGGAGTGGGCGGAGGCGCTCGACCAGCTCCGCCGCGAGCTGACCGGGACGATCGAGACCCTCGAGGCGCTCGACCCCGACTACCCGGCGTGGAACTGGGCGCCCCAGCCGAAACGCGCCGTGTTCTGGGACCGGCGGATCGCCCACGAGATCTCGGTGCACCGGTGGGACGCCGAGGCGGCGGCCGGGCGGCCGACCCCGATCGAGACGAAACTGGCCACCGACGGGGTCGCCGAGATCCTGGACACCTGGCTGCCGGCCGGCCGGCGGCAGGGGCCGACCGACCTGCACGGCGTGGTCCACCTGGTCGGGACGGACGCCGAGCAGGAGTGGTTCGTCCGGCTGCGCGGGGCGGGGATCGCGCTGCTGGACACCGGGACGATCCTGGACAGCGACGATCACCACGCGCGGGCCAAGGCGATAGGCTCGACCAGTGATCTCCAGCTCGCGTTGATGGGCCGCAAGCGCCCCGACCAGCTGGCGATCAGCGGCGACCCGCGCCTGTTCCAGGCCCTCCGAACCGGTTGATCGTCAGCCAACTCCGCTGACCCCGCGATTCGCCGCCGATGGGGAGGCAAGTGATTTTCGACGCTCGCGGACCCCGCGAGTGGCGGAAAATCGCCTGCCTCCCCATCGGTTACAAGGCGAATCGCCGCGAAGCGAAGCGGAGCCAGCCGGTACAGTGAACCGGTTAAGTTGAGCGGACTGATCATGCGGAACAGGAAGTGGTGAAGACATGACGGCAACCGTCACGTCCACGTCGGCTCAGCCGGCGCGTGCGGGGATCACCTTCCCCGACGGCTTCGTCTGGGGCGCGGCCACGGCCTCGTACCAGATCGAGGGCGCGGCACGGGAGGACGGTCGCGGCCCGTCCATCTGGGACACCTTCAGCCGTACGCCGGGCAAGGTCTACCGCGGTCACACCGGCGACGTCGCGTGCGACCACTACCACCGGTACGTCGACGACGTGGCGCTGATGGCCGACCTGGGCCTGGCGTCGTACCGGTTCTCCATCGCCTGGCCGCGCATCCAGCCGGACGGCACCGGCCCGGTCAACGTCAAGGGGCTGGACTTCTACGACCGGCTCACCGACGAGCTGCTCGGCAAGGGCATCGACCCGGTCGTCACGCTCTACCACTGGGACCTCCCGCAGACGCTGGAGGACCGTGGCGGCTGGGCCAACCGGGAGACCGCCGAGGCGTTCGGTGAGTACGCCCAGATCATCCACGGCCGGCTCGGCGACCGGGTCGGCACCTGGACCACGCTGAACGAGCCGTGGTGCTCGGCCTACCTCGGCTACGGCTCCGGCATCCACGCCCCCGGCGTGCAGGACCCGGCGAAGGCCCTGGCCGCCGTGCACCACCTCAACCTGGCCCACGGCCTGGCGGCGCAGGCGCTGCGGGCGGCCGGCGCGCAGCGGATCAGCATCACGCTGAACCCGTGCGAGGTCTACCCGGTGGACCCGGAGAGCCCGGCCGACCGGGACGCCGCCTGGCTGATCGACGGGCTGGCCAACCGGATCTTCTTCGACCCGCTGCTGCGCGGCGAGTACCCGGCCGACGTCCTGGAGCACATCTCCCGGCTCACCGACCTGTCCTACCTGAAGGACGGCGACCTGGCGATCATCAAGCAGCCGATCGACGTGCTGGGGATCAACTTCTACAACCCGGCGTACGTGTCGGCGAAGCCCGGCGCGCCCGGCGACCTGTCCTACCCCGGCAGCGAGGGCATCGCGTTCCGCGCCCCGGTCGGCCCGGTCACCGACATGAACTGGCCGATCGAACCGGCCGCCCTGACCCGGCTGCTCACCCGGATCGACCGGGACTACCCGGGCACCGCGCTGATGATCACCGAGAACGGCGCCGCGTTCCCGGACGGCCCCGGCCCCACCGGTGAGGTCGCCGACCTCCGCCGGATCGACTACGTGGACGGCCACCTGCGCGCCTGCCACGATGCTCTGGCCGCCGGAGTGGATCTGCGGGGATACTTCCTGTGGTCGCTGATGGACAACTTCGAATGGGCCGAGGGCTACCGTAAGCGCTTCGGTATCGTGCACGTCGACTACACGACCCAGCAGCGTGTGCTCAAGGACAGCGCGAAGTGGTACCGCGAGGTGATCCGGCGCAACGGCCTGGAGTGACCCGGACTGAGGAGCTGTTTGTGACGACGCGGGAACGGCCCACCCTGGAAGCGGTGGCCCGGCGTGCCGGGGTGTCCCGCGCGACCGTCTCCCGCGTCGTCAACGGCTCCACCACGGTCGCCCTCGCCATCCGCGAGGCGGTCAACCAGGCCGTCGACGAGCTGGGCTACGTGCCCAACCAGGCCGCGCGCAGCCTGGTCACCCAGCGGACCGACTCGATCGCGCTGATCCTGCCCGAGACGGCGAACCGGGTCTTCTCCGACGACCTGTTCTTCCCGGCGATCATCCGAGGCGTCGGGATGGAGCTGGAGGCCGCCGACAAGCAGCTCGTGCTCATGATGACCGGCTCCGAGGCCGGTCACCACCGGGTCGAGCGCTACGCGGTCGCCGGCCACGTCGACGGCGTCATGTTCGCCTCCATCCACGGCGCCGACCCGCTGCCCGGGGTGCTCGCCCGGCGCGGCATCCCGGTGATCTGCAGCGGCCGCCCGATGACCGCCGAGCCCCCGGTGCCGTTTGTCGACGTCGACCACGCCGGTGGGGTGGCCGCCGCGGTCGGTCACCTGATCAAAGGCGGTCGCCGGCGGATCGCGACCATCGCCGGGCCGCAGGACATGGTCGCCGGGGTCGAGCGCCTCGCCGGCTACCGTGAGACGCTGCGCGCGGCCGGGCTGCCCGAGACGGTCGCCACCGGCGACTTCACCCGCGAGTCCGGGATCGCCGCGATGCGCGCGCTCCTCGACCAGGATCCCCAGCTGGACGCGGTCTTCGTCGCCTCCGACCTGATGGCGCACGGCGCTCTGCTCGCTCTGCGGGAGGCCGGCCGGAACGTCCCGTCGGACGTCGCGGTGATCGGCTTCGACGACTTCGACATCAGCCGGTACAGCGATCCGCCGCTCACCACGGTCCGGCAGCCGATCGCCGAGATCGGTCAGACGCTGGCCCGCCAGATGCTGCTCCTGATCAGCGGCGAGGCCGAGATCCCGGAGTCGGTGGTCCTCCCCACCGAGCTCATCGTCCGCGATTCCGCCTGATCACGGTCAAAGGCCTGCGACGGTACGTGCGGTAGCCGCGACCTCCGCGCCGAAGAGCACCAGACGGGCCGTCCGCAGGCGCTCCGGCTCGGCTTCGCGCAACACGCTGAGCGCCTGGCGGACCGCGTCCTCGACCGGCCAGCGGTAGATCCCGGCCGAGATCAGCGGGGGTCATGGGGCTTTCTGCTCTGACGACGCCCACCGCGCGGATGAACGCGACTGCGCGTTCCGGACCTTGCGCTCCGGACTCAGCGCTCCGGCAACGCCCACCGCGCGGATGGCGTGGCAGGCAGCCCGGAACCACGTGGTTTTGTGCTCTGACCGTGCCCACCCACGGAGGCCGCCCTTTCGG
>KL571351.1:28099-32760 GCA_000715855.1 Actinoplanes liguriensis
TCTTGAAGTTGATCTTTGTGGCCTACAGCGAGCTGACCGTGGTGATCTCGATGGGTCTGCCGAGGACGCGGCGGGAGAGCAGGGTCGCGCCGGCGATCGCGGCCGGCATCAGGAAGATCGCGCCGAGCGGGATCAGGAACGCGCAGAAGACCGCGACGCCGAAGCCGAGAGTCAGCGGCACGTTGGAGGCGAGCACCACGCGGCGGTGACGCAACCGCTGGCCGCGCCGCTGGAACGGCACACCGGTCAGCTCCAGCGCGAGCAGCCAGCCGCCGACCGCGCCGGCCAGCACCGGGATCACCGTCTGCCCGACCACCGGCAGGCCGATCAGCCGCACCGAATCGGCCAGGCTGCGGCGCAGCGAACTCCAGAAGCCGACCTCGACCCCGTCCGGGACGCCGCCGAACCGGTCCTCGACCAGCTCGGAGATCCGCTCGTAGAACGGGTCACCGATCAGCAGCGTCACCGCGGTGAAGGAGAGCACGCCGAGCAGCAGCGCCAGCCCGACCAGCCCGGCGCCGGCCAGCACCTCGACGAAGTCGCGCCAGAAACCGGACCAGTCGCCGGCGAACCAGGTGGCCCGCTCGGAGAGATCCGGCAGGAATCGAACCAGGAGAACCAGCCCGATCGTGTAGAGCACCCCGGAGATCAACGCGGGGAGCAGCCCCAGGCCCAGCAGCCGGGGACTACGCAGAACCAGCCCGAGCCCGCGGCCGAGCAGCCCGGCCCCGGTGGCGAATTGACGAACGGCGGACAGCGGCCGGTTCGGATCTTCCTTCACGTTCCGCGAGCTTAGTGGTGCCTGTCCCGTTCCACACGGCACGCGCCGCTCAGGAACTGGCGGACGGCACCGCACCGGCGCTCGGCGAGACGCTCCCGGAGGGCGTCGGAGTCGGCTCCGGAGGCCCGATGACCTGCGTCGGGGTGGGCACCGGCGGCATGGTCAGGATCGGCGGCGGCGAGGACGCCGGCACCGCCACCGGGGCCGCCGAGACGGGCACCGTGACCGTCTTGGTGATCACCGTGCTGCTGACCACGACGACCGGCGCGGGCGCGTCACCGGCGGGGTGGCCGGCATACCCGGTGGACGACCCGGGCCGGGCCGGCGCCACACCGAGACCGTCACTGCCTCCGGCGCCACCCGCCCCCGAGGCTGCGGTGGCGCCGGCGACGGGGGTGCCCAACGCCCAGCCGACCACTACCGCGAAGGGCAATCCGATCGCCACGACGCCGATGAAAACGGATTTAGGGGACAAGCGCACGTGTAGAACATCGCCCGAGAGCGGGAAAAGTTACGGTTTTCGGACATATCAGCCCGTAAAAATGCCATAGCAGTCCGAAAATATGCAGGGCCGACCCTGAGGACAATCCCGACCCCGAACGCGCCGCTCGGTGGGTGTGGAAGAGCGGGCTATGCGTTCAGGAACGTGGAGACCCGGTCGCGGAGGTCGTTGCGGTTGGTCCACAGGACCGCGGGGCGGTCGTAGACGTGCAGGTCCGCACCGAGCAGCTCGGCCAGCCGCTCCGCCCACGACACCGGGTGGATCTCGTCGTCCCGGCAGCCGAGCACCAGCGCCCGGCCGTGGAAGGCCTTGAGCAGCGAAACGTCCGGGACGGCCGGGGCGGTCCACAGCGTCGCCAGCTCGGGGGCCAGGCCGTCACGCTGAAGCTGCTCGACGCGCTGCCGCAGATAGCTCCAACCGGCCGGGGTGTTGCGCACCGACGGGGGCAGCTCCGACTCGACCGCGTCGGCGATCATCGCGGCCTCACCCGACTCGACCGAGGCGAGCAGCCGGTCGAGGCGCTGGACCGCGGCATCCGGGCGGCGGCCGTCGAGCGGGGCCGGAAGGTAGAGGACGACCCTCTCGAAACGGTCCGGAGTCTCGGCGAGCAGGCGGCACAACGCGCCCGCGCCCATGCTGACGCCGACGGCCCGGGTGGCGCCGGCCAGGTCGGCCACGCCGCGCAGGTCGCCGGCCAGGTCGCCGAAGGTCCACGGGCCGGGTGGCACGTCGGATCGGCCGTGGCCGCGGAACTGGAAGAACGTTCGCCGGCCGGTCACCGCGCTGCCGAGCGGGCGGGTGCCGCCGATGTCCCCGGCGAGGCCGTGGGCGAACACCGTCATCGGCTCGCCGGTGCCGGTGGTGAGTTGCTCCACCCGTACGCCGGAAGGGAGAGTGACCAGCTCGGTGGCCGGGCCCGGCAGCGTGGGGCGACCGGATCGCGGCCCGGTCCGATCGACGCGCTGCGAGCGCGGCCCGCCATCGGGCGGCGGCGGACCGAAACGTTTCCTCACCCCGGAACCACCCGGGCCCGACCGGAAAGGATCACCAGAAGCCCTTGCCGTCGGCAATGTCCCGCAGGCCGGGACGGACGTCGAGCAGGTAGATCATCGCGGCGGCGATGCCGATCAGGCCGAAGATCCCGAGGGCGGACCTTCCCCCATAGGTCAGGATGCCGCACACCCCGATGATCGCCGCCCACGCACCCTTGGGCAGCGTGCCGAGCGCCTGGAACGACGCCCCACGCTGGGTCAGGCAGTGCACGAACGCAACGGTTTCCAGAATCAGAGCGAGGAGCAGAATCAACTGCTCGATGTAGTACCGAACATCGTCGAAGAAGATCGGCGCGGAGAGAGCCATGCCGGGAAGTCTATGCCGCGGGCCCCGGCAACGCCGGGGCCCGCTGATCATGTCCTGCCGTGGCGCCGGAGACCGGTTACTCGGCCGGCTTCGGGGCCGGGACGGCCTTGGCGCGCTTGCGCGGCTTCGGCGCGGCCTCGGCGGACTCGACGGCCTTCGCCTCCGTCACCGCGGCCTCGACGGCCTTCGGCGCCTCGGTGGCCTCGATGTCCGCGTTCACCACGTCGGCGGACTCGACGATCCCGGTGCCGACGACCTTCTCGCCGCGGGCGACGAGAGCGGTGTACGCCGCGACGGCGCGCTCCTGGGCGACCTGCGCGAACGCGGTGGCCGCGGTCTGCGCGTTGGTCCGCAGGGCGTCGAAGTCGGTCCCGGCGGCCTTCTTCTGGAACTCGCCGGCCTGCTCGGCGGCCTTCTTCTGCAGCTCGGCGGCCTGCACGTTGGCGGTGCGCAGCGAGGCGACCGCGCGGTCGCTCAGCTCGGTCAGCACCGCCGGCAGCTTGCGGAGCTGCTGATAGGCGAGGTCACCGGCGCCGGCAGCGGCGTAGAGCGGGGTCGGGATCTTGGTCTTGGCCTGCTCGGTCATTTCGTCTCCTCGGCGATCGGGGTGGTCCGGGGCGCGCCGTTCTCTTCCACGAGCGCGGGATCGGGCACGGGATCCGGCGCGGGATCCTCAAAAACAGCGTTCCGGACGTTCTCGTTGCGGAACGTCTCGTAGATCTGCGACAGGGACTGCTTCTGCGCGATCGTGAGCTCCGGGTCGACCGCGATGGCCGCCAGCACGCCTTGCTGGCCCTCGCCGTCGAGCAGTCCGGCCCGCAGGTACATCGCGGGCGTCGACACACGCAAGGCGCTGGCGATCTGCTGCAGCACCTCGGCGCTCGGCTTACGCAGGCCACGCTCGATCTGGCTGAGGTAGGGGTTGCTCACCCCGGCCTTGTCGGCGAGCTGCCGCAGCGAGATCTTCGCGGTCTGCCTCAGATCACGGATGAAGGTCCCGATGTCCTGGGGCAGTTCCTTGTTGGCCATGTCCCCAAGTTAGCCCGCGGTGCTAGCTCCTGCAAGCAAAGTGCTAGCAGGAGCTAGCGTGAAGCGCGTCACCCGGAGAGAACTCAGGGTGACCCCGAGGGGTTCACCAGACCGAGCGGACCTCGCCGACCACGCGCCCGCCACCGAGCACCACCTCGTCCAGCACCGGCGGCGTCACACCCAGCCGTCGCAGGGCCTCCAGCAGCACCGGGACCCGCGCCCGGGCGGCCCCGTCGGAGATCTTCACGACGACCCCGGCGACATCCGGGACGGCCGCCGCGATCACGCCGTCCGCGCCGCGCTTCACCAGCAGGCCGGGGACCGCGCGCATCAGGATCGTGTCCGCCGACTCGGTGCCGGCGACCAGCTCCGGCCAGGTCCGCATGGCGTCCGCGACCTGCCGCTCCGGCGTGCCCGGCTCGGCCGTCACGAGCCGCAGGAAGGCCCGGGCCAGCCCGATCGGCGAGACCGCCAGCACCGGAGCGCCGCAACCGTCCACCCCGGCCGCGGCGATCGGCTCACCGGCGAGCTCGCTCACCGCGTCGGCGAGGGCCAGCTGCAACGGATGCTTCGGATCCAGGTACGACTCCAGGTCCCACCCGTTCGCCACACACGTCGCCAGCATCCCGGCATGCTTGCCGGAGCAGTTCATCAGGATCGGCGCCGCCTCGCCGCCGGTCCGCAGGTACGCGTTCCGCGTCGCGTCCCCGATCGGCAGGTCGGCCGGGCAGCGCAGCGCCTCGGGGCCGAGCCCGGCCGCGGCCAGGATCGCGGCGGCCCGCTCCAGGTGGAACGGCTCGCCGTCGTGACTGGCACTGATCAGGGCCAGGTCGGCCGCCTCGCGCGGCGCCAGGCCACTGCGGAGCATGCCGACCGTCTGCAACGGCTTGTTCGACGAACGGGGGAAGAACGGGCTGTCCACATCCCCGACGCCGGGCCGGTCGGTGAACGCGACGACCCCGTGGTGGACGCTCTCGACGAAGCCGGAAC
>KL571352.1:0-2022 GCA_000715855.1 Actinoplanes liguriensis
CCGGTAGCCAGCACGTAGCGGACCCGGAAGCCGGCCATCGCGGCTTCGGTGCCCAGGGCGATGAGCAGGTGGGACTTGCCCGTGCCGGAGTCGCCGATCAGGCAGAGCGGTAGTCCCTTCTTCACCCAGTCGCAGGTGGCGAGGGTGTGGATGACTGCGGGGTCGACGTTCGGGTTGGCGTCGAAGTCGAAGGTGCGCAGGCTTTTGTCCCGCGGGAACGCGGCGGCTTTGATTCGGCGTTCGGAGCGGCGCCGGGCCC
The DNA here is from genome assembly GCA_000715855.1 of Actinoplanes liguriensis. Taxonomy (GTDB): domain Bacteria; phylum Actinomycetota; class Actinomycetes; order Mycobacteriales; family Micromonosporaceae; genus Actinoplanes; species Actinoplanes liguriensis. Next base: position 260 of record KL571352.1, read on the forward strand.
GGTCGTCGCACTCGGCCATCAGTAGTTCGGCGAGGAAGCCGCGGTAGGTCATCTGGTCGCGGGCGGCGGCCTCAGCCAGGTCGGTGAACTGGGAGCGGATGGTGGGCAGTCGCAGCAGGTGTATAAGAGACAGGCTCGGTGAGTCCTCGGTGTCGTGTCATGACCCGGTCCCTTCGATGGTGCGGCGATGGCGCAGGAGTTGGTCGTAGGCGCTGACCGTGGGCATCGGCCGCCGGTCGGGTGGCAGTTGCGCCAGCCGCCGCTCGGTCAGCGACACCACGTTCCCGGCCGGATGCCGCATCGTCGGGCCATCGGTGGGCCGATGGTCATCGGTTTCGGCGAACTTGCGGGCCTCCAATGCGACCGCGTCGGAGGTGAGTGCGCCGGCGCGGACCGCAGTGGCCAGGCCAGCGACCACATGCTCGTGGGGCATGTGCCGGTGCAGCAGCAGGACTTCGATCAGCGCCCGGGTGCCGGCGGCGTCGCCGTAGACCCGGCGGACCGCTTCCCACCAGGCGTCATGCACTGGTGTGAACTTGCCCGCCGCCCGCGCCTGCTCCAACGCGGTGGCCCCGGGCAGCGCGCCGGGCTTGCGCAGCAGCGCCTCCAAATAGTGGTCCAAGTCCAGCCGGGACCGGGCCTTGGCCATCAGCCGTTCGTGCCGGGCAACCTCGGTGCGGCCGTCGTAGACGATGAGGTCAGAGGCGTGCAGCTGGACCCGGACTGGCCGGCCGACCAGGCGAATCGGCACTGAGTAGCGGTTCGTGCGGACGGTGACCTGGCTGAACCGGTCGACGCGCGGGGTCAGCCAGGTGCCGGTCTCGAACTCTTCGTCCGGTAGCGGTGCCAGCTGCGGCTGCTCGACCGCGAAGTGTTCACCGATGGTGTGCGGGCGGGTGCCGATGCGCCGGGCGTCGTCCGCGGCATCCCATTCGTCGACCATGGCGTTGAGCTGCTCGAACGAGTCCACTTGCGGAATCGGGACAAGGTGGTTGCGGCGGAACCAGCCAATCTGCCCCTCGACGCCGCCCTTCTCGTGGGCGCCCTGGATTCCTGGTTGGCAGTAGAAGGCGTCGATGCCGTAGTGGGATCGGAATGCGGTCCATCGGGCCGTTTCCACCCGCTGGCGGGAGAAGCCGAGCACCTGGGCGACCGCGGCCTTCAAGTTGTCTTACCGGATCTTGCCCGTCGGGACGCCGCCGAGCGTGGTGAACGCGTGGGCATGGCCTTCCAGGAACGCTTCGGTGCCGCCCGAAGCGAAGATCCGGTGCACCGCCTTGCCAGAGAAGGACAGCCGCAGCGAGAACAGCATGCAGGTCACCGGTTCCCCTCGCAGGTTGATCATGACTTCGCCGAAGTCGACCTCGGCTTCCTCAGCTAGACGATGCGTCTGCGGGACGAACACGTTGACCGGGCCGCGGCCTGCCTCGGCCCGGATCTTCGGCTTGCGTTCGGCGACGTAGGCGCGGACCGCCTGGTAGGAGACGCCGTGCATGCCGTGTTCGTTGATCAGCCGGTCATAGATCCGCTTCGCGGTGTGCCTGTTTGCGGGGCGCGTCCAGGTCCGCTCGCAGGATGTCGTCGATGACAGTCTTGAACGGATCCAGCACCGACGGCCGTGGCGGCAACGGCTTGCGTTCCCGTGGCCATGCCGACGCCAGAGCGTCGCTGACCGTATGCCGGCTGACGCAGTACTTGCCGGCGATGGCCCGTCCAGACATGCCCGCCCGCGAGTCCCTGCGGATCGCCGCGAACAGCTCGAC
>KL571352.1:2333-9322 GCA_000715855.1 Actinoplanes liguriensis
ATGTGTATAAGAGACAGATCGGGACTACCTTCCGATGGCGCTCAAACTCAGTAACAAACCCAAGGTCAGTAACACAAGGAAAGATCAACAAGGCCGTATGATTCCGTGACGGTCTGGTATTGGGCCATCGACGACCTACCGGCGGAACGCGGCTCGGGTTGCGGCTGCGGTGGAGCGGAAGTACTCAGGTGGTCGGATGAACCACCACTCGTCGAACGGGGAGCCGTTGAGGATCGCGCGTCGGTAGCCGAAGCAGGTGAGATAGAGCGTTCGGATGTACATGAGTGCTTCGAGGCGGTCGAGTTCGTCGTCGGTCGGCTCGATGTGTCGGCGATAGGCGCCCACGGCAGCGTCGATGCGCTCCTGGTCCGGCCGCCTCGGGTTCCAAGAGCCGGTGCCCCAGATCAGGTAAGCGAAGTCGGCCAGGCGTGGTCCACGACCCGAGGCCTTCCAGTTGATCGCGATCGGCGCTCGCTCGCTCAGGATGACGTGATCGGGGGCGTGGAGCAGATTTCCGTGCAACAGCCCCTCGGGAAGACCGTCGCCGTCATCGGCCGAGCGCACCTTGTCCCTGAGCCGTTCGAACCGGTCGCGTTCAGCGTCCGGCACTTTGGTGTCCACGGCGTCGAGGAACGCGAGCGCGGCGAGCAGGTCCTGACGCGGTGCGCCCTCACGGCTTGGGTCCTCCCCGCTCGCTCCGCCCGGTCGCTTTACGGACTCGTTCTGCGGCAGGGCGTGCAGTCGTCCGAGCAGGTCACCCATCATCGCGAACTTCTCCGCGCTGTCGGGAAGCTGGCCGCCTTGGACGAACCGGGTCACCAGGACCGAGCTGCCGTCGAAGTCGGATACGGCGTCGTCGACCGCAAGGCGCTCCGCGGGATAGTCCTGTCGCTGAAGAAGCCGCAGGATCGCCGCGTCGCCCTCGACACCTGCCCTGGGGCGAGCCGGCGGAAAGGCCCGTGCGACCCACGGGTCGCCGTCCCTGCGGTCAATACGAAAGACGTAGGTCTTGTGCACGCTCAGCTTCGTCGCCGCGATCGGTTCGATGTCGTAACGAGCCCGCAAATGGTCGAGAAGCCGCTCTCCAGCGGGCTCGTGATCCATCCGCGCGCCCAGACCCTTCAGATCGGTCAGCGCTTCGGTGTAGCGCTGACCGGTGTCCTGCGCGTGGTGGCGAACAGCCTTCTTGAAACTGCCGTCCTTCGTCATGGGCAAGCCTCCTCTTGACACCCTCGTCCCCCAGCGGCGCAGTGTGCAGAGATGACCTGTGACGTTCGACGACCGTGAGGGCAACTTCCCCTTCGCCATTGGAACCCCGGCTGGGGCGGACGTTCCATAGCTCGGCGTCCGGTCGACGCCGTCCAGAGCAGTCTATCAACCTTGCAAAGCCGCGTACGGCACGTTCTTGGTCGACTGACGACGCTCAACGCCCACGCCACCAGGTGGCGCTCGAACTCAGCGACACGAGAATGACCCCAGCGACCGCGGCGCTCGCGGTGAGCGACATCTGGCGCTCGAACTGACAAGCAAAACCACTGCGATGAACCGCCGAGGCGCTTTATTCACGGTCGCGGGTCTGGACGCCTACCCCGCGACGGGCGAGCCCAAGGCGTTCAGGGGGCTGGTTCAGCTCAAAAGTCCCGTATCGGCCGAGCGCCCTCGTTGCTGGGCCAAGCAGCCGGGCGGATGATCTGGTCGTGTGCTCAGCCCGCGATCGGTCATGGGGCAGCCCGTGGACGGCGCTCGCAGAGAGGGAGCCCCGCAGGCCAATAGGGGCGCTAGCGCGAAAACAGGTAGCGAGACAGCCACTTAGGTGGGGTACGCCACGCGATCACCTCGCGCTGCACGACGGCGGAGAGCCGGTCGTGGCCGTGGGCGGCGTGGAAGTGGTCGCGGAACCGGGCCAGGTGCAGGGCGATCTTGTCGGCGACCTCGGCCGGGCGGACGCCGCGGACGGCGGCGTCGAGGTAGCGTCCGGCCCAGGCTGGATCGCGTCCGGGGCGGCGAGACCGTCGACCGGCGGCGGTACAACCTTTTGCGAAGGCAACCTGCGCCGATCCGGCCGGGAGCTGATATCGGTCACCTGGGCGGTCATGTCGTCAGGTTGCCGGTTGCCTTCACAGTAGGGACCTTTCCTGAAGCCAGTCGGCGCTCACTGCGGCGAACTGGCCGAGGCATTGTCGAGCTGCCGATGGAGATCGTCCGCATCGTCCGTGTCCATCGGCAGTCCGGTACGCCGACAACAACTGCTCCGCTGGCATGAATCCGACTTCATCGATGCCATTGGTCCCTTCGCGGGCGATGCTGGTCCCGGCGTAACTAAATTGATGTAGATGGATATGAGGAGCGATGCCGCGTCCAGAACGTTCGGTGGATCCTGCTGCCGGCCCGGTGCAGATGCTGGCCACGGAGCTTCGTGACCTGCGCCGACGGGCAGGGAACCCGGGATACAGGGAGCTTGCTTCCGAGGCTGGCTACTCGGTCGCGGCATTGGCCAATGCCGCCGGGGGCCGGCATCTGCCGAGCCTGCCGGTGACGTTGGCGTTCGTCCGGGCGTGTGGTGGTGACCCGTCTGTCTGGGAACGGCGGTGGCGGCAGGCGTCGGCCGAGTGGGCGGCGTTGCAGGGCAACGGCGTACAGCGGCAGTCCTCGGCAGCGGACGAGCGTCCGCCCTATCTTGGACTGGTCGCCTACGGCGTGGAGGACGGGGACCGCTTCTTCGGGCGGCGGCGGATCCTGGCGCAGCTGGTGAAGATGCTGGAGGAGCACCGGTTCGTGGCGGTGTTCGGCACGTCCGGCAGCGGGAAGTCCTCGCTGCTTCGGGCCGGCCTGATCCCCTCGATGCAGCGCGGCGGCCCGGCCGGCGACGGTGGCGACCACGTCGTGTTGATTACCCCGGGTGGCGAACCGCGCAAGGCGTTACGGGAGGCGCTGGAGCAGGCCGCGCCCACCGCCGCGGTGTTGCTGGTGGTGGATCAGTTTGAAGAGTTGTTCACGTTGTGCCGAGACCCGGTCGAACGAGCGGCCTTCATCACTGCACTGGCGGCCTCGGTAGTTGACGCGGACGCGGCCGAGGGCGCCGAGCCGCAGATACGGGTCGTGATCGGTGTCCGCGCCGATTTCTATCCCCGCTGTGCGGAGTCTGCCCTGTTGGCCCGGCTGCTCGCCGGGGCCAACGTGCCCGTAGGCCCGTTGGCCCCGGATGAGCTGCGTGAAGTGGTCACCGAGCCGGCCCGGCATGCCGGGTTGAGTGTCGAGCGGGCGTTGGTGACCAAGATCGTGGCGGATGCTGAGGGACAGCCGGGAGCCTTGCCGTTGGTCTCGCACGCGTTGCTGGAGACCTGGCGGCATCGCCGCGGCGATGTCCTGATGGCTGCCGGGTACGAGGCTGCGGGCGGGATGAGCGGTGCGATCGCCCAGACCGCTGAGTCGGTCTACCAGGGCTTGGACGAACGCGATCGGGAAACGGTCCAGCAGGTGCTGACCCGGCTGGTCATCCTCGGCGAGGGTGTGCCGGACACCCGGCGCCGAGTCCGGCGTGACGAGTTGGACCAGCCCGAGGTGGATGCGGTGCTCGCCAGGCTGGCCGACGCGCGTCTGGTGGTGCTTGGCACTGACACCGTCGACATCGCGCACGAGGCACTGATCAGGGCGTGGCCCCGGCTCGACGACTGGCTGCACGCCGACCGCGACGAGCTTGCGCTGCACCGCCAGCTCACCGAAGCGAGCCTGATCTGGCGTTCGCATGACCGCGACAGCGGCGCGCTCTACCGCGGCGCGCCGCTGGCGGCGTGGGACGGGTGCAGCCTGCAGCGTCTCAATGCTCTGGAACGCGCGTTCCTTGCCGCCAGCCGCCAACGCCAGGTCCGTGAGATGACCGCCCAGCACCGCCGCGTCCGGCTCGCGTTGATCAGTCTGACCGCGGGTGTGGTGTTGATGAGCGTGCTGGCCGCCATCGCCGGGGTCCAGGCGCGTCGGGCGAACGAGCAGCGTGACCTTGCCCGCTCCAGCCAGCTGGTGGCCAACGCGCGTGATCAGCTGCAGGTCGACCAGGAGCTGGCCGTGCTGCTGGCCCGGGAGGCGTACGACACCAAGCCGACCGCCAAGGCGGCCGCGATGCTGCGCCAGGCGGTGATCGATTCCCGGATGCGGGCCCGGCTCGACCCGGGTCAGCAGCAGGTCTTCGGCGTGGCCTACAGCCCGGACGGCCGGCGGGTGGCCAGCAGCGGCGCCGACGGCACGGTCCGGGTCTGGACGATGCGGGGCCCGGACGAGTTCGCCCCGGAGCCGCGCGTGCTGCGTGACCACACGGGCTACGTCCGGATCCCGGCGTTCAGCCCGGACGGCCGCTATCTCGTGGCCGGCGGGGTCGACGGTCTGGTGACCGTGCAGGACCTGACCACCGCTACGTCCCCGCTGGTGCTGCGCGGTCACGGCGGCGAGGTCTCCGCCGTCGCGTTCAGCCCGGACGGACGGCTGGTGGCCGGCGCCGGCGACGACGGCACCGTGCGGATCTGGGATCGCCCGAGCCGGAACCCGCAACCGGTCCGCGTCCTGCCGCTCGGCAACGGTCCGGCCCGGTCGGTGACCTTCAGCCCGGACGGCGTCCACGTCGCCGCGGGCAGCGGCGACGGGCCGATCCGCGTCTGGAATCTGGCCACGGCCGCACCACCCGCGGTGCTGAGCGGCCACGAGGGCACCGTGTGGAGCGTCGCCTACAGCCCCGACGGGCGGCTGCTGGCCAGCGCGAGCGCCGACCAGACGATCCGGATCTGGCCCTCCGCCGGAAACGAGCCGCCGCGGGTCCTTCGCGCCGACGACGGCACCGTCGAAACAGTCGCCTTCAGCCCGGACGGCAGGAGGCTCGCCAGCGGCCACAGCGGCAGCGACACCATCCGGGTGTGGAACACGATGGCGGGCGACGGTGAGGATCCGCTGCTGATCCACGGTCACCACGGGCCGGTGTGGAGCGTCGCCTTCAGCCCCGACGGCGATCGGCTGCTGAGCGGAAGCGGCGACGGCACCCTGCGGCTCTGGGACCCCGCCTACCCCGGCGATCCTGAGGTGCTCCGCGGGCACAGCGGGGCGGCGTGGAGCGTAGCGGTCAGCGCCGACGGGAACACCATCGCCAGTGGCGGCGCCGACAATACGGTCCGCGTGTGGCGAGGCGCCGGTCGGCCGGATCCGCTGGTGCTCAAGGGTCACGACAAGGAGGTCCTCGCGGTGGCGCTGACGCCGGACGGCCGCCGCGTGGCGAGTGCTTCGCGGGATCGGACCGTACGGGTGTGGGACACCGCCAGCGGCGCCCCCATCGCCGTGCTGCGCGGCCACCCGAAGGTCGTCTGGGGTGTGGCGCTCAGCCCCGACGGGCGGCGGGTGGCCAGCGGCGGCGGCGACGAGGCCGTACGGATCTGGGATGTCGACGGCGGCGGCGCTCCCGTCGTCCTCAAGGGGCACGAGGCCTCCATCCGGGGCGTCGCCTTCAGCCCGGACGGCCGGCAGGTGGCCACCACCAGCCAGGACACCACGGTGCGCCTCTGGAACGCCGACGGCCACGGGGAGCCCGTCGTGCTGCGCGGGAGTCCGGGCCTGGTCTGGACCGCCGTCTATGCACCGGACGGCCGGACGATAGCCGCCAGCGGCGACGACGGCGCGATCCGGATATGGGACATAAACGGAAAGGAACCGCCCCGGATATTGCGGGGGCACCGGGGACCGGCCTGGAGCGTGGCGTTCAGCCCCGACGGCCGGCAGATCGTCAGCGCCGGGCACGACGGCAGCGAGCGGATCTGGGACTTCGCCACCGGGGACGAGCTGGTCGCCCTGCGCGGCCACGGCACCTTCGTCGAACAGGCATCCTTCGGTCCCGTTGAGACCATCGTCTCGGCCCACGGCGACGGCACCGTCCGGATCACCCACTGTGAGGTTTGCGGGCCGATTGACCGGGTTCGAGCCATCGCGGACGCGCACTCCACCCGTATCCTCAGTGCCGACGAACGCCGCACCTACCTGCACGAACAGGGCGGCTCCTAGCGCCAGCAGCGTCGAGGACAACGACGGCGTACGGATCTGGCAGACCACCACCGCCCGGGAATTGGTCATCATGCGCGGCCACGGCGCCTCGGTCGAACAGATCAGGATCATCCCCGACGGCCGACTCGCCACCGCACACGGCGACAGCACCGTCCGGATCTGGCGATACGAAGTCTGCCGACCGATCACCGAGGTCCACAGCAGAGCGGGCGCCCTGATCAACCGGACCCTCACCGCCGAAGAATGCGACGCTCTCGTCTTCGAAACCCTGTGACCTGTAGTTGTTTACCGCCGGACAGGGCTACTGAACAACATCGCCGCCGGGTTCGCTAGGAGCCAGCACCCGGAATGAAGGGTGCAGAGCATGCGACGTCCGGATGGACGCGCAGAACGGTCACTACTCGAGAACGGGGAGAACAGATGAAGACACGATTGCGCAAGGCCTTCGGCATGGTGACGCTGTGCGCCGTAGGTTCCGCCCTGTCCGTCGTGGCGACGACCGCCCCGGCGCAGGCTTCGGTCGCCGAATGCACGAACGGGGCAAACGGATTCGTCAGCATTCCCTACAACCAGAGCGGAACCGTGCAACGCTCCATGCCGCTGGGCGTGAACAACCGAGCCATGATCACGCTGCAGTCGGCGACTATTCAAGGCCGTACCCGAGGCTACGCCAAGATCGGTGGGGTTACCCGGCCTGGTGACCAGGTGTGGATGGACTGGACGACCACTGGCGGGGACCTTCCCGGTGGGGACGGTGGCTGGTTGCAGTGTGGTCCGTGGTACGTGCAGTCCGCCGGGTCACCGAACACGAGCGCCGCCCAGCGCACTGACCCTTCACCGCGGTGGCTGTTCCGCGCCTGCGGACTGGTCGACGGTGAAGGGGGCTGCACCGGCTGGTGGTGACGACCCAGCGGCGGCGAGGGGCTCCGGCGGCGCCGGGGCCCCACGGCGAAGCC
>KL571352.1:9621-10391 GCA_000715855.1 Actinoplanes liguriensis
AGATGTGTATAAGAGACAGGTATAGCCCCTGGCTATGGCGGCGACCACCGCACGAGCAGTCCCACTCCCGGATGCTCAACGCCATCTTCGCGGTGACCCGCCCGCACGTGGAGCACATCCGGGGGTTGTTCAAGCGGATCGGGCACCGCGCAAGCGGCGGGCCGCCGCGGCGGCCACGGTAGTGGTCAGCACGAGGCCCGCGGCGCTGAGGGCGTACGCGAGCCAGACGGTCGAGCCCCGCGCGCGGTACGCCGATTGCTGGCCCAGGTCGACGGCCGGGAGAATCACATCGAGGGTGTAGACGGGCGCCACCAGTGCCGGTGCGCCAGCCGGCTCGACGGCCCTTGGCGGATGCAGGCTGAACACGACCGTGCCGACGGCGAACAGCACCACCAGCCATGCCGCAGCACGCAGGGGTCGATAGCCGTAGCCGACTGTCACATCCTGCAGCCGGCCCCACCACCGCCCGGCCCTCGACAAGCCGCCACGCCGGCGCCGCTCGAGGGCGAGCAGGACAGTTCGCGCGTCGTCGTCGCGACCGCCGCCGCGGTACAACTGCGCGAGCTGCATGTAGGGCTGGGGGCGGAAGTCGGCTTCGAGACCCAGCCACGCCAGCCGGGTCACGCAGTCGTCGGCCGGGAGCAGTTCCTCGTACCGCAGGCCCTCCAGGCGCAGGCCCGGCGGCCAGGTGTCAGGGCCGTCGCGCAGCGACCCGAGCGTGGCATGCCGTAGGTCGATCAGACCGCCCGGCGGCCGCTGCGGCAGCAGCA
>KL571352.1:10655-12310 GCA_000715855.1 Actinoplanes liguriensis
ATCCAGGGCGGCGCGCGACTGCCGGTTGAACGCCGCGCCCGAACCCTGGAGCGTGGCTCCCTCCAACGACAGCAGGCCGGAGATCTCGGAGCGGTCCAGGCGGATCGCGCCGGCGCATGTGAAGCCGTCTGCCGCGATGACGTCCCGGCGGACCCGCAGCGACGGGGCATCAAGGCTGATGCCCGGCCCGTCCAGCGCGGCGCCGCGCAGCAGGACCGAACCGCCGATCGTTGCACCACCGAGGCCGACCGGGCCGCTGAAGGCGCAGCCGTCCAGCACCAGATTGCCGTCGATGACGGCGTTGCCGGCCTTGAGCGACGGCAGCCTGGACCCGGCCAGCGACAACCGCCGCAGCCGAGCGCCGAAGACGCTGACCGGCCCCTCCAAGGTGCAGCGCTCCAAGGTCAAGTCGGCGCTCACGTCGGCGGAGTCGAGCATCACCGGGCCGGTGATGTGCGCGCCGGCCAGGTGCAACGCGGCGAGCCGTCCGGGCACATTTCTCGCGCCGCCGAGCAGGATGAACCGCAACGCTTCGGCGCGGATCCGGCGGTCCGGCCACCGGTGCAGGTCAACCGGCGCACCATTGGCGAAAGCCGCCGCCACGGCGCGCTCGGTCTTGGTCAGCCTCACCCGGGCATTATCGGCGATGAATGAGTCGACCGGCTGTCCTGCCTGCGCAGGACGGTCGGGTAGTGGCGCGCCGCCCGGTCGCCCATCCACGCACGACTGGCTTCGCGATGGCGTTGCCGGGGCAGGATCACCAGTTCTCCAGCGCCTGTCGCAGCTCGTGATCGGCCGGCAGGGCTGCCTGGGCAATGCCCAGAGCGTGCAGTTGGGCCTGCCGGGAGCGATCCACATCGCCGAGGCTTTCGGCGACGACGGCGATGTTGACGAGCGTACGAATCAATTCGGGGTGTTGCGGGCCGAGCCGCGCTCCTTTGATCCGGGCAGCCTGGGTCAGCCGGTCCAGCGCGGCCGGCAAGTCACCGCGGTGGGCGGCGAGGGCACCGAGGTTGGTGAGCGTGACAGCGATCTCGTAGTCGTCGGCGTCGAGCTGCACCCTGAATTGCGCATGCACATGGATGAGTAGTTGCTCGGCCTCGTCGAGGTGGCCCGCGGCGATCAGGATCGGCGCCAGGTTGCCTTCGTCGAGCAGCACCGAGAGGTGGTCCGGGCCGGCCAGGGCGCGGCGCAGTTCGAGCCCGCGGCGGCCCCACGCGAGCGCCTGCGTCAGGTCGCCCAGGACGAAGTCGATACCTGCCAGGTTGTGGTAGAGCGTCGCGAGTTCGTCGGACAGGCCCGAGCACCTCAGGATCGACAGCGCATCTTGATAGCGGGCCCGGGCTTGCTGATATCGGCCGGTCGCCTTGAGGAGCAGGCCGTGGACGGTGCTGACGTGGGCGGCTGCGACGGACGCCGGCCCGTATTCGTGATCGACCCGGGCGATCAGTGGCAACAGGACAGCTTCCGCGTCCGCGTATCGGCCCTGTTCCCGTAGCTCGTTCGCTTTTTCCAGCGTGTCGGCGAGGCTCGCGCTCACAGCGCCGCCTCGGGTACCGCAGCTGCCGGGGGCCGCACCGGGGTGGGTCGGTACACCAGCAGGCCCGCGACGACGGCCAGCGCGATCGCCGCGCACAGGAGCCCGACGATTGCTC
>KL571352.1:12548-12955 GCA_000715855.1 Actinoplanes liguriensis
AGAGATGTGTATAAGAGACAGGCGTTGTACCGGCCGCGTAGCGGCTCCGGAGCGATGGCGTTGACCAGGGTGGGCAGGGCCCCGGCGATCAGGAGCTCGCCCGCCGCGGTCAGGGCGCCGGCGCAGATCAACGCCGGCCGGGTAGACAGTCCATTTCCCAGCGCGGTGGGTATGCAGATCGCCCAGGCCATTGCCCAGAGCACCGCCGTGCCCAGTAATGCCCCTCGAGCGGATATCCGTTCGGCGAGGCGCCAGGCGACCGGTGCACCCGCGACGACCACGACGCAGTTGACCACGCTCAGCCAGGACAGCGCCGCAGGATCATGCGCGGCGAGGGCCAGCACGGACGGCGCCGCGTTGTAGATCCCGTAGCCCACGGTGGACAGCAGCTGTCTCTTATACACATC
>KL571352.1:13209-14483 GCA_000715855.1 Actinoplanes liguriensis
GCGCAGAACGGTAGCCGCCCGACGGCCGCGCCTCGGAGCGGGTCACCATCCGGGGGCCGGCGACGGCCGTGAGAACGATGCCCACCAAGCAGGTCAGCGCGGCCGCGACCCAGAACAGCGACAGTGCGGAGCGACCGGTCGCGGAGTCCGGCGCGGCCCGGCCGAGCACGATGCCGGCGGCTGCGGCTCCGGCGGCCATGCCGACGTTGAACAGTGCGTACTGCAACGTGTAGACCCGCTGGTGGATTCGCTCCGGGGTCAGCGTCGCCAGCCGTGTTGCCAGAGCCGGAATGTACAGCGCCCAGCCCAGGCCGGTAACCGCTACCCCGGTCGCCGCAGCGACCGTTCCCCGGCCGAAGACGAGCAGCAGCATTCCGCACGCCGCGACCGCGAGCCCGGCGACCATCACCATCCGGGCACCCCAGCGGTCGATCAACGTCCCGGCCAGGGGATTGCCGACCAGACTCGTGACAGCCCCCAGCGCCATCATTGCGGTGGCCACCGCGACCGGAATGCCCTGCACGGAATGCAGAAAGAGAATCTCGTACGGCTGGGTGAGGCCGATTCCCACCGCAGTTACAAGGTCGATTGCCAGCAGTAGCCAGACGGTGCCGGGAAACCCCGAAAGGTTTCCCGGCTGCCCAGCGCTCGACGGTTCCGCGGACAGAACACTCACCCCCGCGCTCCAGGCTGAGTACGCGTCAGAAACCGCTGCGGATCAAGACGACTTCCGAGTGGTTGCCGAGCCTGATCCCCCGCCCGAGGACGACCTTCGAATGGTTCTTCGGGAGTCCCCGCCCGAGGACGACCTCCGAGTGGTTCTTCCCCAGCCCTCGCCCGAGGGCGATCTCCGAGTGGTTGTTCCCGAGGCCCCGCCCGAGGACGACCTCCGTGTGGTTGAGGTTGTGGCCCCGCCCGATGACGACACTTTTCGAGGTTTTGCCCATGATCTGTTTCCTGTCTTCCGTGGCGCGGAAAAGAATGGTGTCGCGCCGCCTGATGGAAACCTATTCACCGTCTCAGGCGCCTTGAAGACCTCGTCCGGACGACCTCGTAACAGCGAGCGCGCCCGGTGTCACTTTCCACCCCACCAGGGTCGGGCGATCAGACAGCTCTCGTTGCCGTCCGGGCCGCACCAGCCGGCGTCGGCATCGAGGTGTTGCGCCCACAGGCCGGGCCGTTCGACCCGGGCTGCCAACTTGAAGCGCGTTCGGTCAGGCGTCACCGCGACGCTCATCCGAACGGCTTCAGGTTTGACATCCTCTCCGCCCTAA
>KL571353.1:0-1190 GCA_000715855.1 Actinoplanes liguriensis
GCGACGAACACGACGCCGTCATGAAGATCGCCGATCGGCTCATCGACGAGCATATCCAGGCGACCCAGCAATTCCAGGGCTCGACCACCCAGGTCGGTGACACGTTCCGCCAGGGCGGTCAGACGGCCCGCAACATCCTCGCCTCCGGGTGATCCCGGGCAGCCCGGCCGGACGGCCGTCCCGCCGCGGCGGGACGGCCGTCCGGCCGGGCTGCCCGGGATCACCCGGAGGCGAGGATGTTGCGGGCCGTCTGACCGCCCTGGCGGAACGTGTCACCGACCTGGGTGGTCGAGCCCTGGAATTGCTGGGTCGCCTGGATATGCTCGTCGATGAGCCGATCGGCGATCTTCATGACGGCGTCGTGTTCGTCGCTGCCGAGACCACCGTCGAAATTGTTGATGGCGACCGAGACGTGCTGTTTCAGGGTTTCCCGGAAACCCTCGATGGTTCCGGCGTGAGTGCTCTGATCGGCGGCGAGCTGGTCGATGGTGCCGAATTCGGCGCGGAGCTGGTTGCTGGCCATCGGTGTGCCTTTCCTTTCCTGAAGAACGGCGTGGAATCAGACGTTGATCGGCCGGCTGAACGCCGACACGTTGCCCTCGACGGTGCTCTGCGTCCCCGACTGCGCGGTGGTGGCGTCGTCGTCGGCGGAGACGAGCGTCTTCTCGCCGCGGGCCGCGCGGACGGCCTGCTCGGCGATCCGGTTGGCGAGCTGGGCCAGGTTGTCGCTGTGTGTTCCCGCGACGTTCGTGAACGTCGTGCCGGAACTGCCGATGAGCCCCCGCTGGGAGGCGTCCATCTTGCCGGAGAACGACCGCGACTCGCTCGACTTGTCGTCGGCCACGCCCTCGTAGCCCTGGGCCGACCGGGTCAGGGTGCCGACGTCATTGAGGTTGACGAAATCTCCCACCTCGGTGTTCCTTTCTTCCTCTTCGGGCAGCCTTTTTTGATCAAGGCGGTGCGCTTTCTGCGCTGGCGAACTGACCCGACCGTACCGCCGGGCCGCCACCTTTCCGAGGCCGCGAAGGCCCGCTGGACAGGACTTTTCGAAAGATGCGCGAATCGATGTGAACCTGAGCGCGGTGGCCGGGGTTCACTATGGTTGGACGGGTTCGACCATCGGGTGCCGTCAATGTGGAGCGAATTTCCGGGGGAGGATCGACATGAGACCGGACGACGGAGGAGCGGGG
>KL571353.1:1433-8416 GCA_000715855.1 Actinoplanes liguriensis
CCTCAAGACCGTCACCGACAAGGCCTTCCAGCCGGCCGAGGCGGACTGGGACGGCATGTGCGCCGAGGAGTTGCGGGCGGCGCCGGAACCGGTACGCCGCGCGGCGCAGGAGACCTCCTCCGCGCTCGCCTGGGCCTCCGCGCCGCTGCGCTACTGGGAGGGCAAGGTCAAGGCCTTCAACACCGAGGTCGACCGGATCACCGGCACACTGGACGGAGCCGCCGGCAACAAGTTCGGCGCGAAGGGCACGGACGGCAAGCCGCCCACCGACCAGGAGGTCGCCGACGCCCGGGCCGCGGCCCAGGCCGAGGCGCGCCGGCAGTGGTGGGCCGCGTACGACACCGACATCGTCGAAGGGTCGAGCACGACCGCCGGCATGTTCCGGGACGGGCCGACCGAGGAGAACCTCAAGGCCGCCCGCGCGGCCGGTGCGCTGCCCGCCACCCCGGGCGTGTTCTCGGTGTTCCCGGCGTACTGGCACGACGCCAACATGGAGCAGGCCGGCAAGCGCGCCAACGAGCTGGCGAAAAAGCTCACGGACCCGTACCACGAGCCGACCGTCGCGGAGCTCGAGGAGCTGCGCAAGCTGGTGCAGGACTACGGCAAGGACAGGGCCTTCGCCTACACCTTCCTCGACGGTCTCGGCCCGAAGGGGCTGCTGGAGCTCAACGGCAAACTGGCGCTCTACAACCTGGACACGCCCGGCGCCGGCGAGGAGCACAACTCGGGGTTCGACGAGAAGGGCGCCACGCTCATCCGGGACCTCCAGCTCGGCCTCGGGGTCGTCCTGGCCACCGCGACCGCGTCCACCGGCACCAGGACCGGGCCGCGGGGCGAGGGCTACACCCCCGGCAAGTACGAGCTGCCCGATCAGTGGGTCACCGACCTGATCGCCGCCGGCCGCAGCAAGATCACCATCGGCAGCCCCGACAGTCCGCTGACCAACGTCGACCTCTACGGCTACCAGCTGCTCGGCCCACTGCTCAGGAGCGGCGAGTACGACACCCGGTTCCTGACCCGGGTCGGCAGCGACATCATCGACTTCGAGATGGCCTCCGGCAAGAACAGCGCCCTGTGGACCGAGACCCGCGGCGAGAACCTCCGGCTGGACTGGACCCAGGGTCATGACAGGTCCCCGGCCGGCTACGACCCGATGACCGGCCTGATGACCGCGCTGTACTTCAACCCCGAAGCCACCCGCGACATCCTCACCGGGTCCGTCCTCTACGACGGCACCGAGGGCGGCCGGCTGACCCGGCTGGACTACCTGCTCACCGACCGCGAGTGGGACGCGACGAAGGACCTTCCCTTCGGCGCCGAGTGGAGAACCGAGACCGACGCCCACGGCGAGGACTACAAGAAGGCGGGCCTGGAGCTGTTCGGCGCGGCCCTCGAGAACGCCACGACCGACCCCCACGGGGACCGGGACGCGGAGCGGCGCATCGTCGAGTCGATCATCCTCGAGACCAACGTGGACGAGCAGGCCCAGGGCCACAAGAACGGCGAGCACTCCGGTGGCCAGACCGTGATCGGCGCGGACATCATCCACCCGGAGATCCGCGACTCGATGGCCAACATCGTCAAGGCGTACATCTTCGACGTCAACCGGAACATCTCCGACTCCTACACCGGGATCCCGGACGGGGCCCTCAACGTCGACCGGACGCAGCTGGTGCGCTTCCTCACCGACATCGGCAAGGACGAGGCCGCGCACCAGACCGTGGTCGACGCCGAGACCGTCTACGCCGGAACGGAGTATGCCCGGGCCCTTCACAACCCGGACGTCAAGGACGTCGACCAGCTGGGCGCGCTCAACAACATCTCGGACAACTACGGCCACGTGGTCGGGGCCCTCGACCTCGGGGCGGTCACCGCCGGCCACGACGCCAGCACCGAGCAGGACGAGAAGCACAACGAGGGCGTCGAGGACCGGTTCGCGCTGATGGGCTTCGTGGCCGACCAGATCGTGGGCAAGGTGACCGACAAGATCCCGGTGCCCGGCGTCGGCGACCTGGCCGGCGAGTTCGTCAGCTCCGCGCTGGACGACGCGAAGGAGCAGGCGATGGTCGACAGCTCGGGCCAGTCCGCCTACGAGATCGGCAACCAGCTCGGCGCCAGCCGCGACGCCGCATCCCACCTCGTCGATTCGGTGTACTACCGGAGCGGCGTGCTCGACCTGCAGAATACTGGCCTCCTTGTGGATGGGCACCCGAAGCCGATGGAGGAATGGACAGCCCAGGACTACCGGGCGTGGGACGACTACAAGAGGGAGGCCGGCACTCGGGTGGCCAGCGCCTCGAACCATGCCGCAGGTGCCTATCAGGATGGTCTTACGTGGGCCCAGGAGATCCTCGGGAAGCCGAGATGAGAGGTGCCGTGAACGTGTTCCGACCGAAGGTGTTCGCAGCGGCGATCATCGCCGTGGCCGTGGGTCTCACGACGGTGAGCTGTACCGGCGACGAGCCGCCCGCGGACCGGGCAGCACCGTCACTCAGCACGCCCGGCTCTTCGATGACCTTCGACGAGGCGTACCGGAAGCTCCCGATGAACGGGACCGAGACTCTGCCGATCACCTGGGAGCCGCCGGAGATACCGGACGTCGACGAGGTGCTCGCGGCCCGGCGGAGTCTCGTGTTCAACTACTGGAACTCGGCGTCGGTCGACTGGACTTCGGTGATCCCGATCGGGCGGTACCTGTTCACCGAGGGCTACTACAAAGATGTCCTGGAGCCGTATGCGATGGTCTCGGCGGAACCCAATCCGTCGGTGGGCCCGATCTGGACCAAGGTCGTAGGCGTCACGAAGAGTAGTCCGGATCGGGCGATTGTTACGTTCTGCACTGATATGGGCTATTGGCATGAGGCTCAGCAGAAGAATCCCCAAGTCCGGCCGGATCGGGCGGCCGTCGAGTCGTACGTGATGGAGAAGGTCCAGACCGGTGACGGGGAACAGCACTGGCTCGCTGACAAGCACGTCGTCCCCGATGCCGACGGCCGGGCCAAGTACGGCGCGGCGTGCACGAAGTGGGCGACCCACAAACCCTGACGCAGTGAGGAGGAAGACGATGGCCAGCGACTATGTGGACCTGCACCCGCCGGTGGTGGTCGCCGCCGGCACGAGCACGGCGGCCACCTCGACGGAGTGGCAGGCGTGGGGCACCGAGGCGGACAACACTCTCCAGGAGACGTCCGCGCAGGTGGGCGACTTCGTGGTGAGCGCGGCCGTGGAGACGTACGCGGCGTCCTGGAATCCCCGGATCCAGGGTGTCGCCGTGCAGGTGGACACGCTGGGCGTGAACACCCGCTCGGCGGCGAACACGATGACCACCGCGGACGGCGACGCCGTGACCGCGCTGATGCCGGTCGGCGGCGTCAACGAGGTCCGGGGCTCGGTGCTGAGCCGCCCGATCGCGATCTAAGAGCGCTCAGCCGGAAGTGAACGATCCGGGAAGGCTCAGCCGAACGTGAACGGTCTGCAAAGGATCAGCCGAACGTGAAGCTGTACGTCTCGGCGCCGGCCTCCAGGAACGTGATCTCCGCCGTGCGTTCGATGATCGGATCGGGCTGCCGCAGCAACTGGTAGAAGCGCCGATCGCTCACCACGCCGTAGCCGTCCGGGTCCACGTCCTCCCCGGCGGCCGCGGCCGGGGCCTCGCCGTCGACGAGGATCCGGAAGCGGACGGGGGAGACCGCGCCCATCACCATGTTCAGGTCCCGTGCGTGGAACCGGTTGAGGATCCGCGCCCCGGCCGCCTCCGCGACCGTCGCCTCCGCGTCGACCGTCCATTCCCCGGTCAGCGACCACTCGTTGAGGTCGAGTTCCGCCGGCGTCTCGTACCGGTGGGATCTGCCGGGCACGAATCCGCCGGGTGACGCGAAGCTCGCCGTCCGCCGGTACCCGGTGTAGTTCTCCGCGGACCGCAGCGTCGACGGATCGGCCGACTCCTCGATCGGGCGCGGCTCGGGCATGACCAGGCCCCGGGTGGGAATGTCGAGCAGCCGCTGGATCGCCTTCTCGGTGCGCTCGTACTCGCCCTCGCCGAAGTGGTGGTAGCGGATGTCGCCGGCCGCGTCGGCCAGGTACAGCGCCGGCCAGTAGTTGTTGCCGAACGCGCTCCACACCCGGTAGTCGTCGTCGAGCGCCACCGGGTAGTCGATGCGGTCGGCGCGCGCCTGCCGCCGTACCTGCTCGGCGTCGTGCTCGAAACTGAACTCGGGCGTGTGCACGCCGACCACGACCAGCCCCTGATCGGCGTACTTCTCGTGCCAGGCACGCAGGTAGGGGAGTTGCCGCAGCCAGTTGACGCAGGTGAACGTCCAGAAGTTGACGAGGACGACCTTCCCGGTCAGATCCGGGGGCGTGCCGAGCCAGCCGGTCGCGCCGCCGAACCCGGGCAACCGCCCCTCCACCGGCAGATGACGGAACCTCATGATCGCCCTCCCTGTCTCGTGATGACTCGACGATCCCGCATCGGCGCCGCGTCCGCCCCAGGGAGCCACCCTGGCCGGCCCACGGGCCGTGTTGCGCCGCGCCTCCTGAACATCAAGGGCAGAGGCATTTTCCCGTACGTCCGTGAGCGTGGCCACCGACTGCCGGGCGGGCCCGGACGCCACGCGCCGCATCCGGCGGTGATCGTGAACGGTCGAGATCGGCCGTGCGGCTGGCTCGATCAGGCCCGGCGCGAACGTCAGCAACCCGACGATGTCGCTCGGCACGGGACGGCAATTCCGGGGCCGTCCCGTACCGGCGCCACAGCCCGGCACCCGGATTGACGACGACGTCGCCGTCACCCGCCGAGGCCGTGCGCTCGGCGAGCTCGAGGATCGTCGCGGCGCAGCCCGGCTCGGTGATGCGGGGACAGGAGGGGCGCGATGTCGTCGCTCACCGGGACGGCCTGAACATCGGGTGCGGCCGTCCGGGCGGCATCGGTGTCGGCGCAATTGTCAACAGAATGCGCGCCAATGCCGTACCCGCAAATCGGTTTCGAATGTGAATGTCACCTCACGTGAATTTTACCGTCCATTTGCGAGGGTCCTGGCGCATCGCAATCGACGGGGAGGAATGCCGACAGTGGCTCGACATCAGAAATGGGGCTGGGGGCTCGGGCCGCCGAGCAGGCCAGGGTCTCCGACCCGAGCCCGGTCCCGGAGGCCGCCACCGGCACCGGCAGTGACCCGCTGACCAACGGCGAGGTCGACCGGGCGCGGGCCGTGGCGCTCACCCCGCAGCTCGCGGCGAGCGCCCGGGACGTGACCGGCAAGGCCGGGCCGGAGTACCTGGCGGCGGAGCTGGACGCGGACGGCTCCCGGCAGGCCGAGCTCTACTACTACGACTACCAGACCGGGAAGCTGTTCAAGCAGGTCGTCGACCTGAAGACCGGCAAGCTCGCCAAGTCCTACTCGGCCACCGGGATGCAGCCGCCGGCGTCGCAGCAGGAGGCGCGGACCGCGCTGGAGCTGCTGGTCGCGGATCCCGCGAGCGCCGATCTGAAGGAGGCCTACCGCAAGGCCACCGGCAAGACGCTGACCGGCACCGAGGGCATCGAGGCCATCGCGCACATCTACACCGCCAAGCCGGCCGACCGCGGCGCGAGCCAGTGCGGGAAGAGCCGCTGCGTGCAACTGATCGTGAAGACCGCGGACGGCCACTTCATCAACGTGACCGACGTCGTCGTCGACCTGTCCGGGCGCACGATCGCCCGGCTCAAGTGAGCGGGGTTCCGAGCAGCATGACGTACCGACTGATCGCCGGCGCCACCGCGCTCCTGACCTCGGCCGTGCTGGCGGTGACCGCGCCCGTCGCCGCCCAGGCCGCCCCGGCCGCGGCGACCCCGTGCGGCTCCTCGGCCATGGTCAAGGAGACCCTGCCGAACGGCACGACCTGGCAGTTGTGCTGGCGCATCAACGACAAGGCCGGGCTGGTCCTGGACCACGTCTTCGTCGCCACCAAGCGCTACCCCGCGCCGGTGCAGGTCCTCGACTCGATCCGGCTCGCCCAGCTCAACGTGCCGTACGACAACGGCGACACCGAGTACAACGACCTGACCGCGATCGGCATGGGCGGGTACGGCCTGGAGACCCTCACCGGCGACGACTGCAAGGGCGGCTCGATCCGGCTCGGCTCGGACGGCAGCGGTGAGCCCGAGCAGCGCAAGGTGCTCTGCGTCAGCGCCGAGCCGCGGGGGCTGGCCTACCACCTGCGCGAGCAGGAGTGGGACGAGGGCACCGACCAGCCGAAGGACACGATCTACTCGACGCAGGGCCACGACCTGGTGCTGCGGACGATCAGCCAACTCGGCTGGTACGAGTACGTCACCGAGTACCGCCTGCACGACGACGGGCAGATCTCGGCCCGGCTCGGTGCGACCGGCGACCTGGCGCCCAGCGAGTACTCCGTGGCGAGCAACGGCTGGCCGATCGGCAAGGGCGCCAAGGACTATTCGACGATGCACTACCACAACGCGTTCTGGCGGGTCGACTTCAACATCGCCGGCAAGGGCGGCGAGAAGGTCGAGCAGTACGACACCACGACGGACGGGCGCGGCACCATGGCCGCCAAGCTGAAGACCACGCACACGGCGATCGCCAAGGAGGGCACCTTCACGAAGGTGAACCAGCGGTGGTGGCGACTGGTCAGCCCGACCAGCAAGAACGTGGACGGGCACGCCCGGTCGTACGAGATCGTGACCACCGGCGGCGACCGGTACGAGGGGCACCCGGAGACCAAGCCGGACATCACCTTCAGCCAGAAGAACGCGTGCGAGAAGTGGGCCAGCGACAATGCCTCCGACCCGGAGTGCCCGCTGAACATCCAGACCGTCGTGGACTTCGTCAAGAACAAGGAGAAGCTGACCGACCCGGTGGCCTGGGTCCGGGTCGGTTTCCACCACGTGCCGCGCGACGAGGACCAGAGCCCGATGCCGATGCACTGGCAGGGCTTCGAGCTGGTCCCGCGGGACTTCACCGAGATGAACCCGCTGACGC
>KL571354.1:0-1937 GCA_000715855.1 Actinoplanes liguriensis
GTATAAGAGACAGGTCCTGCACCGCCGGCGTGACCGACACCCGGCTGACGGTCCGCGCGTCGCCCAGGAACGCGAGAAGCCGGCCGACCTGCTCGGCGTACGCCTCCTCGGTCGCGATCGCGTACGGGTTGAGCAGCTCGGCCATCACCGCCGGCCCGCCCCTGCCCCGCCCGAACCCGAGGTCGATCCGCCCCGGATACAGCGCCGCCAGCACCCGGAAGGCCTCCGCCACCTTGAGCGGGCTGTAGTACGGCAGCAGCACTCCCCCGGTGCCCACCCGGATCCGTTCGGTGGCTCCGGCGACGGCCGCCGCCACGATCTCCGGCGCCGCGCACGCGTTGGCGGCGCTGCCGTGATGCTCGGCGATCCAGAACCGGTGATAGCCGAGCGACTCGGCGGCCCGGGCGAGCCCGACGGCCTCGCGGACCGCCTCGGCGGGGTCGTCGCCACGGAACACGGGCACCTGGTCCAGGACACTGAGCATGGCGTACACCTCGGGATTCAGGTCAGCAGTTGACGGGTGGCGAACTCGCGGTAGGTCGGGTCGCGGACGAGCAGCTCCTCGTGCCGCCCGGCGGCGACCGAACGACCGTCGTCGATCACCAGGATCTGGTCGGCGTGCGCGACGGTCGCCAGGCGGTGCGCGACCACCACCAGCGTCCGGCCGGCGGCGTGCGCGGTCAGGCCGTGCTGCAGCGCCTGCTCGTTGCGGGCGTCCAGGTGGGCGGTCGGCTCGTCGAAGAGCAGCAGTTCGCCCGGGGCGAGCAGGGTCCGGGCGACGGCGAGCCGTTGCCGTTCACCGCCGGAGAACAGCACGCCGCCGTCCCCGACCGGCGCGTCCAGGCCGGCCGGGTCACGGGCGAGCAGGTCGTCGAGGTTGACCGATGCGGTGACGTGGCGGATCGCGTGTTCCGCGACGTCCGGCGCGGCCAGTGTCAGGTTGTCCCGGACGGTGCCGGCCAGCACCGGGGCCTCCTGCTCGACGTAGCCGAGGGCGGCCCGCAGCTCGGCGAGCGGGTAGTCGCGGATGTCGCGGCCGTGCAGCAGGATCCGGCCACCGTGGACCTCGTAGAGCCGGGCGATCAGTGCCAGGATCGTCGACTTGCCGGCCCCGGACGGCCCGACGAGCGCGGTGGTGCTGCCGGCCGGCACCCGGAAGCTGACGTCGCGCAGGATCTCCCCGCCGGTGGGATAGCGGAACGACACGTGATCGAACTCCAGCAGCACCGGATCGTGCCGGACCGTGGCGGGCGTCCTCGCACGGACGCCGAGCGCGCTGTCCTCGTCCGGCAGGGCCAGGATCTCCTCGATCCGGGTCAGCGCGCCCAGCCCGGTCTGGATCCGGGTGGCCGCCTCGGCGAGCTGGGCCAGGGGCAGCGCCAGCGTGAACAGCAGCAGCGTGAACGCGACCAGGTCGCCGACCGACACCGCGCCGTTCGCGACCCGGTAGCCGCCGAAGCCGATCACCGCGACGAACGCGCCCTGCAGGGCGAGCCGGACGATCGGGCCGGCCTGGGCCGCGACCAGGGCGAGCCGGACGCCCGCCGCCCGGGCGCGGTCGGCCTCGGCGACGATCAGGGCGGTCTCGCGCTCGGTGGCGCCGGCGACCCGGATCGTGCGGATCGCGCCGAGGGCCCGGGTGGTCGAGGCGGTGAGCGCGCCGATCGACTCCTGGACCGCCGAGCTGAGCGGGCGCAGCCGACGGCCGACCAGCCGGACCCCGGCGGCGCCGCACAGCACCGGCGCCAGGCTGACGCCGAGCAGGACCGGATCAATGATGATCATGCCGGCGATCGAGCCGCCGACGAGCAGGACGCCCCCGGCCAGGTCGACCACCCCGGACGTGATCACCGAGCGCACCTGGGCGGTGTCGGCGCCGACCCGGGACACCAGATCGCCGGACTGCCGCTCGTCGTAGGCCGCGACCGGCAGGCGCC
>KL571354.1:2200-2772 GCA_000715855.1 Actinoplanes liguriensis
GCAGCAGGTGCGCGACGAGCGTGCGGCGCACCGTGAAGACCATCGCCTCCCCGGTGCGCTGCAGCAGGAACTGCTGGACGGCGCCCAGCGCCGCGCCGACGACCATGACCGCCAGAACGGCGAGAGCCAATTGGCGGTACGGCTGTGCGGACTGCACCGCCGTGAGCACGCGCCGGATGAGGAACGGCTGGCCCAGCTGGCAGCCGACCCCGGCGACGGCGAGACCGGCCACGGCGGCGAGCTTGCCCCGGTGATCGAGCAGGCTCCGCCGCAGCAGCCCGGCCGTCTCAGACATGCGTGCCCCGCGGCGGTCCAGCCAGGTGACCGCGGGCACGTCGGCGGGCGCGGCCAGCCGGAGCAGGCTCAGTCCGGCGCCCGCGGCGCCGAGCATCAGACCCGGCATCCGGATGCCGTTGCCCAGCCCGCAGCGCAGACCGGTCTCGCCGATGTCCCGCACGACCGCGCCGGCACGCTCGTCGTGGCCGCCCGACCCGGGCCACGCGCGGTCGGCCAGGCCGAGCAGGGCCAGCGCGCCGAAGTCGCCGTGGCAGAGGCTGTGATTGTGGCCGAAG
>KL571354.1:3004-3712 GCA_000715855.1 Actinoplanes liguriensis
CCGCCGGTCGAACTCGACCGCCCGGTCGGCCAGCTCGCGCAGGTCCCGGTCACCGAACTCGGCGGCGAGCTCGTGCAGGGCCCAGGCGATCCCGGCCGAGCCGTGCGAGAAACCGCCGAGGATCACGCCGGTCCGGGTCGCGGCCCAGCCCGCGGCGCCCTCGACGTCGACCGCGGTGCCGGCCAGTCGCCGGCCGCAGATCTCCGCGACCTCGCGGTAACCGGCGATGCCGTGCCGCCGGTACAGCGACAGCGCGACGACGGCGCAACCGGCCAGGCCGGCGATCAGGTCCGGGCACTCCTCGCGGGTAGCGCACTCCCGCAGCCAGGGCAGCGCGGCCTCGATCTCGCCCAGCAGCGACGCGTCGCCGGTGGCATGGGCGACGTGATCCAGCGTGTAGAGCAGGCCGGCCATCCCGCTGTACGCCCCGACCGTCTCCACGATCCGGTGCTCGGCGAGGTACCGCAGATAGCCGGAGACCAGCTTGACGGTACGGCGGGTCAGGTCGAGGTAGCGCTCGTCGCCGAGCGTGCGGGCGGCGTACGCGTACGTCAGCGCCATTCCCGCGATGCCGTCGTACAGCCCGGTCGCCATCGGCTTGTAGCTGAACGTCTCCTGGTCGAGGCCCTCGATGCTGACTCCGATCCAGCCGGCGTCGTCGGCCCCGAGGATCGCCTCGTCCGCGAGCTCCCGCACGAGCCGGTCCCC
>KL571354.1:3880-10856 GCA_000715855.1 Actinoplanes liguriensis
CAGAGATGTGTATAAGAGACAGGCTC
Source organism: Actinoplanes liguriensis (assembly GCA_000715855.1). GTDB lineage: Bacteria > Actinomycetota > Actinomycetes > Mycobacteriales > Micromonosporaceae > Actinoplanes > Actinoplanes liguriensis. The sequence continues at coordinate 3,907 of KL571354.1, forward strand.
GGAGGATGGCGCGGGTGTCCCGGCGATCGGGCCGGGCGCGGGCATGGTTCCCATCGACTCGCGGATGATCCGCAGCTGGGCAGCCCGGTGCACCGGCCCGAACTGCCGCAGGCGGCCGGCCAGCACCTCGATGCCGGGGGCGTCGAAGAAGTCCGGCGCCACCGGGGCGGACGCGGTGCGGATCGCCCGGTCGCCGGCCAGCGCGCGGAAGCACGGGATGTCGCCGGCCAGCAGCTGGCGCTTCTCCGACTCGATGATGGGGATCAGGTCGGGACGGGCGCCCGCGGCGGTCCACAGCTTGTCGAGCAGCCGGTCGCGGTCACGCGCGTCGCGCAGGTAGTCCGGGTGGTAGCTCTCGGTCAGGAACATGCTGTACCGGCGGGTCGGGCGGGGCAGGTAGCGCACCTCGACGTCACCGAAGCCGGCCAGCAGGTCGGCGAAGTCCTCGCGGTGCCGGACGATCAGGTCGTACGCCTCGGTGAAGCCGGCCACCACCGCCTCGGTGTGCTCCTCGGGCCGCACCTCGGCGCCGACCAGCACCGGCCGGTTCTGCGCGCCCAGCATGGTCGCTTCCACCGCCTCGATCCGGGCCACGTCGGTGAACGGCTCCACGACCATCGGCACCGGCCGGGGCGCGGTCTGTGCCTCGCCGCCGCCGATCGCGCTGACGTCGACGCTCTTGCGCTCCCGGCCGCCGAACGCCCGGGCGGGCAGGATCCCGATCGCCAGCACGCTCTGGTTGAGCAGGTCGAGCGCCCGGGTGTAGGCGTCCGTCGCGTCACCGGACGGGACCCCGGGCTGCAGCAGCGTCTCCAGGTCGATGGGCATGCAGGACGAGCCGGCCGCGATGACGTTCTCCATGTGCACGTCGACGGCGCCGAGCAGCAGAGTGGTGGCCAGGACCGCGCCGGTACGCCGGTAGAAGCGGTCCAGGTCGGCGCGGTCGGCGCACGGCTCGTGCCGGACCAGCTCGCACCAGCCGTAGGCGCCGCGGGCGGCAGGCTCAGGCCGTGCCGGTTCAGGGCCGCGGCGGTCTCGGCGTACGCGCGCTCCGGCCCGACCGGCCGGGGCTTGTACACCAGCTGGGCACCGGACCGGAAGGTCAGGATCGCGACCGCGCGGCCGCTGTTGTGCGGGTCTCCGAGGTCGGGCCGGAGCGCGGTGACCTCGCCCGCGCCGGCCGGCAGCAGCCCGGCGGCGTGCAGGGCGGGACGGTCGGCGTCCAGGCGCTGGAACAGCTCGGCCATCGCCGACGCCCAGCGGCGGCCGCACTCGACCATGGCCCGGCCGAGCACCGGGTACTCGCCGAAGAGCGAGCGCAGGTAGTCCGGGTCGGTCAGCAGGACCCGGTCGTAGTGGTCGTAGCGTTCCCCGGGGGTGGCGCCGGTCAGGCGGCCGTGCACCCGGGCCACGTTCAGTTCCAGCAGCAGGGTCCGGGTCGCGACCGTGAGCAGGCGGTTCGCGAGGCTCTCCAGCAGGGACACCCGGACGGTCCCGGCGGTGCGCGGCACCCGCGGCTCGTAGTACGCGAGGAACCTCTCGATCAGCCCGGCGAACGCCAGCCGGTCGAAGCCCTGCGCCCACAGCTTGGTCGACCGGGCGAGTCCGGTGACCGCGCCGGTCCCGGTCGCCAGCACGGCGGCCAGCTCGCCGGCCCAGTCGAGGGCCGTGCTCCCGGCGTCGTACGCGCCGTCGGTCAGCAGCCGGCCGAACTCGGCCCGGCTGAGTCCGAGCTCGCGCAGGCGGATGTCCAGGACCGGGTCGTCCAGGAACGCGGACTCGCGCCACGACTCGACCCGCTCGTGCTCCGCCACGGGGTCGCCGCCGGGGCCGGCGGAGCGCTCGTGCAGGTACGCGCTGGCCGGCGAAGCGGCGATCGCAAAGGATGACATGCAGGCTCCTGCCGGGGAGAGGGTGCCGGGACCGGGGTCAGCCCCGGTCCCGGCAGTGCGATGACCGTTGGTCAGCAGGCGCAGACGAGCGTGCCGCACTCGATGGTCAGGGTGCAGACCCAGCCGCTGCTGGCCGCGTAGATGGTGCGGTCCTCACGCAGGTCCTCGAAGCTCAGCTCGCCGAAGCCGAGGCCGGCCGGGTGAGCGGTGAGGTCCTCCCGGAGGTCGGTGTTCTTCCAGGTGGTTTCCACGGTGATGGCCGACATGATGTCTCCTTCTGTGGGGGACTCCGGACAGGTACGTCCGAAGTACTTCAGGAAAGGCTCCGGGACCACGGCGCCATAGCCACGGAGTGTTCTGCCGAGTACCGCGGAGGTATCAGCCGCGGTATCGACGAGAGACATTGGAGCAACCCTGATCGGTGAATGCCTACCCGCACATCGGGCACCGACCGGATGCGTTCGGCAGACGGTCGGCGGAAGGACGTCGGCACCTACCCGCAGATCGGCGGGTTGACAGCCGCCATCAGTACTCTGACCTGTGCGTGACGGAGGGCGGACCGGGTGCCGGAAGAAATGCCGGTGGCCTACGCGGCGTCCTTCTCCAGGATGTCCGCGAACTCACGCCATTCCCGCGAACAATGGCGCGCGATTTTCGCCAGCGCCTGCGCGGAATGCGCCGGAATAGTGTCGACCAGCCCTTTCCATTCGCCGTCCTGAACGGCGTGGGCAATCAACCAGCGCAGCAGATCGCGCCCGGACTCGCTGAATCGCAACGACGGGTCGCTCGCCAAGCCCTGGACCAGCGACCGCAGCGGCGGGGAATCGTTTCCGGGGCGTGCCGCCGCGCGTTGCGTGGCGGGGATCGGGTCCTCGCCGCGGTGCAGCCGGTCCCGGACGTCACGGGCGGTCGACGGAGAGACGCCGGCGTGCCGGGCGATCTCCCGCAGTGAGGCGTCCGGCCGGTCCTGGAGGTAGTCGACCGCTTTCAGCCGGCCCGCGGTGCTGCCGGCCGGCCGGACGCGGCTGTCCCTGTCTCTGTGTATAAGAGACAGCCCGCTGGACGCCGCGATCATCCGGTCCGACCAGTCAGGATGCATCGTGATGATGCGCTCCGCCGCACGGGTGCGCTCGGCGGCGGACAGCGGCAGCCCGTGCGTCACGTTGGCCTTGACGCTCAGCACGTAGGCCTCCTGCTCGGTGCCGTCGAACAGCACCGCCCTGATCCGGTCGTCGCCGCGCAGCCGGGCCGCGCTCAGCCGGTGCGCGCCGTCGATGACCCGCATGGTCGCCCGGTGCACGACGATCGGCGGGAGCTCCGCCCCGAAGCCGGCGAGCACCTCGGTGTGCCGCGGGTCCTCACCGTTCAGTCGCGGCGAATCCATCACTCGCAGGGAATTGACGGGCAGCAATTCAATTTGCGGTGATCCGCTGGCAATCGCCGGAGTGATTTTTTGCTCATGCACCGCAGTCCCCCGAATAACTGGACGATATATCGCTTCGCCGACATTAACCACTTGTCGCGAAGTCGTAAAGCGGAGTGATTCACCGGCGCACGGCAATGCGAACGGTCACGGGACCTCCGGCGGCCCGGGCCGCATGAACGTTCACCCTGCTCACCACGCGGTTCCGGACAGTGGTCGAACGGGTGCACACGGCAACCGCCGGGCTAGGGAATGTCCCGAAATCTGCAAGTTGCATACTGCGCACCATCCGTCCGTCCACATCGGAGATTGTGGGATTTCATACATGCCCATGGGTCGATGGCTTCCGGTGGTGTCGCCTAGCGTCGGAAGCCATGCGAACGTCCGCGGGCACCCGCGTCCTCACCGTCGGCGCCACCGTCGTCCTCGCCCTGGCCGCAGCCGCCGCACCGGCGCAGGCCGGGCCCTCGCCGTCACCCGGGTCCGCCGGCCTCGGCGACCGCCTCTACCCGCTGCTCGGCAACGGCGGCTACGACGTGCTCGACTACGACCTCCGCCTGCGCTACCCGGAGAAGGACCCGAAGCAGGTCGTATCCGGCGATGTGACGATCACCGCCGTCGCCGGGCAGAGCCTGTCCCGCTTCGACCTCGACTTCGGCGGCGCCTCGATCGGGCGCGTCTCGGTCGACGGGCAGCCCGCGCGGGCCGCCCGGGACGGCGACGAGCTGACCGTCATCCCGCGGCGCCCCCTTCCCCGGGGGCGGCTGTTCCGGGTCACGGTCGCGAACTTCACCGCCGCCCCGGCCGCTCTCGTGGCGACGCCGGACGGGACGGTGCTCGCTGCCCAGCCCGGCTCGGCGCACCTGCTGTTCCCCGGCAACGACCATCCACGGGACAAGGCGACCTTCACGATCACGCTCACCGTGCCGGCCGGCTGGACCGGGACGGCCAACGGCACGCTGGTGAGCACGACCGAGCACGACGGCCACGTCAGCTCGGTCTACCGCGAGTCCGCCCCGATGGCCACCGAGCTGGTGCAGACGGCCGTCGGCGACTTCGTGGTCGAGCGCCGCCCGGCGGCCGGCGGCACCCCGATCCGCGACGTGGTGCCGCGACGCCTCGCCGGCACGCTGCTGCCCGCGATCGCCGGGGAACGCGAGCAGCTCGCCTGGATGGAGAAGCAGGCCGGGCCCTATCCGTTCGAGGACTACGGCTCCCTGGTGATCGACGACGACCTGGGCTACGCCCTGGAGACCCAGACCCTTTCGCTGTACGGCGCCGCCCTGTTCACCGGCCCCGAGACCACCCGCGGCCCGTCGATGACCCACGAGCTGGCCCACCAGTGGTTCGGCGACAGCGTCTCGCCGTTCTCGTGGAGCGACGTCTGGCTCAACGAGGGCCACGCCACCTGGTACGAGATGCTCTGGTCGGAGGAGACCGGCGGGTTCCCGCAGTACACCGGCCTGGCCGACCGCGAGGCGTTCTTCAAGGCCGTCTACGCCGCCGGCGACATCTTCCGCGCCAGGTACGGTCCGGTCGCCGCCCCGCTCGACGCGGCGACCACGTGGGACGTCTTCAACCCGAACGTCTACGCCGGCGGCGCGCTGGTCCTCTACGCGCTCCGGCAGAAGATCGGCGCGGCGACGTTCCAGCGGGTCGAACGCGCCTGGCTGACGACGTACCGCGGCCGCTCCGCCTCGACCGGTGACTTCATCACGCTCGCCTCGCGGGTCGCCCGCCAGGATCTGCGGCCGTTCCTGACCTCCTGGCTCCTCGGCGTCACGACCCCTCCGATGCCGAACCACCCGGACTGGGTGGTCACACCCGGGAGCTGACGACCGGCCGGCGTCCCCGGACGGCGAGGGCCGCCGCCGCGAGCGCGCCCAGCAGGCCGCCGATCATGCACAGCCAGAGACCGGGCCCGATGGTCGTGCCGGTGTCGGCCGCGACCAGGGCGGCGGTCATCGAGGTCAGGTGCCGGCTGTCCCAGGCCCCGAGCGTGAACAGCACCAGCCCGGCGCCGACCGAGAAGAACGTCTCGAGGCCGGGCAGGCGCTCGCCGCGCACGGCGGGCACCGCGTACCCGGCGAGCACGACCCCGAAGAACGCGGTGAACAGGTCGGACACGAGGCTCCCGGACACCTGGCTGCTGCCCTGCTCCGGGAAGTCGACCCAGGCCCACGGCAGGAACGACCCGACGACCGCGGCGAACCCGGAGACCAGCATCAGCCACGCGAGCGCCCGCCCGGCCGGGGAGACCCGATGCTCCGTCATGCGGGCAACCTACGCCTGCCCGCCCGCGGCAGGGTCCCCGGGCGGGCCTCCACGTCAAGATCTTCTTGCGCGTACGAGAGTTGTCTGCGCCACGACCACAGCGGCGAGGAACCCACCGCTGATCACCTGCTGCCAGTTGCTGTTGACGTTGCCGACCTGGTTGATCAGGTTCTGGATCACGCCGAGCAGCAGCACCCCCGCGACCGTGCCGGCGATCGACCCGGAGCCGCCGGTGAGCAGCGTGCCACCGATCACGACGGCGGCGATGGCGTCGAGCTCCATGCCACTGCCGAGCACGGTGACCCCGGAGCCGAGCTTGGCCGCGTTGATCGCACCGGCGAGTCCCGCGAGCAGCCCGGAGAGGAGATAGACCCAGACCTTTATTCGCCGTACGGGCAGCCCCATCAGCGCGGCGGCGTCCTCGCTCCCGCCGATGGCGTGCACGGCGTGCCCGAACCGGGTCCGGTTCAGCACCAGGATCCCGGCGCCGACCAGAACCGCGGCCAGCCAGACCGGCAGACCGACGCCGAGCAGGGATCCCGTGCCCAGCTCGTGGAAGACGTCGCTCCTGACCAGGTACGTCGTCGAGCCCTCATCGCTGATGCTGCGCATGAGGCCACGGGCGCCGAGCAGCGCGGCGAGGGTGACGATGAAGGGCGCCATCCCGGTTCTCGAGATCAGGATCCCGTTCAGTACGCCGATGGCCCCGCACAGGAGCAACGGCGCGGCCAGCGCCGCGACGACTCCCCACTGCGACGCCCAGGCGGCGACCACCCCGCCGAGCACGTAGAGCGAGCCGACCGAGAGGTCGATCCCGCCCGTGATGATCACGAAGGTCATGCCGAGCGCGATCAGCATCGGTGGCGCCGCGGCGACCAGGATCGTGCCGGCGTTGTCCGCGCTGCGGAAGCCGGGGAACGCGGCCAGGCTGATCGCCACCACGGTGACCAGCACCGCGAGCGCGCCCTGGCGCTGCACGAAGCCGCCGTTCCGGAAAGCGGGCACGGGGATCGACATGGTCACCGGGTCCTCCTCTCCCGGGCCACGTAGACCGCGACCAGGATGATCACGGCCTGCACCATCTCGGTGGTGGACGGCGGGAGATCGTGTTTGATCATGGTGGCGACCACCAGTTGCATGAGCAGGGCCCCGGCCACGGTGCCGAGCACCCGGACCCGGCCGCCGGTGAGCGGGGTGCCGCCGACGACCACCGCGGTGATCGCGGAGAGCTCGATCAGCAGGCCGACCGCGGACGCGTCGCTGGACTGGATGCGCGCGACCGAGAGCAGGCCGGCGATCGAGGCGAGCACCGCGCAGAAGACGTAGACGCCGATCAGCACCCGCTTGACCGGGAGGCCGGC
>KL571354.1:11079-11896 GCA_000715855.1 Actinoplanes liguriensis
GGCCGGTTGCCGCCGACGGCCAGCAGGCGCCGGCCGAAGACGGTACGCCGGACCACGAACGCCACCACGAGCACCAGCAGCGCCGCGATCCAGACCAGGACCGGCACGCCGAGCAGGTCACCGGAGCCCAGGTAGAGCAGGTCGGCGTTGCGCACGTCCTTGAGCTGTCCACCGGAGATCACCACGGCCAGCCCGCGACCGCCGACGAACAGGGCCAGCGTCGCCACGATCGGCTGCAGGCCGGCCTTCGCGACCAGGACACCGTTGATCAGCCCGACCGCCACACCCGCGAGGAGCGAGACGAGGATCGCGGCTGTCACGCCGTACCCCAGATAGAGGGGTATGAAGGCCGCGGCGAGCGCCATGACCGAACCCACCGAGAGGTCGATCCCCTCGGTGCCGATGACCAGGGCCATGCCGAGCGCGACGATCACCACCGGCGCCGCCTGGATCAGCTGGATCCGCAGATTGCTCAGGGTCAGGAAGTACGGCGTGAAGGCGATGTTGACGACGATCAGCAGAACGATCGCCGCGTAGACGCCGTAGCGTGCCGCCCACGCCGGGTTGAACGTCATCCGCGGGCGGGTCAGGGTCTCAGTGCTCATCCGCGGCCTCCGCGATCGTGGCCATCAGGGCCTCGGTGGTCACCCGGTCGCCGGTGAGGGTGCCGACGACCGCGCCGTCGCGCAGCACCACCACCCGGTCCGCGCCCTCGACCAGTTCCTCGGCGTCCGAGGAGACCAGCACGACACCGAGCCCCTCCTTCGCCAGCTCGTCGATCAGCGCCTGCACCTCGGCCTTGTCTCTTATACACATC
>KL571354.1:12126-12436 GCA_000715855.1 Actinoplanes liguriensis
GAGATGTGTATAAGAGACAGGAGAGATCGCCGACCGCCTGGTCCGGACCGGACGCCTTGATCCGCAGCCGGCTCATGTACGTGGCGACGATGCTGTCGATCCGCTTGTCGCTGACCAGTCCGAAACGGGCCATCCGCGGCAGGATCGCGAGCGCGATGTTGTCCCGGATCGACAGGCCGGGGACGATCCCCTCGGCCTTGCGGTCCTCCGGCTGGGTGGCCACGCCCGCGCGGACCGCCCGTACCGTGCTGGGCCTGCCGAGCCGGACGCCGCCGACCTCGATCACGCCGGAGTCTGTCTCTTATACACA
>KL571354.1:12632-19199 GCA_000715855.1 Actinoplanes liguriensis
ATGTGTATAAGAGACAGGTCTCGCTGCGGCCGGCGCCGAGCAGGCCGCCCAGGCCGACCACCTCGCCGGGGCGCACGTCGAAGCTGATGTCGTCGAGCCGGGGGCGGCTGGTCAGGCCGGACACCCGCAGGACCGGCTCGCCCTCCGGGGTGCTCTGCGGTGACTCGGAGAAGCTGGTGAAGTCCGCCCCGAACTCGCGGCCGAGCATCAGCGAGACCAGCGTGCGCCGGTCGAGATCGGCCATCCGGCCGGTGTGCACGAGCTTGCCGTCGCGCAGGATCGTGACCGCGTCGCACACCCGGTAGAGCTCGTCCAGCCGGTGCGAGACGTAGACGATGCCGATGCCCGCGGTGTGCAGCTCGCGGATCACCCCGAACAGGGTCTCCACCTCGCGCGGCTCCAGCGACGAGGTGGGCTCGTCCATCACCACGACCCGGGCGTCGACCATGACGGCCCGGGCGAGCGCGACCATCTGCTGCGCGCCCAGGGCCAGGGTGCCGAGGCGGCGGCGGACATCGGTGCGTACGCCGTAACCGGCCAGGATCTCGGTGGCCTCGGCGACCATCCGGGCCTCGTCCAGCAGCCCGAACCGGTTGCGCGGCTCCCGGCCGAGGAACAGGTTGTGCGCCACGCTCATCAGCGGGACGAGGTTGACCTCCTGATAGATGGTCGAGATACCGGCCCGCTGGGCGTCCAGCGGGGTGGCGAACCGGGCCGGCTCGCCGCGGTAGCGCAGCTCGCCACTGTCCGGCTGGTAGACCCCGGTGAGCACTTTGATCAACGTCGACTTGCCGGCGCCGTTCTCCCCCACCAGCGCGTGCACCTCGCCCGGGTTCAGGGTGAAGGACACCCCGTCCAGGGCGCGTACGCCGGGGAAGGTCTTGGAGACGCCGGAGACTTCCAGCAGCATGAGCCGCCCTCCTCCGTGCCGGCGGGTGCCCGGTTCATCCCCGGACACCCGATTGGGAGCGCTCTCTAGTACGCGCTGCCGATGTCGGTCTTGGCGTTCGACTCGTCGTAGGCACGGTCCTGGATGACGATGTCCTGGCCGACCGGCTCGCCGCCGAAGAACTTCGTCGCGGTGTCGAAGGCCAGCGGCCCGAAGCGCGGGTTGGACTCGATCACCGCGGAGACCCAGCCGTCCACGATGCCCTGCACCGCGCCCTTGGTGCCGTCGATCGAGACGATCTTGACGTCGCCGGCCTTCTTGCCGGCGCCCTTGAGCGCGGTGATCGCGCCGAGCGCCATCTCGTCGTTCTCGCCGTAGATGCCGTTGATGTTCGGCTTGGACTGCAGCAGCTGCTCGGCGACCTTCTGCCCGTCCTCCCGGGAGAAGTTGCCGGTCTGCTCGAACGTGATCTTGATGTCCGGCGCGACCTTGGCGATCTCGTCCTTGAAGCCGCTGGTCCGCAGCGTGGTGACGTTGTTGCCGGGAGCGCCCAGCAGGATCGCCACCTCGCCCTTGTTGCCCAGCGACTTGGCCAGCGCGTCGGCGGCCCGCTTGCCCTGCTCGGCGAAGTCGGAGCCGATGAAGGTCAGGTAGTCCTTGCAGGCGGTCGCGTTGATCTTCCGGTCGATCGTGATGATCGGGATGTGCTTCGCCGTCGCCTTGGCGAACACCGAGTCCCAGCCGTCCGAGTTGAGCGGCGCGATCACCAGCAGCTGCACGCCCGCATCGATCATCTGCTCGACGTCGGCGATCTGCTTGTTGAATTGTGAGTTCGCGTTCGAGGTCTTGAGGTTGGTGATGCCCAGCTTCGCGGCCTCGTCCTTGATGGACTTCGTCTCGGCGATCCGGAACGGGTTCGCCTCCTTCTCCGACTGGGAGAAGCCGACGGAGGCGGTCTTCAGGTCGAGCTTGGACGCGCCGTACTGATCCAAGGCACAGGTCGCGGAGCCGGCCGAGGCGGACTGGACCACCTGCGCCGCCGACGGGGCGGGACCCGCCGCCACGGTGTCCCCGGAGTCCTCGCTCTTCGCGCAGGCGCCCGAGCCGAGCAGCAGGGCGGCTGCCGCGAAGGTGGCGGCAAAGGTTTTAGGGCGCACGAAACTGACGTAATTGAACATGGAGCCCCCTCAAAGCCAAACGGCTTCACACGCAAACGTTGTTTATCCTGCACTCGTCCGATCAGGATTGAACACATTCACCCATCGACGCTCGTGATCTGTCAAGACCCCGAACTGTTACCGGGACGAAACGTGACGTCAGCGCAACGTAGTGAGCGTTAACACGGACAGTGCCGCCGGACAAATGCTGATTTGAGGGCATCGACATTTCCGCGAATGCCACCGGGCCAGGCAGGCCGGTGGATAGCGTGAGCAGAGGCAGCGACGGGAAGAGTCGTCGCCGGATTCCTCGTGCACCGGGAGAGGAATGATGTGGAAAGCAACCGAGCGGCAGGGGCCGGTCGTTCTCCTGGTGGAGGACGACGAGGACCTGCGTGAGCTCGCCGCACAGATGCTGGAGATGCGCGGGTTCGTCGTCCTCGTGGCGAAAGACCCGGTCAGCGCCATCATGACGTGCCGGGTGCACAGCGGAGCGATCGACGTGCTGCTCACCGACCTGGGCCTGCCGGGAGTCTCCGGCGGGGAGCTGGCCCGCTCGGCCTCCGAGGTCCGGCCGGGCATGAAGATCGTCTACGTCTCCGGGGTCCCGGAGGAGATCGCCATCAAGAAAGGGCTGATCCGTGCCGGGTCGCCATTCGTGGCGAAGCCGTATACGGCGGACCGGCTGGCCGGGATGTTGCGTACGGTTCTCGCCCAGGGAGCGGAGAGCTCCGCACGATAACCGGGACCGGGGCGCCGCGGCGCTGGAGACCGCCATCGTGATGCCGGTGCTGCTGCTGATCCTGTTCGGGATCATCGACATGGGCCGGCTGCTCCAGCAGTACATCCAGCTCACCGAGGCGGCCCGGGAGGGCGCCCGGCTCGGCGCCCTGAACGGCACGGCCGCGGCGGTGCACGCCAAGGTCAACGGCATCGTCGGCGCCACCGGGGCGCCGTCGGTGACCCAGACCGTCACGACCTGTTCGGCCACCTCGCTCGCCGGCGCCGACGCCGAGGTCGTGCTGACCCGCCGGTACCAGCCGATCACGCCGATGGTGGCGCTGGTCAGGCTGGTCGGCGGGCAGACCATGGGCACGATCACGATGAGCGCGACCGGCGTGATGTCATGCGTCGGCTGATCCACGCCCTGTTCCCGCCCCGCGGCGAGCACGGCGTGATCACCGCGCTGGTCGCCGTCCTGGCCGGCGCCGGCGTCCTGCTCGGGATGGCGGCGCTGGTGATCGACATCGGCGCGCTCTACGCCGAGCGGGAGCAGTTGCAGAGCGGGGCCGACGCGGCGTCGTGGAAGGTCGCGCAGGCCTGCGCCGGCACGGCCGGCCGGGACCTGACGTCCGCCACCTGCACCGTCGCCGCGCAGCGGGACAACGCGCAGCGGTACGCCGACCGGAACGCCAAGGACCTCGTCTCGGACGTCCAGTTCTGCATCACCACCGTCTCCGCCGCCGGCGTCACCACCGCCGACGCCGGCTGCCCGAGCTCCTGGAACACCCCGGTCACGTGCCCCGCGCCGCCGAGCGCCTCCGGGCCGTACCGGTACGTCGAGGTCCGGACGTCCACCCGCAACAGCGACAACACCTCGGTGGTGCCGCCGCTGTTCGGGCGCGGTCTGGCCGGGTCGGCGTACCACGGGGCGAAGATGGGCGCCTGCGGCCGGGTCGCCTGGGGAGCTCCGGCGGTCACCGACGTCCTCGCGCTCGGCGTCTCCCGGTGCGACTTCCTGCGGCTGACCGGCGACTACACGAGGTTCTTCGCCCCGCCGCCGCCCACCGGCCCGAACCCGCAGACCGGCGTCCACCCGCTGCTCGGCCTCTCCGACCCGACGGCCGGCTACATCCCGATCAGCGACGGCATCCTCGCCACGTCCTGCCCGGCCGACGCCGGCGAGACCGTCGCCGGTTACACGTGGCTCGGGCAGCCGGACGGCCCGCCGGCGCTGCCGGGCCTGCTGCCGGTCAGCGCACCGGACGCCTCCTGCGAGCTGACCGGCATCCCGGCGACCGACGGGCCGGCGGACAGCTGGGTCGGCGGATTCACCATCGGCCCCGGCAACGCCTCCGCCGCCACGGCCTGCCTCGACCGGCTGAACGTCCTGATCACCTCGGGGCAGCCGGTGCTGGTGCCGATCTTCGACAGGCAGGTGGCGGTGATCGGCACGCTGCCGTCGTACTACCGGATCGCCGGCTTCGCGCCGCTCGTCCTCACCGGCTACGAGAGCCCGGTCAGCGGCCCGGTGTCACCCGGATCCGCGGTCCCCTCGCTCGTGCCGGGGGCGCAGAGAGCGCTGTGCGCGGCGCAGTCCTGCCTCTACGGCTACTTCACCAGAGCGCTGGTCACGGACCACGTACCGACGCGGTTCGCCACCTCGCGGTATTACGGCGCGATGGTGATCGGCCGTACGGGATGACCGGTGCCTGAGAAGGTGAAGTCATGCGCCGCCGCATCCTGATCCTGCTGGCCGCGCTGGTGCTGGCCGGGATCAGCGGGGCGGCCGTCCTGTCCTACGCCCGGTCGGCCGACCGGCGCGCGCTCAGCGGCCGGGAGGGCACCTGGATCCTGGTCGCCGGGCAGCACATCCCGTCCGGGACCAGCGGCGCCGAGATCCGCGCCCGGGGCCTGACCGAGCGGCTCCTGGTCCCCACCGTCACCGTGCCCGCCGGGGCGCTGACCACCTGGGACAGCGCGCTCGACCCGCTCCGGCTCGGCGGGGACCTGCAGCCCCGGCAGCTCCTCATGCGGACGCTGTTCGTCCCGGCGTCACCGGCGCCGTCGCACACCGGGCGGATCCCGGTGCCCCGTAGGTCGCTCGCGGTCTCGGTGGCGCTCAACGTCGCCCCGCAGGTAGCCGGCAACATCACGCCCGGCGACCAGGTCGCGGTCTATTACACGTACCAGGCGAAGGTCCTGATGGCGGAGGACCACGAGACCATCCCGATGACCGAGCTCCTGCTGCCGAAGGCACGGGTGATCACCATCGGGGAGGCGGAACCGGGTCAGGCCCCCGTGACGCCGTCGCCCTCGCCCACCCCCGGTCCGTCCGCCTCGGCCGGCGACAGCACCGCCGCGGTCAAGGAGATCCAGCGGTACGTCGTGACCCTGGCCGTCGGCGACACCGACGCCCTGCGACTCGTGCACGCCGCCCAGAGCGGATCGCTCTACCTGGCGCTGCTCGGCCCGAACGCCACCGCGAGCACCGGCCCGGCGATCGACACGAGCTGGGTCGTGCGATGAGCCTCTATGTGTACGTCGAGCCCGACGACGAGCGCCGCACGCACTGGGGCAACGACTTCCGGGCGATCGGCGGCACGATGCTCAAGAGCATGAGCGAGCTGGAGTCGTATCTCCCCCGCTACCCGGAGACGCTGCTCGTGGTGATCGGCGCGGTCGTGGACCTGGACGAGGCGCTGATGTTCACGGCGTACCAGCGGTTGCAGCGCCCGGTGATCGGGGTGGTGCTGATCCGCCACGCGATCGAGGCCGGCGTGGTGCTGCGCTGCCTGCAGTCCGGCATCCGGGACCTGGTCGCCGAGGAGGACGAGGAGGGCATCCGCAGCGCGACGGTCCGGTCGGTCGACCTGTCCAAGGCGCTGAGCACCACCATGCGCGGGACCGGCGACAACGCCCCGTACGCCAGTGTGGTCACGGTCTTCGCCGGCAAGGGCGGCTGCGGGCGCAGCGTGGTGGCGGTGAACCTGGCCGTCGCGCTGGCCGGTGCCGGACGCCGGGTGCTGCTGATGGACCTGGACCTGCAGTTCGGCGACGTGGCGATCATGATGAAGCTGTCCCCGGAACGCAACATCGCCGGGGGCCTGCAGATGGCCGGTCGGCTGGACGAGCCCGGGCTGCGGTCGATCGTCACGACGTACCGGCAAAGTCTCGACGCCCTCCTGGCGCCGGCCAGCCCGGCCGAGGGCGAGCAGGTCCGCCGGGAGTTCGTCGTCGAGCTGCTGGACGTGGCCCGCCCGCTCTACGACTTCATCGTGGTGGACACCCCGTCCGTGGTCACCGACCAGGTGCTGGCCGCGCTGGACATGTCCGACTGGTTCATCCCGATCGTCACCCCGGATCTTCCGGCGCTCAAGTCGGTCCGGCTCACCGCGGAGATGTTCGACCTGCTCGACTACCCCAAGGACAAGCGGCTGCTGGTCTTCAACCGGGCCGGCGCCCAGGTCGGCCTGAGCCCGTCCGAGGTGGAGGTCGCGGCCGGCATGCCGTTCGCGGTGCAGGTGCCGGCCAGCCGGGACGTGACGGTCTCGGTCAACCACGGCGAGCCGATCGCCGTCACCGACCCGCTGCACCCGGTCAGCCGGGCGATCCGGGAGCTCGGTGACCGGATCGCCGGCGTCGGCACCACACCCCAGCGGCGCCGCGGGTTCCTCGGGAGGTTGTTCCCGTGAGCCTCTCCAGCCGCCTGAGCGGCGCCGGCACGCCCCCACCACCGCCCACCGAGCCACGCGGCGGCGACCGCTACCGGGCCGCCGGCCGCCCGCCGCAGGACCAGGT
>KL571354.1:19383-21701 GCA_000715855.1 Actinoplanes liguriensis
TGTGTATAAGAGACAGGCTCTACACCACCGGCCAGAGCGAGGACCTGGACGCCCGGGTCCGGGACGCGCTCCACGACCTGCTCGCCCGGGAGGAGACCCCGCTCTCCGGCGCGGACCGGGCCCGGATCACCCGCGAGGTGACCGACGAGGTGCTCGGCCACGGACCGATCGAGTCGCTGCTGCGCGACCCGTCGGTGACCGAGGTGATGGTGAACGGGCCGTACTCGGTCTACGTCGAGCGGTTCGGCCGCCTCGAGAAGGTCGCCGCCGAGTTCGACGACGAGCAGCACCTGCGCCGGATCATCGACCGGATCTGCTCGCGGGTCGGCCGCCGCGTGGACGAGGCCAGCCCGACCGTCGACGCCCGGCTGCCGGACGGGAGCCGGGTCAACGCCGTGGTCCCGCCGATCGCGCTGGACGGCTCGACGCTGACCATCCGCAAGTTCGCCGCGGTCCCGCTCACCGTCGGTGACCTGCTGCAGTACGGCACGCTCACCCGGCAGGCCGCCGAGTTCCTGGACGCGTGCGTGCGCGGCCGGCGCACCATCCTGGTCAGCGGCGGCACCGGCTCCGGCAAGACCACGATCCTGAACGTCCTCTCCAGCTTCGTCCCGGCCGACGAGCGCATCGTGACCATCGAGGACGCCGCCGAGCTGCAACTGGTCCAGGACCACGTGGTGCGCCTGGAGTCCCGGCCGCCGAACTCCGAGGGCCGGGGCACGATCACCACCCGCGACCTGGTCCGCAACGCGCTGCGGATGCGCCCGGACCGGATCGTCGTCGGCGAGGTCCGTGACGCCGCCGCGCTCGACATGCTGCAGGCGATGAACACCGGCCACGACGGCTCGCTGACCACCCTGCACGCGAACACGCCGCGGGACGCGCTGTCCCGGCTGGAGACGATGGTGCTGATGGCCGGCATGGACCTGCCGATCCGCGCGATCCGTGACCAGATCAGCTCCGCGGTCGACCTGATCCTGCAGGTCAGCCGCTTCAAGGACGGCGCTCGCAAGATCACCCACATCACCGAGGTGACCGGCATGGAGGGTGACGTCGTCACGCTGCAGGACCTTTTCCGGTACGACACGTCGGCCCGCGCCGAGCTGCCGACCGGCATCCGCCCCCATTTCACCGAAACCCTCGAGCTGTACGGCGTGACCCTCCCGTCCACGATGTTCACCGCTCGGCGGCGGTGAGGCGTGGGTCCCCTGATCACGGCGGTGATCGCGGCCGCCGGCGCGGTGTTCGTGATCGCCTTCGTGATCCTGCGGGCCACCGTCGGCCGGACGCCGATCCAGCGCCGGTTCGCCACGCTGCGGGACTTCTCGGTGCACCGGGAGACGGAACCGGAACCCCCGCTGCGCCGCCTGGTCGCCGCGCTGGGCCGCCGGGCCGAACGGCATCCCGGGCTCGTCCGGCTGACCGCGCGCAGCGCCCCACTGCTGGACCGGCACGGTGGCCCGCTGCGGCCGGCCGAGTGGCTGGTCGTCCGGACGGGCTGCGGCCTGGGCCTCGCCGTCGCGCTGGGCGCGCTGCTGAGCCCGGTGTCCGGCCCGATCATCGGGCTGCCGGTCGGTTTCCTCGGTGCGAACGTCGTGCTGCGGAGCCGGATCCGCCGCCGCGAGCAGGCGTTCGCCGACGAGCTGCCGGGCACGCTCCAGCTCATGATCAGTTCGCTGCGGTCCGGCTTCACGCTGCATCAGTCGATCGAGGCCTCGGTCCGGGACGACGACGGGCCGGTCGCCACCGAGCTGCGCCGGGCGCTCTCCGAGACCCGGATCAGCGGCGACTTCGAGGACGCGCTGGAGCGCATCGGCGAACGGATGCACAGCGCCGAGATGATCTGGCTGGTCATGGCGTTGCGCCTGCAGCGGGAGGTGGGCGGCAGCCTCGTCGAGGTGATGCAGACGACCGCCGACACCATGCGCGAGCGGGCCTACCTGCAACGGCACGTGCGGTCGTTGTCCGGTGAGGGGCGCGTCTCGGCGTACGTGCTGGGCGCCATGCCCTTTCTTGCCGCGGGCGGTATCTGGGTCACCCAGCCGGAGTACCTCAGACCCCTGTTCCAGCAGGCGGCCGGCCTCGTGATGGTCGCCGTCGCCCTCCTGCTGATGGCGATCGGCGCCGTCTGGTTGCGGGCCGTGGTCAAGGTCGAGGTCTGAGATGAGCGGGTCCGTCGTCGCGGTCGCCGCCGCCCTCGGCACCGCCGCCGCCGTCCTGCTCGCCGCCACCGCCGCGGTCCTGCCGGCGCCCCGCCGGGACCGCATCATGCGGGCGCTCGCGCACTACGGCTCGGGCATCCCGGCCGAGGCCGAGAC
>KL571355.1:0-2769 GCA_000715855.1 Actinoplanes liguriensis
CGCCAGACCCGGGCGCGGCGCACGCCCCGGCGCGGCGGCAGGCCGACCTGCGGCGAGGGCAGCGGGCCGGCCCCGGTGGACGGGAGGGTGAGCAGGGCGGGCTCGCGCCTGTCCCCGGCCGGCAGCTCGCTCGCGGCGACCGCGAACGGGTGCGGGGCCGCTCCCCGGCCGGCGGGCGGAACGGCGGCGGGCGTGCTGTCCTCGGCCCACAGGTTGAGGCCGCCGTCCCGGCTGACGAACCCGTGCAGGACCCGGACGCCGGACTCCCCGGTGGGCAGGACGGTGCTCACACGTACGTCGCAATCGTCTTTGATCGGAAAATGTGGTCGATCGCGTCAGCCTTCAGCACGCGCCCGACTCTAGGCCGACCCACCGACAACTTCCCGCGGGCGGTCCCGCCCGGGGACTTTACGAAAACGATTCATCACAGGATGGCCCGCAACCGGGACAGGCAGGCATAATCGTGATCCGCCGGTCCGGTGCCGTATCGGCGTGACGCTCGGTGACGGCGGTACGGGGGGAGGCGGTCACATGCACACTCCCGTCCTCGCCGACCTGGCCGTTCGTGTCCCGATCACCTCGCCGGACACGCCGATGGGTGAGATCGAGGCCGTCCTGCGCGCCGATCCGGAGCTGCTCGGCATCGTCACGTCGGCCGGCGACGACCTCTACCTGATCGACCGCGGCTTCCTCGACATGATCCTGGCCGGCCGGCTCGGCTACGGGCGCGCCCTGCTGCACCGCCGGCCGCTGCGCAGCTGCTGCGACGCCCGGCCCTGGTGCTCGCGGGGTGCACCGAGTGGGGCGACGCGGCGCGCGCCGCGATGCAGCGGCCGGACACGTTCAAGGCGATCCCGCTGATCGTGCGCTTCGACGACGGCGCCATCGGGCTCGCCCCGGTCGGCCCGCTGGTCGAGCACCTGAGCCGCCGCTACCAGACGATGGCGCTCACCGACGACCTGACCGGGCTCGGCAACCGGCGCCGCCTGATGGAGCAGCCCGCGCCCGGCCGGCGGGCCGCCGCGTGGGTGATCGACCTCAACCGGTTCAAGGAGATCAACGACACGCTCGGCCACCTCCGCGGCGACGAGTTGCTGCGGCACGTCGCGGCCGCGCTGACCGCCGCGTGCGCCCCGGCCACCGCGTTCCGGGTCGGCGGCGACGAGTTCGTGGTCCTCACGCCGGACCGGGACGTCTGGCCGGGCGCCGACCCGGCCGGGGCCGGGTTCCGGCTGCTGCACGCGATCCAGGGACCGTTCGCGGTGGCCGGCGTCCCGATCACGGTCGAGGCGTCGGCGGGCGTCGCGGTGATGGACGACGGGGATTGCGCCGACCTGGCCGACCTGGTGGCCCGGGCGGACGCGGCGATGTATGCGGCGAAGCGCGACCGCACCCAGGTCGAGGTCTGGCACGCCGCGCTCGCCACCGGCAACCCCGACCTGGGGCTGGACACCGCGCTGCGGGCCGCGATCGGCAACCGCGAGCTGGTCCTGCACTACCAGCCGCTGGTCGACGCACAGACCCGGCAGACCGCGTCGGTCGAGGCCCTGGTCCGCTGGTCACATCCGCAGCGCGGGCTGCTGCCGCCGGGCATCTTCCTGCCCCAGGCCGAGCGCTCCGACGTGATCCACCTGCTGACCGCGGCGGTGCTGGACGACGCCGTGCGCCAGGCCGCAACCTGGCACCGGGCCGGGCGGAACGTGCCGGTGGCGGTGAACCTGGCCGCGCCGGTCCTCGCCTCGGACCGGTTCGTCGTCACGATCGGCGAGCTGCTGGCCGAGACCGGGCTGCCGCCGGAGGCGCTGATCGTCGAGGTGACGGAGAGCGCGGTGATGACCCGGCCCGCCGAGAGCGCTGATCGGTTGCGGTCATTGCGGGAGATCGGCGTGCGGGTCGCGATCGACGACTTCGGCATCGGGAACACCTCGCTGGGGCTGCTCACCCAGCTCCCGCTGGACGAGTTGAAGCTGGACCGCTCGTTCGTGACGCGCATCCACCGGCCGCCGGACAGGGTGATCGTCGAGTCGGTCGCCCGGATGGCGAACGGGCTCGGCCTGACCCTGGTCGCCGAGGGCGTGGAGGACGAGCGGACCGCGCAGACCCTCGCCGAGCTCGGCTTCGACCTGTTGCAGGGCTACCACTTCGGCCGCCCGTCCGCGTCGACGCTTCTTTTCGCTGCCTTGGAATAATCTTCTTGGGAATGCAGTTGGCGCGGTCATGACGACGATGCGAGCAGCCGTGCTGACCGAACCCGGACCGGCCGGGAACCTTCAGGTCCGTGACCGCGACATTCCCGACCCCCAACCCGATTGGGTACGGATCCAGGTGCGCGCCTTCGGTCTCAACCGCTCCGAGCTGCACCTGCGGCGCGGGCTCGCGGAGAACGCGACGTTCCCGATCGTCCCCGGCATCGAGGCCGCGGGCGTCGTCGACCTCGACCCGGACGGCATCCTGCGGCCCGGACAGCAGGTGGCGGCCATGATGGGCGGCATGGGACGCGCCTTCGACGGCGGCTACGCGGAGTACGTCGTGGTCCCCCGCACCCAAATCATCCCGTTCACCTCGGACCTGCCGTGGGACGTGATCGGGTCGGTGCCGGAGACGCTGCAGACCGCGTACGGCGCCCTGACCCTCGGTCTTGATCTTCGCCCCGGCCAGACGCTGCTGATCCGCGGCGGCACGTCCGCGCTGGGTTACGCGACCGCGGCTCTCGCCCGCGACCTCGGCGCCACCGTCCTGTCTCTTATACACATCTCTGAGCGGGCTGGC
>KL571355.1:2985-4152 GCA_000715855.1 Actinoplanes liguriensis
CCGAGCTCGGCGCCGACCACCCCATCCTCGACGACGGGCACGTCGCCGACCGGGTACGCGAGCTCGTGCCGGACGGGGTGGACGCCGCGCTCGAACTGGTCGGCACGACAACCCTGCCCGACACGCTGCGGGCGACCCGGGTGCACGGCACGGTCTGCTTCGCGGGAATGCTCGCCGACGAATGGATCGTCAAGGACTTCTATCCGATCAGCTACCTGCCCACCGGGGTGCGGCTCACCTCCTACAGCGGCGACGCCTCGAACCTCCCCGCCGACGTCCTGCAACACACGCTGGACCGGATCGCGGACGGGTCGCTCACGCTGGGGCCGATCACGGCGTACCCCCTGGAGAAGATCGCCGACGCCCACCACGACATCGAGCAGAACCGCCTCAGCGGCAAGGTCGTCGGCGTCATTCCAGCGTCCAGGTGATCGTCGGTGGGCGGACCCGGGCGCAGCGTGGGCCGCCCGCCTCGTCGGTCAGGCCCAGGCGCCCGACCAGCACGCCCTCGTCCGCGGCGGCGGCGCGCAGCAGCGGGCCCGGGATGTCACCGAAGAGGAGCTTGGCGCGGCGGAACATGGCGAAGTCGTCACCGCTGACCGCGCCCCAGCTCAGGTAGAGGAAACGAGCGCCGGGCGAGCCGTGCACCCACGGGCCGCCGACGTCGAGCAGGTCGCCGACCGCACGGGTGGTCACGTCGAGGTCCCAGACCGCGCGTGCCTCCGTCACCGGGACGCGCCCGACGACCTCCTTCTTGCGCTGCATACCGACGTGCACATTGCTCAGCCGCAGCTCCGGCGACTGCGGAAGGTCACGCCCCTCGATCCGGATCCGCATGCGCCCACGATAGGCCCTGTACAGTCGCCATCCGTGACCACGGAGGAACCGGACTGGGCGGTGACGATCCACCGCCTCTGGGCCTCCGTGTCCGCGATCGTCTCCCGCGACGAGCTGTCCGACCTGGTCCTGCCGCCGCTGCTCGACGTGCCGGGTGCGGTCGGCGTGTGGGGGCTGCGGCACACGACGGGCGCGGAGATCGACGTCTACCGCTGGGCGGGGCTGCCCCTGGAGGGTGACGCCCGGCCGGTCGCGCTGGCCCTCGCCGCCGGACTTCTCGATGCCGGCTTTCCCGATGCCGGCCTTCCCGATGCCGGCCTTCCCGATGCC
>KL571355.1:4389-5536 GCA_000715855.1 Actinoplanes liguriensis
TTCCCGATGCCGGCCTTCCCGATGCCGGGCCGGACAAGTGCGACTGGCTGGAGGAGCACGGCGTCCGCCACGTCGTGATCGCCCGCTTCGACACCACCGGCGACGTCGGCGGCACGATGATGGTGCTGCTCGACGAGACCGGCGACCCGGACCGCACCAGGGTCCGGCTGAACCAGGTCACCGACGTCACCCGGGAGGCGATCCGGCGGCTCGCCGCGCACCGGGCCGAACAGGCGCAGCAGACCCGGGACGCGCTGCTCGCCGAGGCGTCGCTGCAGATGGACGCGGTGCTCGACCGGGCGCAGACGATGCGTCGCGTGGCCCGGATGGCGGTGCCGGCGATCGCCGAGGGCTGCCTGGTCTACCTGGTCGACGACGACGGGCCGGAGCTGCGCAGCGCCGTCCACATCGACATGCGCCGGCTGTCCGCGCTGCTCGCCGACGAGGAGGTGGCCGGGCGGCTGACCGCGCTCGCGACGGCGGCGGTCAGCGTACGGACCGAAGTGGCCATTCCCGGCACCCGAATCGTGGATGTGCAGGTGTTGCGCGCTCGTGGCCGTACCGCCGGGGTGCTGATCTTCATGTTCGAACGCGACCTCGCCGACGTGCCTCCCACACACTTCCTGCGCGACCTGGCGCACCGGGCCGCGCTCGCGCTGGACAACGGCGAGCTCTACGAACTGCGCCGCCGCGAGGTCGTGACGATGCAGCAGCACCTGCTCCCCCGCCGGCTGCCGAGCGCGGACGGGCTGGAGCTCGCCGCGTCGTACACGGTCGGCGACCGGGTGATGGAGGTCGGCGGCGACTTCTACGACGTGGTGGTCCGCGCGGACGGCGTGGTCGCCGCCCTGATCGGCGACGTCTGCGGGCGTGGGGTGGACGCGGCCGCGCTGACCGGCATGTCCCGGCACACCCTCGCCGCGCTGCTGCACGAGGGGCTCTCCCCGGCCCGCGCCCTGAGCCGGCTCAACGAGTCGCTGCGCCGGGAGGGCTCGTGGCGCTTCCTGACCGCGGGGATCGCGCTGTTCCGCCCGGACGGCGCCGGGTTCACCGTGCAGTGGTCGTCGTGCGGGCATCCGCCGCCGCTGATCATGCGCCGGGGCGCGCCCGCGGAGGCCGGACGCGGTGGCGGCGCGCCGATCGGGAT
>KL571355.1:5645-12580 GCA_000715855.1 Actinoplanes liguriensis
GATGTGTATAAGAGACAGGGGACACGCTGGTCATGTACACCGACGGGCTGACCGAGAGCCGGGACCGGGAGGGCCGCATGTTCGAGGACGCGGCGCTGCCGGGAGCCCTGGAACGGCTCCGGGACGTCGCGCCGCAGACGTTGGTCCGGGAGCTGAGCACGGCCGCGACCGGGTTCGGGACCAGCGGCGCCGACGACATCGCCATCCTCGCGATCGGGGTGTCACCGTGACGGATTCAATCCTGGTCGTCGAGAGCTCACCCGAGGGCGTGGCGGCGATCGAACGGGCGATCAGCCGCTCGCACCCGCGGATCCGCCTGGAGTTCCTCGGCTCCGGCGACGAGGTGCTGCCCCGGCTGACCGCGCACGGCGCCGCCCTGCCCGGGATCATGCTGCTCTGCCTGACCGTGCCGGGCGGGGGCACCATGCCGGGCGAGGGCGCCATGCCCGGCGAGGGCGGTCTCGCGGTGATCCGGCAGGTCCGCGCGGACGCCACGCTGAACGCGATCCGCATCGTCGTGTTCACGTCCTCGGAGGACCAGGCCGAGGCGGACGCCTGCTACGCCGCGGGCGCCGACAGCTACATCTACAAGCCGGTCAGCTTCGCCCTGTTCCAGACCGTGCTGCGCCAGACCCTGGACTACTGGGGAAACGTCGCCGCGCCCCCGCCCACCCAGACCTGACCCCTCACCCCCACAGCCGGCCCCCGCCGTGGTTATCCCACCCCCAGAACCACAGCCAGCCCCAGCCCACCACCGCGAGCCGGCAACCACGGTCGTGAACGGCGCGGGAATCGCCCTCAGCGCCAGCCCGCGCGGGCGAGCTGGCAACCACGGTCGAAACGGCCCCAAAAATCGCCGCCAGCGCCAGCCCGCCACCGTGAACGGCGCGGAAATCGCCGTCAGGGCCGGCCGACGAGGGTGGGCGGGGCGGCTGGAGCGGCGGGTTCCGGGGATCACTGGGGGACAACTGGGGGTTGTGTGGGGGTATTTCGGTTTTGGGGGTTTTATACTTGATCTCGGTGGGGCGTCAGCGGTGGAGGTCGGGTGGCGGAGATCTACCGGAGCGTCAACGCCGCGGGGAGCGTGGCCGCGGCGGAGAACGAGCGTGGCGAGATGCTGCGCCGGGCGGGACGCCCCGGGGAGGCGGCCGGGCACTTCGAGCGGGCCTTGGAGTCGCTCGGGGCGGTGACAGAGCCGGATCCCGGGACGCATTCGGCGATTCTCAACAACTTGGCGCTGACGGCGTACCAGCAGGGTGATCTCGGCCGGGCGCGGCGCTGCCTGGTGCGGTCGTTGCAGGTCGGGCCGCTGGTCGGGGATCCGGTGGGCCGGGCGATCACCTACGACAATCTCGGCGTGGTCGAGGTGGAGCTGGCCCGCCAGTCCGGCGCGAGTGAGGTGGAGCTGGCCCGCCGGTCCCGCGCGGGTGAGGTGGAGCTCGCCCGGCGGGCCGGCGCGGGGGCCGCGCGAGCCGCGGTTCACCTGAGTGAGGCGGAGGGGTGTTTCGCGGCGGCGGAGCGGCTGTTCCGAAGTGTGCTGCCCGAGGCCGTCGACGACTATCTGCGATCGGTGCTGAATCGGGTGGACGCGGCGGAGATCCAGGGCGACACCGAGCGGATGGACCGGTTGACCAGGCACGCGGCGGAGCTGGCCACGCATCGCGCGATCGCTCCGGAGAACGCGCTGGAGGCGGTGACGATGCGCGGCACCTTCCTGCACCGGCACCGGGGGCGTCCGCGGCGAGCGGTGGAGCTGATGACCGCCCGGCTTCCGGCGCTGCTGCCGGACTGCCCGCCCGAGCGGAACGCCTCGGCGCTGGTCGTGCTGCTCGCGGCCGCGGGGGCGACCGGCGACCCGGCCCTGGTCCAGGATGTGACGGCACGGATCGCGGAGCTCGGCGGCGATCCGGCCGCAACCCCGGTGTCCGGGCGGAGGGCCGGCGCCCGGGCGGATGGCCGCGCCCGGGACATGGCTGCCGAAGAGCGCGATCCGGACGAATGGAGCGGGCGGGGCAAGAGCGCGGCGAAAACGGCGGGCCGGGGTTAACGTACGTTCATGGGAGCGGGCCGCTGGCGACGGATTCGCCTGCCACTGCCCGCCCTGCGTGCCACGGTCACCGCGCGCGTGTGGTCGCCCGCGAACGACACCGACCGCCTGCTGATCGCCCACGACGGGCCGGACTACCAGGGTCTTGCCGAGCATGCCGCCCGGGCGAACCGCTATCACCTGGCCCTGCTCCCGGCCCGGGAGCGCAACGACTGGTATTCGGCCTGTCCCGCGTACGCGCAAGCCTTGGGTCTGGAGATTCTGCCCCGCCTGCGGTCCCGTCTGGGCGCTCGCCGTGCCGTCGGCGCCGGGGCCAGTCTCGGCGCGCTCGCCATGTTGCACGC
The DNA here is from genome assembly GCA_000715855.1 of Actinoplanes liguriensis. GTDB lineage: Bacteria > Actinomycetota > Actinomycetes > Mycobacteriales > Micromonosporaceae > Actinoplanes > Actinoplanes liguriensis. The sequence continues at coordinate 8,037 of KL571355.1, forward strand.
GCAGCGCACCCATCCGGCCGGTTTCGCCGGGCTCTTCCTCCAGTCGGGAAGTTTCTTCCAGCCGCGCCACGATCGGCAGGAGTCCGGCTTCATCCACTGGCCGCGGATCATCCGGTACGTCCGCCGGGTGCTCACCGCGCCGAGTGGACCGGCCGTGCCGGCGACGCTGACCTGCGGCGCCGCCGAGGAGAACCTGGCGAACAACCGGGACATGGCGGATGCCCTGCGCGTTCAGGGGTATCCCGCGGTTCTCGCCGTCGGTCCGGGCGGGCACGACTGGGCGAGCTGGCGGAACGCCCTGGATCCGCACCTGACCGCGCTGCTGAGTGAAGCCTGGCCGGACTGACAACTAGGAGGCGACCGTGGCCGACGTCGAGCACACCATCGGGCTGCTGCTGGGCACCGAGGACGACTGGCCACGTGCCTTCGAGTCGCTGTTGCGCCGGCTCGGCACGGTCACCGGCCCGGACGGGCGCTCGCACCGGACTCGCTCGGTGCGGGTCACGATCGAGCCGTTCAACCTGCGGTACAAGCCGCAGCACGACCTGGTGATCGACCGGCTGGCGTACTGGTACTACCACCCCCGCGAGTGGTTGAAGAAGATCGCGCTGATGGACGGCGTGTACCTGCTGAACAGCCCGTTCACGTTCCAGTCGATGGAGAAGCACGCGGCGTACTGCGCGATGATGCGGCTCGGGCTGAAGGTTCCGGAGACGGTGCTGGTGCCGTTCAAGAACCCGCTGGACAACTCGCGCTGGGCGTACACGGCGGCCCGCTACAACCGCCCGTTCGACCTGGAGGCGACGGCCGCGTCGGTCGGCTATCCGCTGTACATGAAGCCGTACGACGGCGGCGCCTGGGTCGGCGTCTCGAAGATCCGCAACTCGGAGGAGCTGCATGCGGCGTACGACGCGTCCGGCGAGCGGCTGATGCACCTGCAGGCGTCGGTCGAGGGCTACGACGTGTTCGCCCGCTCGCTGACGATCGGCCCGGAGACGATGGTGATGCGGTTCCGGCCGGATCAGCCGATGCACGGGCGCTACGAGGTCGACCACAACTTCCTGTCGGATGCGGCCGGCGACGAGGTGGTGACCATCTCGCGGCTGGTGAACGCGTTCTTCCGGTGGGAGTTCAACTCGTGCGAGTCGCTGGTGCGCGGCGACGAGGTGTACCCGATCGACTATGCGAACGCCTGCCCGGATGTGGCGCTGACCTCGCTGCACTACTACTTCCCGTGGGCGATGGCGGCGCTGCTGCGGTGGACGGTGTTCTGCGTGGTCACCGGGCGCACGATGCGACTGGACACCGACATGGGGGACTATTTCGCCGTGGCCGATGATCCGGATCGGTCGTACGGGGAAAGGCTTTCGGGTTATCGGGATCTTGCCGACCGCTATTTCGAGCTCGATCGCTACCGGGAGTTCTGCGACAAGCATCTGAGCAATGTCGACGCGGTCGTCTACGACTGGGTGACCTCGGACGAGTTCCGTTCGCTGCTGCGCGAGACGGTGCGGGCGATGTTCCCGGTGCACGAGCACGAGAAGTTCCTCGCGCACTTCGGCGGGCTGATCGATGCGTGGATTCGCGACCAGGGGCGTTGTTGACGCGGTGACACGTTGGTAATCAATATGTCTCCATGCATCTATGGGAGCGCTCCCGCGCCATTGCCGCTTTTGCGGCACTCCTCCTGGTCGGAGCCGCCGCTCCGGCGCATGCCGACGAGACAGAACAGGTCGTCAACGGCGGATTCGCCGGCACCACCGACCCCTTCTGGTCCTCCGCGAACACGCCGATGACCCTGGCCGACGGCCGGGCCTGCGCGGACGTGCCCGGCGGAACCACCAACCGCTGGGACGCCTCGGTCGGCCAGAACGACATCGATCTGGTCGCCGGCGAGACGTACCGGTTCAGCTTCGACGCGAGCGGCGACGCCGGCCACGTGGTCCGGGCCATCACCGGGCTCGCGGTCAGCCCCTACGACACCTATTTCGAGCAGTCGCCCGTCCTGAGCGAAGGCGACCTCACCCACTACGAGTACACGTTCACGGCCTCGACCAGCACCGCGCAGGGCCAGGTCGCCTTCCAGCTCGGGGGCAGCGCGGACCCGTGGCGGTTCTGCGTCGACAACGTCTCCCTGGTCGGGGGCGTGCCGCCCGAGGTCTACGTGCCCGACACCGGGCCGCGGGTGCGGGTCAACCAGGTCGCCTATCTGCCCGACGGCCCCAAGGCCGCGACGGTCGTGACCGAGTCGACGACACCGTTGCCGTGGGTTCTGTCGGACAAAAACGGGAAAATCGCATTCAAGGGCAAGACTTCCCCGTACGGCGTGGATGCCAGCTCCGGGCAGAACGTCCAGACGATCGACTTCAGCCGGTACACGCGAAGCGGGACAGGCTTCACCATCACGGCGGACGGCGAGACGTCCCGCCCGTTCGACATCTCCGCCGACGCGTACAAGTCGCTGCGGACCGACGCCCTGAAGTTCTACTACACCCAGCGCTCGGGCATCGCGATCAGCGACGACCTGCGCCCGGGATACGGCCGCGCGGCCGGCCACGTCGACGTCGCCCCGAACCAGGGTGACGGCAACGTGCCCTGCCAGGCCGGCGTCTGCGACTACACGCTGGACGTCCGCGGCGGCTGGTACGACGCCGGCGACCACGGCAAGTACGTCGTCAACGGCGGCATCTCGGTCTGGGAGCTGCTCAGCGAGTACGAGCAGTCCCACGCCGTACGCACGGTGAATCTGACCATCCCGGAGAGCGGCAACCGGACCCCGGACATCCTCGACGAGGTCCGCTGGGAGCTGGACTTCCTGCTCAGCATGCAGGCGCCGAACGGCATGGTGCACCACAAGATCCACGACCAGGCCTGGACCGGTCTCCCGCTGCTGCCGTCGCAGGACCCGCAGCCGCGCGAGCTGCACCCGGTCTCCACCGCGGCGACGCTGAACCTGGCGGCCACCGCGGCCCAGGCGGCCCGGATCTACAAGCGCTACGACCCGGCGTTCGCGAAGCGTGCGCTCGCCGCGGCGAAGCGGGCGTACACGGCGGCGAAGACCAATCCGATCGCGCTCGCGCCGGAGTCCGACGGGGTGGGCGGTGGCGCCTACAACGACGCGAAGGTCTCCGACGAGTTCTACTGGGCGGCCGCCGAGCTGTTCATCACGACCGGCGAGAAGACGTACGCGAATGATGTCGTCTCCTCCCCCGAGCACACCGGCGACGCCTTCGGGCAGGCCGCCTTCGACTGGGCCGCCACCGCGGCCGCCGCGAAGATCGACCTGGCGCTGATCCCGAACAAACTGCCCGGCCTGAGCACGGTCAAGAAGCAGGTCATTGCCGGCGCGGAGAAGTACCTGGCGATCCAGAAGGCGCACGCGTACGGCGTCGCCTACGCCCCCGCGAACAACATGTGGGACTGGGGCTCGGCCAGCATCGTCGCCAACAACCTGGTGGTGATCGCCGCCGCGCAGAAGCTGACCGGCCGCGACCGCTACCGCGACGGCGTGCTCACCGGCCTGGACTGGCTGTTCGGGCGCAACGCGCTGAACCGCTCCTACGTCACCGGGTACGGCGAGGTCAGCGCCCAGAACCAGCACAGCCGCTGGTACGCCGCCGAGCTGGACCCGGCCCTGCCGCACCCGCCGGTCGGCAGCCTCGCCGGCGGGCCGAACTCGTCGATCCAGGACCCGCTCGCGCAGGAGAAGCTGGCGGGCTGCGTCGGCCAGTTCTGCTACATCGACGACATCCAGTCGTGGTCCACGAACGAGTTGACCATCAACTGGAACTCCGCCCTGGCCTGGATCAGCGGTTACGTGGCAGAAATCCGCTAGATCGCTTACCGTGACGGCGGCGATTCGTGGCGTAACGTGCGAATCATGCAGGCTCTGCGCTTCGCCGCCGCTCTCTACCGGCGCCAGCTCGCCATCCACTACTGGGGCCGGGTGCGGCGGGACCCCCTGTCCCGTCTGCACCTGGCCGAGGGCCGGGAGAACCCGTACGCCGTCTACGACGAGGTCCGGGCGTACGGGCCGCTGATGCCGACCCGGCTCGGCAACTACGCGACCGCCACCCACGCGGTCTGCAACAGCGTCCTGCGGGACCGGCGGTTCGGCCCGCGCGCGGTGGAGATGAACGGGCCGGGCGCCCCGGGCGACCAGATCGACATGTCGATGCTGGACAAGGACCCGCCGGAGCACACCCGGCTGCGGCGCCTGGCCCAGCCGGCGTTCAGCCCGAAGCAGATCGCCGGTTACCGCCCGCGGGTCGAGCAGGTGGTCGGTGACCTGCTCGACGCGGCCGCCGCCCGGGACACGTTCGACATCGTGCACGACTTCGCCGCGCCGCTGCCGATCGCGGTCATCTCGGACCTGCTCGGCATCCCGGACGCGGACGCCGACGCGTTCGCCGAGCACGGCGCGGTCGTCGGCAGCGCGCTCGACGGGGTCCGGTCACTGCGGCACGCGGCCGCGCTGCAGCACGCCGCCGACGCGCTGGACGAGGTGTTCGTCCGGCTGTTCGCGCTGCGCCGCCGGGAGCCGG
>KL571355.1:12774-13217 GCA_000715855.1 Actinoplanes liguriensis
CGATGTGCCGGCTGCTGCTCGTGGCCGGCTTCGAGACGACGGTCAACCTGATCGGCAACGCGGTGAACGCGCTGCTCGACCATCCGGAGCAGTGGGACGCGCTCGGCGCCGACCCGGCCGGGCTGGCCGACGCCGCCGTCGAGGAGACCCTGCGGTGGGATCCGCCGGTGCAGCGGACCGCCCGGTGCGCGCGGGAGGACGTCGAGGTCGCCGGGGTGACCGTGCGGCGCGGGCAGTTCCTGGTCTGCCTGCTCGGCGGCGCGAACCGGGACCCGGCCGTCTACGCCGACGCGGACCGCTTCGACCTGCGCCGGGTGCCGGAGGCCGACCACCTGGCGTTCTCCAGCGGCATCCACTACTGCGTGGGCGCGCCGCTGGCCAGGCTGGAGGCCGGGATCGCGCTGCGCCTGCTGGCCGAGCGGCTGCCCGGGCTGCGGCGGGCC
>KL571356.1:0-2398 GCA_000715855.1 Actinoplanes liguriensis
ACGCCGCAACTGCGCGTCCGCCTCGCGCGCCGCCGTGATGTCCTCGATCTGGTTCACGACGTACCGGGCCTGGTCCTGCTCGTCGGTGACGACGGCGACCCGCACCGACACCCAGATGGTGTGCCCGGCCCGGTGGCGGTAGCGGCGCTCGATGGTGAGCGTGTCGATCTCCCGATTGATGAGCCGCCGGGCGGACTCCTGGGTGCCGGCCACGTCGTCCGGGTGGGTCAGGTCGGCGAACGTCATCGTGGTCAGCTCGTCCTGGGTCCAGCCGGTGATCGCCGTCATCGCCGGGTTGGCCTGCAGGTACCTGCCGAAGTCCTCGTCACGCAGGCTGCACAGGGTCAGCCCGAGCGGCGAGTTGTCGAAGGTCAGCCGGAAGCGCTGCTCGCTGATCTCCAGCTCGCGCAGCACCGACCGCTCGGCGGTGATGTCCCGCAACTGGATCACCGCGGTGGCCGGCCCGTGCTCGTCGAAGATCACCGAGGTGTGCGCGGCGACCGTCAGCGGCGTGCGGTCCCGGCGCAGCATCACCATCTCGCGCTGGGCGCGGGTCCGCTCGCCGGACGCCATGATGTCCAGGTTGCGCTCCAGCTCCTCGCTCGGGCCGTCGCCCAGCAGCGCGGCGAAGGGCATGCCGGTGGCCTCCGCTCCGGAGTAGCCGAAGAGCAGGCAGAACGCCGGATTGGTGAGGATGATCCGGCCGCGCTGGGCGTCCCGGAGGCCGAGCACGATCCGGGCGATCGGGCTGTTGTCGGCGACCTCGGCGAACTGGCGCTCGCTGCGTTCCAGGCGGGCCATCGCGGCCAGGGTCGCGGCCCGCTCCCGTTCCAGGGCTTGGACCGCCGCGGTCGTACGCTGCAGCAGGTCCTGCCGGATCGCGGTGTCCTCGGCATGCCGCAGCGCGTTGCCGACCGCGTCCGCCAGCAGGGTGAGCTGCTGCTCGTCGCCGTCGTCGAACGCGCCCGCCCGGTCGCTGCCGACCATCAGCACGCCGAACGTGCCGCTGTCCGGCGCCCGCAGCGGCGCGATGATCAGCGAACGCATGCCGGTGGCCCGCGCGATCGCCGGGTTGACCCGCGGGTCGGCGGTGGTGTCGTCGGAGCGGGCCGTCTCGCCGCTGGTGATCGCGACCCCGGCCAGCGAGTCGGTGACCGGCACGTCCGGCAGGACGCGCCCGACCGCGGCGGCCGGCCGCAGCACCCCGGACGCCGGGTCCAGCAGGAGCACCGACGCGGCCGTCCCGGACGGCAGCACCTGCAGCGTACGGCCGGCGATCAGGTGGACCAGGGCGTCCCGGTCGGTGGCGACCGCGCCGATCTCCCGCTGCACGGCGATCGTGGTCTGCAGACGGCCGGTCGCGGCGACCAGCAGCTCCCGGTGGCGGCGTTCGGTGGAGACGTCGGCCAGCTGGGCGAGGAGGTGCATCGGGGCGCCGGACTCCGAGGCCAGCGGCGTGACGGTCAAGCGGCACCAGAGGCCGTGACCGTTCTTGCCCACGTACCGGAAATCGTCCTGGAACGTGGTTCTGATGCCGCTCGCCATGTCGCACAGCATCGCCGCGCAGGCCGCCCGGTCGTCGGGGTGCGTGACGTCGGCGAGGGTGAGCGCGGCCAGCTCGTCGCCGGTGTAGCCGAGCATCGCCGACACGGCCGGATTCGCCCGCACCCAGGCGCCGTCGATGTCGAGCACCGCCATCCCGATCGGTGACGAGTCGACAAGCGTCCGGAACCGGGCCTCGCTGTCGGCCAGCGCCGGGCGGCCGCTGCTCTCCACGATCTCGGCGAACAGGAACGGGCGGCCGTCCCGGGCGTGGATCAGGGTGTTCTGGCTGACGATCCAGACCCGGGAGCCGTCCTGCCGGATCAGGATCCGCTCCATCGCCATCACGGTCAGCTCGCCGCGGGCCATCGCCTCGAACAGCGCGGTGACCGGGTCCAGCCGATCCGAGTCCAGCAGCATCAGGGCCGACCGGCCGAGCAACTCGTCGCGGGAGTATCCGACCAGCTCGCAGAAGGCGTCGTTGACCCCGGTGAAGAGGCCGTAGTCATCCGGGGCGAGGCTCAGCACCAGCTTCGGGACCGGGCTGCGGTCGAAGGACTGCGCGAGCAGCTCCATCGTCTGGCCTTCCGGCCGCGCCCGGAACCCGACACTCATATCACTCTGATCGGCCGGGAGGCGCGAGGAATGAGCCGGGTTTATGTCCTAGGACATAACTGGTAGCGTGCCGGGCATGATCGAAGGGACCTCGGCGGCGGAGATCGTGCGGTCGGTGCGCGGCCTCGTGCACGCGGGGGAGCTGCCCGCCGGCGTGGCGCTCCCGGCGATCCGCGAGCTCGCCGGGCGGCTCGGCGTCAACCGGAACACCGTCGCGGCCGCATATGCGCAGCTCGCGACC
>KL571356.1:2559-5204 GCA_000715855.1 Actinoplanes liguriensis
GATGTGTATAAGAGACAGCATATGCGCAGCTCGCGACCGCCGGCGTGGTCGAGGCCCGGCGCCGCGGCGGGACCGTCGTGCTCGGCGTGCCCGCCATCGACGGCGAGGGGCATCCCGCCTCCGGCGGCATGATCAATCTGGCGAACGGCAATCCGGACCCGTCACTGCTGCCGTCGGTCGAGGAGGCGATCGCCGGGTACGTCCCGGTGCTCTACGGCTCGTCACCCGTCGACGAGCGTCTCCGTGCTCTCGCCGGTGACCTGGCCGAACCACATCGGCTCGTGCTGGCCAACGGCGCGGCCGACGGAATGGAACGGCTGCTCACCACCCACCTCGCCCGCGGGGACCAGGTCGCCGTCGAGGACCCGTGCTATCTGGCGGCGATCGGGACGCTGCGGGTGAACGGGCTCCGGCCGGTGCCGGTGCCGGTCGACTCCGACGGGATGTCACCGTCCGCGCTGGCGGCGGCGCTGGCCGGCGGGGCCCGGGCCGTGATCTGCACCCCGCGGGCACACAACCCGACCGGGGTCAGCCTCACGGCGTCGCGGGCGGACGAGATCCGGGGCGTGCTGGCGGCGTACCCGGAAATCCTGGTGATCGAGGACGACCACTTCTCGATGATCTCCGCGCGGGAGTATCACCGGGTCACGCCGGTCGGGCATGCGCGGTGGGCGCTGGTGCGGTCCGTGTCGAAGTTTCTCGGGCCGGACCTCCGGGTCGCGTTCGTGCAGGCGGACCCGGCTACGGCGGCCCGGCTGTCCAGCGGCGCGACCTGGGTGAGCCATCTGCTGCAGCACATCGTCGCCTCGTTGTGGGACGTGGTTCCGTTCGCTGACGTCCGTGACACCTACGCCGGTCGTGCCCGGCTCCTCACCGATGCGCTTCAGGAAAACGGTATCGATCTGCACGCTCCCGATGGCCTCAACGTGTGGATACCCATGCCCCGGGAGGGTTTCGTCGACGCCCTGGCCGCCCGCGGATGGGCCGTGCGGGACGGGCGGGACTTCGCCGTCGGCGCCGGACGGCCACCCGCGATCCGGGTCACCACCGCCACGATCACACCCGCCCAGGCGGCCGGTCTCGCGGCGGACCTCGCCGCGCTCCTCTGAAAGGACCACCATGTTCACCGGGCTCAGCGCCTTTCCGCTCACACCACTCGCGGACGACCGGCTCGACGAAGCCGCCTACACCGGGCTGGTGTCCCGGCTCGCCGTCGCCGGCGTCGACTCGATCACCGCCCTCGGATCGACCGGCAGCTACCCCTACCTGGACCACGCCGAACGCGCCCGGGCCGTGCGGCTCGCGGTCGCGGCGGCCGGGCCGGCACCGGTCTTCGCCGGGATCGGGGCGCTGCGCACCTCCCAGGTCCTGGCACACGCCGCGGACGCGCAAGCCGCCGGGGCCTCCGCGGTGCTGCTCGCGCCGATGACATACCAGCCGCTCACCCCGGACGACGTCTACGGGCTGTACGAAGACGTGACCGCCGAGCTCTCCGTGCCGCTGATCGTCTACGACAACCCGGGGACGACCCACGTGACCTTCACCGACGACCTCTACGCCTCGATCGCGAAACTGCCCAACGTCGCCTCCCTCAAAATTCCCGGCCCGGCGACCGCCGAACGAATCGCCGAACTGCGGAAACTGCTGCCCGCCCACGTGGCGATCGGCATCTCCGGGGACGTGCACGCGGCCGACGGGCTCGCGCACGGCTGCGACCTCTGGTACTCCGTGATCGGAGGGACACTGCCCGCGGCGGCACTGCCCATCGCCCGCTCGGTGCCGGGTGCGCCGGGGCGTCTCGCTCCGCTGTTCGCGTTATTTGCGGCGTACGGCAGTGTGCGCGTTGTCGCCGCGATCGCTGAGCAGTCGGGGCTGGCCCGGAGGTCGTGTCTTCCCCGGCCGTTGCGCGGTCTGGACGATGCGGCGCGGGCCCGGGTGGCGGAGGTCGTCGCGGCCCTGGACCTGGCGTGACTCCAGGACACGCGGCGCGCGCCGGCTTTCCGGCGGGTCGCTCCGGTGGCGTCGGCTGCTTCGCGCGTGTCGGTTTGCCGGCGGGTCGCTTTGGTGGCGTTCGCTGCTCCGCGCGCGTCGGATCGCCAGGCGCCCGGGCTTGCGTGGTGATCGGCCCGCCCGCGCGCACCCAGTCCCCGCCCACCCAGGGGGCCGGCCCCGCTGCCAGTATGGCGACGATCGCCAAGATCACGTGGGTGGGCTGTGGACAACCCGCCACTGTGGAAAACGCCCGATGATCGGCGAAACAGGCTATGTGGCGTCGGGGGCAGGCTCCGGCGTACGGGGAAATCGGTCTTTTGATCTTGCCCGGTATGTCGCGGCGGCGACCATGGCGCGGTCCGCGGACGGCGGGGCGGTCGTCGCGGTCGTCCTGATGGTGACCGTGAGCGGGGCGCCGGGCTGGCTGGCCGGGCTGCTCGGGGCGTGCATCACGGCGCCGCACCTGCTCGGGCCGTTCGTGGCCCGGCGGCTGGACACCGCGCGCGACGGCCGCACGGTGATCGCCGCCGCCTGCGTCGCGCACGGCGGAACCCTGGCCGCGGCGGTCCTGTTGTACCCGCACGTACCGGCGGCCGGCACCGCGCTGCTGCTGATCGCTTCCGGTCTGGTCGGGCCGCTGCTGACCGGCGGGA
>KL571356.1:5437-7057 GCA_000715855.1 Actinoplanes liguriensis
CCGGCCCCGACCGGGTGGCGCAGCGGCGGGCCCAAGGCTGGGATGTCGCGACCTACGGTCTGGGCGGGACGGTGGGGCCGACGATCGTGGCGGCGGTCTCGGCGTGGGCGAGCCCGACGGTTGCCGCTCTGCTGCTCGCGGGCGCCACCGCACTGGCCGCGGTGCTGGTGCGGATGTTGCCCTGGGCGGCACCCTCCGGCACCCCAGCGGAGGTGCCGCGACCTGCGCGAACGCTGCTCCTGATGCTGTCGTCGGGTCCGTTGCGGCGCACTCTGTACATGACGGTGACGGTCGCCTTCGCGTTGGCCGCGTTGCCGATCACCGCGGTTGCCGCCACGACGTCGCTGGGGGTGTCCGCCGCGGCGGCCGGTGTCCTGACTGCCGCCTACGGTCTGGGCAACCTCGCCGGTTCCGCAGCGGTGATGATCCGCCCGCTCCGTGGCGACGCTGATCATTTGATGACACGCCTCGCCGTGATCGTTGCCGTGGCACTGGCCGTTGCCGCGCTGGCGCCCGGTTTCGCCCTGGCCGCCGTCGCGTACTTCCTGACGGGGTTCCTCAACTCCCACTTCTTCGCGGCTACGTTGGCTGCCCGCAGCGAATACGCCCCTGCGTCGGCGCGGGCCCAGGTCTTCGTCTGGATCGGCGCAGTCAAGATCACGGCCGGCTCCGCCGGCACCGCCCTGGCCGGAACGTTGATCGGCTTCTCCCTGCACTTGCCGCTGACCCTGGCCGTAGCGCTGGTGACTCTCGCCGCCGCGGTCTCCGTCCTGGAGCGCTCCGCCGCATAGCCCGAGCGCGCCTCACGTCCCCCGGCTGGCGCTCACGGTCCTTCCACAGTCCTGAAATCCAGCCCTCAGTGCCGGCCGGCTGGGGTGGGCTTGCGTTGAGGGCTGTGTGGGGCATGGATTTCGGCCGTCAGGGCCAGCCGGTGAAGAGCGAGCGGCGAGTGTCCAGGCCGAGGGCGTTAGCGTGCGGTGGACGAGAGGGGTGCTTGATGGGTGAGCCTGAGGTCGTTCTCGACGGGATCGTGTTCGGGGAGTCGCCGAGGTGGCATGACGGGCGGCTGTGGTTCTCCGACTGGGGGGCCAACCAGGTGGTGGCCGTGGGCGGCGACGGGAAGCCCGAAGTGGTGGCCACCGTGCCGTCGTTTCCGATGTGCATCGACTTCCTGCCGGACGGTCGGCTGCTCGTCGTCGACTCCGCGCGTCAGCGGCTGCTCCGGCAGGAGAGCGACGGCGAGCTGGTCGTGCACGCCGAGCTGGGTGGGCTTTCGCGGAAGCCGTGGAACGACATCGTCGTGGACGACCGTGGGAACGCCTACGTCAACTGCATCGGTTTCGACTTCCCCGGCGGGGAGTACGCCCCGGGCCTGCTCGCCCTGGTCACCCCGGGCGGCGAGGTGCGGCAGGTCGCGGATGATCTGGCGTTCCCGAACGGCATGGCGATCACTCCGGACGGCGGCACGCTGATCGTGGCGGAGTCGTATGCGGAGCGGCTCACGGCGTACCAAATCGGTCTTGATGGTGTTCTGAGTGGTCGCCGCGTGTGGGCTTCGACGCCCGGCGATCACCCGGACGGGATCTGTGTCGACGCCGAGGGCGCGGTGTGGCTCCCCCC
>KL571356.1:7267-7768 GCA_000715855.1 Actinoplanes liguriensis
CCGCCACTGCCTGCGTGTTCGTGCGGGCGGGGAGGTGCTCGCGACCGTGCGGGTGGACCGTGGCGCGTTCGCGTGCGTGCTCAGCCGGGAGGAGAGCCCGCGGCTGCTCATCATCGGTCAGCAGTGGGGTGGTTCGGGGGAGCGTACCGGTCGTGTCTGGTCGGTTCCGGCTCCCGCGGCCGGTGCCGGACATCCCTGAAAATTGCAGCCATCGGCAACATTGCAGGAGGCTGCAAGTTTCTCTACGGTGGAGGCATGACCGAACCGGGACTGCGCGAGCGCAAGAAGCAGGCCACCCGCGACGCTCTCCGCCTGGCCGCGCTGCGGCTGGCGACCGAGCGCGGCTGGGAGCAGGTGCGGGTCGAGGACATCGCCGCCGAGGCGGGCGTCTCCGTCCGGACGTTCAGCAACTACTTCGCGACCAAGGAGGAGGCGCTGCTGGCCACCGGCCACCAGCGGGCCGAGCGGGTCGTCGCGGCGCTGACCCTGTCTCTTATACAC
>KL571356.1:7973-14894 GCA_000715855.1 Actinoplanes liguriensis
CGGCGCTGACCGCCCGCCCGGCCGGTGAGCCGCTGTGGACGGCGCTGACGCACGCGGTCGTCGACGGCTTCGCCATGGACGAGATCGACATGCGCGAGGTGGTGCGGCTGGGAGCCGAGGCGGGCGAGCACCCGAAGGCGTACACGCTGGTCGAACATGCCGTCGCCGAGGGCGTCGCCGCTCGGCTCGGGGCGGACGCCGGGCGTGACCTCTACCCGCGGCTGGTCGCCGGCGCGCTGATGAGCGCGATCCGCGTGACCCTGGAGCACTGGCGGCAGACCGGCGCGGCGCGACCCCTGCCGGACGTGCTGCGCGACTCCCTCGATCAGGTTGCCGCCGGCCTGCCCGTTCCCGCGGAGTGGGGGAAGTGATGCCGGTCGGCGTGGTGATCGTGGGCGGCGGGCCGACCGGTCTCCTGCTCGCCGGTGAGCTGCGGCTCGGCGGTGTCGAGGCGATCGTGCTGGAACAGTTGCCCGCGCCGTCCGGGCTCTCGAAGGCGCTCGGCGTGATGGGCCGTGGCGCGCAGACCCTGGACCGCCGGGGCCTGCTCGACCGGTTCGACAAGACACTGCAGAAGCCGGCGCCGTTCGCGCACTTCGGCGGCATCCCGCTGGACCTGACCCGGCTGGAGTGCGGGTCCCCTGCCCTGCTGGCGCCGCAGGCCGAGGTCGAGCGGGTGCTGGCGGAGTGGGCGCTGGAGCTCGGCGCCGAGGTGCGCCGCGGCCACGAGGTGGTCGGCCTGGCGCAGACCGGTGAGCAGGTCACCCTGCAGATCAAAGGCCCCGATTGCGCGTACGACCTGGTCGCGCGCTACGTGGTCGGTTGCGACGGCGCCCGCAGCCTGGTCCGCAAGCAGGCCGGCATCGGGTTCTCCGGCACCCCGGCCACCCAGGTCTCCCGGTTCGGCGACGTGACGCTGACCGACCCCGGGGCGGTTCCGCGCGGCATGCGCCGTACGCCGACCGGCATGTTCACCGTGGTCCCGCTCGGCGACGGCGTGCACCGCGTGGTGGTCTCCGAGTGGCGGACCGGTGCCGATCGGGACGCGCCGGTGACCCTCGACGACCTGCGTGCCGCGACCGGTCGGGTGCTCGGCGCCGAGGTGGGGATGGATCGTCCCCGCTGGCTGTCCCGGTTCACCGACGCGGCCCGGCAGGCCGACCGGTACCGCGAGGGGCGGATCCTGCTGGCCGGGGACGCGGCGCACATCCAGCTGCCGGCCGGGGGACCGGGTATGACGACCGGGATCCAGGACGCGGCCAACCTGGGCTGGAAGCTTGCCGCGCAGGTGCGCGGCCGGGCGCCGGCCGGGCTGCTGGACACGTACCACGGTGAGCGGCACCCGGTCGGCGCGCGGATGCTCTCGTTCGTGCGGGCGCAGGGTGTGATGCTGTCGCCCGGCCCGCAGGTCGACGCCCTGCGGGACCTTTTCGGGGAGCTCCTCACCGAGCCGGCGACCCTGCGGACCGTCGCGGATCGCCTGATGGGCCTGGACATCCGCTACGAATCCGGCGACCACCCACTGGTCGGCGGCTGGGCGCCGGACGTGAAGCTGTCCGCCGGCCGGCCCGTGCTGGTGGACCACACCGCGGATCACCGGCTCCTGGCCGTGGCCGAGGGCTGGCGCGACCGGGTCGACATCGTCACGGCCGCCGCCGGCGAGAAGCCGGCCGGGATACTGGTCCGGCCGGACGGCTACGTGGCCTGGGCCCACGAGTCCGGCGCGGACGGCCTCACGGAAGCGCTGGCCCGATGGTTCGGGCCGGGTTACTGATCCGCGCGCGCCTCCAGCCGCTCGAACCGCTGCTTGGCCGCCTGGGGCGTGTTGAGCCCCAGGCTGAAGGCGATGTCCTGCCAGGTCATGCCCCGCCCTCGGGCGATCTTCAGCAGTTGCAGCTCGGTCGAGTCGAGGTCGGCCCGGACGTCGGGCAGCAGGGTGAGCGCCGCGATCAGGTCGTCGGCGTCGACGTCCGGCTCGTCCGGCTCGGGGCTGATCGAGCCGCCGGCGATGCCCGCCACGAGCCGGACGACCTCGTGCGGCGCGGCCATGCTGGGGTGCACCTGGCGGGACCGGCGGGCGGGCGTGCCGGCGTGCCGGTCGGCCAGGTGGGTGAGGGAACGGTAGGTGCGCTCGGCGCGCTGTGCCGCCGAGTCGGGCCGGGCGAAAAGATCAGGCATGCCGTAAAGCATGACCGATCAACGGAAAGTTTTCAACAAAATGTTCAAGACGGCCCGAGGGGCAGGCGGCGCTTGTGGGCGGTCTGGTGGAAACGCGCCGTGATCGCCTCCGCGATATCCGGCTTGACCTGCTGGCCTTCGAGGAAGTTGTCGATGTCCTCGTAGGTGAAGCCGAGCACGTCCTCGTCGGCGACACCGGGCCGCAGCGTCTCCAGGTCGGCGGTCGGGACCTTGTGGACCAGTGACTCCGGGGCGCCGAGCGTGGCCGCGAGCGCCCGGACACGACGCTTGGTCAAACCCTCCAGCGGTACGACGTCGGCCGCCCCGTCGCCGTGCTTCGTGAAGAACCCGGTGACCGCCTCGGCCGCGTGATCGGTGCCGACGACCAGGCCGCGCGTGGCGGAGGCGATCGCATACTGCGCGATCATGCGCTCGCGCGCCTTGATGTTGCCGTGCACGAAATCCCGCTCGGCGGCGTCCTTCGTGGTCAGTCCACCGGCGAGCAGGGCCTGCAGGGCGGCGTCCGCGGCCGGGCGCACGTCGATGGTCAGCACCCGGTCGGCCCGGATGAACGTGAGCGCGGTCTGCGCGTCGGACTCGTCGGCCTGCACCCCGTAGGGCAGGCGGACGGCGATGAGCTCGGCGTGGTGCCCGGCGTCGCGGGAGCGCTCGGCGGCGAGCTGGCAGAGCCGCCCGGCGGTCGACGAGTCGACGCCGCCGCTGATGCCGAGGATCAGCGCGCGCGTGCCTGTGGCCGCGAGCGTCGAGGCGAGGAACGCGACGCGCCGCTCGATCTCCGCGCCGGCGTCGAATTCCGTGGTCACACCCAGCTCGCGGGCGATGGCGTCGCTCATCGGCGCTCCTTCCGAGTCCACCTCACGCTATCGCTCCCCGCCGGGCCGGGGGTGTGGCCGGCGACATGTCTCCGGCCACACTTCGGGCGGGTGCTATTCGGCGTTCGAAGCGGTCGGCCGCTCGGCCGCCCGGCACCCCTCCGCCCGGTCGTGCGCCCTGATGACGGCGGCGTCGGCGACCTGCCGGCGGCTCGCGTCGATCGACATCTGTGTGCTGATCAGGCCGGCCCCGGCGGCGATGAAGGCCGCCAGCGTCGCCCCCACCACGGTGAACACCTGGATCTGCCTCGTGGCGGTCGCGATGATGCGCGCCGCGGCCACCTCGGGAGGGTCCTCGTCATCCTGGCGCCCGGTCCTGCTATGTCGTGACATGCTCCACATAGTAGTGATCAACTTCGCGAATTGCAGGATTTTGGCTGGTCAACGGCCTGTCACTGCGCTCCGGAGGTGCGGCGGGCGTAGGCGCGCGCCGCCCGCGCCCGGTCCCCGCACCGCACCGAGCACCACTGCCGCCGCCCGCTGCGCAGCAGGAACCGCAGACACGGGCGGGAGTCGCAGGCCGTCAGCCGGGCCGCGTCCGCCCCGGTCAGCAGGTCGGCGGCGTCGGCGGCGAGCACCCCGAGCGCGTGGTCCACCACCTGGTCGGTCGGGTGCGGCGCGGACCGGTGCAACCCGCGCGCCGGATCCCAGTGCAGCTCGGCGGCGGTCGGCACCCGGGTCAGGGCGGTGTTCACCACCGTCAGGGCCTCGGCCGGTGGAGATTGCCGCTGAACGGTTGCGGTCAGCAGGTCGCGCAGCGCGGAGCGCATCGCCCGCAGGCGGCCCGCGCAGATCTCGTAGAGGACCGCGTCCGCCGGCACGAGCCCGCGTTCCACCAGCCAGGTGGTGGCCGCCGCGGGCGAGTCCAGAAGGTCGGCCACCGGGGCGCCGGGCGTGGCGATGACGCTGTTGACCAGGTCGAGGCCGGGATGCAGATCCGCCCCGGGTGCAGTGTCGATCACCGTTCTCACGGTACCGCTTGCTTTTATCCGTGACAAACCGCTAGCTTCACGGATGACACCACTGCCATCCGTGAGGTTTTCATGATCAACGTCCAGACGTTCGGCGGTCCGACCGCGCTGTTCGAGTACGGCGGCCTGCGCTTCCTCACCGATCCCACGTTCGATGAGCCGCAGAGCTACGTCTCCCCGAGCGGCACCACGCTGACCAAGCTCGCCCCGCCGGCGGCCGGCCCGGAGACCCTCGGACGTGTCGACGCGGTGCTGCTCTCCCACGACGAGCACGCCGACAACCTGGACGACTCCGGCCGGGCGCTGCTCGGCGGCGTCCCGCTCACGCTCACCACGGTCAGCGGCACCGAGCGGCTCGGCGGCACCGCGCGCGGCCTGGCCCCGTGGGAATCCTTTTCGGTCGGCGACGTGACGATCACCGGCGTCCCGGCGCGTCACGGTCCTGAGGGCTGCGAGCCGTTCACCGGCGACGTCACCGGTTTCGTGCTGACCGGCGAGGGCCTGCCGACCGTCTATGTCAGCGGCGACAACGCGTCGCTCGAGATCGTCGAGCGGATCGCCGGGCGGTTCGGCCCGGTCGACACCGCGATTCTTTTCGCCGGCGCCGTGCGCACCGGCCTTTTCGACGGCGCCTTGCTCACCCTCGACAGTGAGCAGGCCGCCGAAGCGGCCCGCATCCTGGGTGCGAAACAGATCGTCCTCGTCCACTTCGACAGCTGGGCGCATTTCACCGAGGGCCACGGCCCTCTCGTCGCGGCATTCACGAAGGCCGGTCTCATCGACCGGGTGCAACTGGGCTGAATCGCCGGGAGACGATCGATCGGAGCGCTGCCGTCGCCCGGTCGACCTCCCCGGCGGTGTTGTAGACGGCGAAACTCAACCGGCAGCTCGCGGGTGGATCCAGCCCGAGCGCGCGATGCGCCAGGGTCGCGCAATGGCATCCGGCCCGCGATTCGATGCCCCGCGCGTCCAGTTCCTCCGCGATCTCGGCCGCGTCTCGCCCCCGCACGGTGAAAGCGATCAGCGGCGCCCGATCGGCCGCCGAGGAAGGACCATAAAGATCAAGATCACCGATTTCCCGTACGCCGTGAAGCGCCCGTTCCGTCAGCTCGCGGGTGTGCCGCCCGGCCACGTCCATCGCCCGTTCGATCGCGGCGCGCGGCAGCGAACGGCCGGTCCCGAAGTACTGCTCCGGGCCCGGCGCGACCAGGTCCACGAACAACCGCAGCGCCTGCGCCGACACGATCACGCCGAGAATGTTCGGGGTCCCGGCGGCGTATTTCCACGGCAGGTCGTTCCACGTCACGCGCTCGGCGGTGACGCCACCCTCGGCGACCATGTCCCCGCCGTACAGAAATGGCAGTGTCGTCCGGAGAATGTCCTCGCGCGCGCAGAGGACGCCGACACCGAACGGCGCCATCATCTTGTGGAACGAGAAAGCGAGATAGTCGACGCCGAGCGCCTGCACGTCGACCGCTGTCGTCGGGACCCATTGCGCCCCGTCGACCAGCGTCAATGACCGCCGCTCACCGTTCGGCTGCGGATAGCCGCTGCCGAGGGCGATCCGGCGGACCGCGGCGAGATCCGGTTTCGTGCCGAGGAAGTTCGACGCGCCGGTGCAGCAGATCAGTTTCGTCCGCTCGTCGACCAGCGACGCGAGATGCGCGAGGTCGAGCTGCCCGGTGACCGGGTCGAAACGGGCCAGACGGTATTCGACGCGCCGGCCGAATCGCGGCAGGATCTCGCGGCACATCGCATACCAAGGCACGAAGTTCGAATTGTGCTCCAGCATCGTGGTGACCACGTTGTCGCCGTCCCGGAACTCGGTGAGCAGCGAGTACATCACCGCGTTGATCGCCTCGGTGGTGTTGCGGCAGGTCACGATGCTGCGGCGGCCGGGCGCGTTCAGCCAGCCGGCGATCGTGTCGTGGGCCAGTTCGAACAGCTCGGTGGTGTACCGCGACGCCGCCGACTGGCCGCGGTGCACGTTCTCGTACCAGGGCAGCAGCCCGCGGTACAGCTCGGCCAGCTCCCGCGGGGGCTGGGTGGTGGCCGCGTTGTTGGTCACCACCCGCCCCGTACGCGGGAAGTCGAAATGCGACCTCAGCCGCTCGACGTCGAGGCTGTTCACAGCACTGTCAGACCTTGACCGGCGCTGTCGCTCTCGCTGTTCGGGAAGAGCGAGTCCCGGTCCACGTCGGCGTGCACGTGGCAGCTGATCTTCGCGTCGCCGGCATTGAGACAGTGCAGCGTGAGCGGCAACTCGTCGGTGTCGCCCGGCCCGAGGTCGGTGTCGGGGAGCCGCACGAAGTAATCGGTCTGCCGGGTGCCGGGCTTCAGAGGCTTGGTGGCTGCCTGGTCGGCGAACGTCTCGCCGATCGCGACGTCCGGAACCAGCAGCTTGGCGACCGCGCCCTTGCCGGCGTCCACGTCGGCGATCGCGACGTGGTAGAGCACGTTGATCACCTTGACGCCGTTCGGGACCCCGCCGTTGAAGACGGTCACCGTGAACGCGCCGTCGTCACCCGAGGTCAGCACGGTGTGCTTCGGGGTGGTCGAGGTGACCGTGGTGATCTTCACCGTCACCAGCTTGTCGATGTACTCCCGCACCGCGTCCGGGATGTCGTGCAGAACGATGCTCATCACTCTTCTCCTTTGATCTTCCAGATGCCGTTGAGCAGGGGGAGCAGCACGTACCGGCCGGGGTTCGCGGCGGTCTCGCGCCGCAGCCGGTCGAGCGCCTTCTCGGCGTCGGCCGGGGTGGTCAGCCCGTTCGCGTAGGCGACCGGGAGCAGGCTCAGGTAGACGCTCTCCAGGATCGGCAGGCCCGCCGCGGCCGGGATCAGGCGGCCCGCGACATCGGTGCCGTCCGGCGCGCC
>KL571356.1:15096-15907 GCA_000715855.1 Actinoplanes liguriensis
TGTGTATAAGAGACAGGCCTCGGCCAGCAGGTACGGCAGGCGGCTGCCGGCCCGCACGTCACAGCCGGCCGCCCCGAACGCCGCGACGACCAGCGCGGTCATCTCCTCCACGATGTCGAGCGACGGGTTCAGCCCGACCGCCCGCATGTCGTAGTCCTGGACGAGCAGCCGCCCGCCCGGTGCGACCGCGTCCCACAAGCGGCGCAGCACCTCCGCCTGCCGCGGCGTGTGGAACAGCAGCAGACGGGCGTGGACCAGGTCGTACGGCCCACCCGGCACCGGCTCGTCCGCGGTCAGGTCGTGGATGATCACCCGTCCCGGCGCGAGCGAGCTGACCCCCGGGTCCAGGTCGATGCCGGTCACCTCGCCGGACGGGCCGACCCGCTCCGCCATCAACCGCATCGTCTCGCCCGGCCCGCACCCCGCGTCCAGGCAGCGCTCGCCGGCGGCGAGGCCGACCTGATCCAGCAGCCGGGCCGTGTCGGCCGACCAGAGCCGCGCCTGCGCACGGACTCGTTCGATCTCCTCATCGGTGCGCCCCAGCGCATAGTCCGTTGTTTCCATACCCCGATGCTGGTCTCCCGGCGAGCCGGTTTAATCGTGGATCCGACCACGAGGTTTCGCCGGGCACCACGAGCACGTACGGTCGTCGCCATGCCGCGGCTGTTGCTACAGCGCGATGCGGAGCTGGCGATGCTCGTCCACCGGCTCGGACAGGTGCGCTCCGGAACCGGTGCGGTGATCGTCGTCGAAGGCCCGGCCGGCATCGGCAAATCCAGTCTGCTCGCCGCCGCCGGCACCGACGCGGCGG
>KL571357.1:0-6866 GCA_000715855.1 Actinoplanes liguriensis
GTGTATAAGAGACAGGCTTGGTGACGTACGGGAAAAGGGGGTCAATCGGCGGCTTTGGCCGCCTGTGCCGCAGCAACCCAGCGATCCAGCAACGCCGTGGTCGCCCCCGAGTCGATCGCCTCGGCGGCGCGATTGATGCCGGCCCGCAGGGTCTCCCGGAAGTCGCCCGGGAAGCCGCTCCGGGCCGCGAACGCCGCCGCCGCGTTGACCAGCACCGCGTCGCGGACCGGGCCGTGCTCGCCGGCGAAGACACGGCGGGCCACGTCCGCGTTGAAGGCTACGTCGCCGCCGCGCAGGTCGGCCGGCTGACTGCGGGCCAGGCCCAGCTCGGTGGCGTCGACGAGAAGCTCCTCGACCTTGCCGTCGCGGGCGATCCAGACCCGGGTCGGCGCCGAGGTGGTGAACTCGTCCAGGCCGTCCTCACCGCGCATGACCAGGGCGGAGTCGCCGCGCAGGGCGAACACCTCGGCCATCACCGGCGCCATCCGCGGGTCGAAGCAGCCGACCGCGGCGGCGGTCGGCCGGGCCGGGTTGGTCAGCGGGCCGAGCACGTTGAAGAACGTGGGAACGCCCAGCTCACGCCGGGTGACCGCGGCGTGCCGCATGCCGGGGTGGTAGCGGGCGGCGAAGCAGAAACCGATGCCGGCCTCCGCAACCGTCCGGTTCACCCCGGCGGGGCCCAGGTCCAACGGGATCCCGAAGTGCTCCAGCAGGTCGGCGGTGCCCGTGGTGGACGACGCCGACCGGTTGCCGTGCTTGACCACGATCACCCCGGCGGAGGCGGTGACGATCGCCGCCATGGTGGAGATGTTCACCGTGTTGGCCCGGTCACCGCCGGTGCCGACCACGTCGACCGCGGAGGTACGGACCTCGGCGGGCAGCTCCACCAGGGTGGCGTTGGCGAGCATCGCCTGGACCAGGCCGGCCAGCTCGGCCGGTGTCTCGCCCTTGGCGCGCAGCGCCACCGCGAAACCGGCGATCTGGGCCGGTGTGGCGTTACCCGCCATGATCTCGCCCATCGCCCAGGCCGTGTCCGCCGTGGCGAGCTCCTCGCCGCGGAGCAGGGACATGGTCAGGTTGGGCCAGGTGCGTGCACCCATGGCGGGGCCTCCGTCGGGGGGTGTCAGGTCACGAACGTCAGGTACGGGGGAGGGCGCCCAGCGGCTCCACGCCGGCCTTGCGGTCGCGGAGCAGCTTTGCCACCGTCTGACCGGTGGTAACCGGGTCGAGCGGGGCCAGCAGGGTCGCGTCGACCTGCGAGTACGCCGCGAGCCAGCGGTCGGCGGCACGGGCGATCACGACACAGGTGGGCGGGGGATCCTGGTACTCGTCCTTGGTCTGACGGGCGATGCCGAGCCCGCCGGCGGGGGTCGCCTCACCGTCGAGCACCATCAGGTCGATCTCGTAGTCGTCGAGCAGTCGCCGGCACTCCTCCCAGGAGGAGGCGTCGGTGAACTCGACGGAGAGATCGGCCGCCGGACGCGGGCCGATGGCGAGCCGGATCCGGTCACGCACCGCAGCGTCGTCGCTGTATAGCAGAACCGTGAACTGAGTTGCGCCTGTGTCGCCCATCTTTGTGCCCCACTTCACCTCGAAGGTCCCACGGATCGTATCGGATCTGTTATCCGGCGTCGGGGTCCGGTCCTGTCCCTGCCGGTCCAGCGCGCGGTCGATCCGGCGGGCCTCGCGTTCCGACTGGCGGATCCACTGCATGACCAGGATGCCGAGCATGGTGACGCTGACGATCTCCCCGCCGGCCCAGAGGATGCCGCCCGCGGTGACCTGGTCGCTGTGCGGGTCCATCCAGCTCAGGTGCAGGTTCGGGTACCAGTCGCCGCCGAGCAGGTCCGGCATCTGCATGATCGTCAGCCCGAGGACGGTGTGGAACGGCACCGACAGCACCATCAGCAACGCGCGCCCCGGGTAGGGCCAGCGGTTCTGCAGCGGGTCGAGGCCCAGCAGCGGCCAGAAGAAGAGGCATCCGGTGACCATGAAGTGGATGTGGACGAACTCGTGGAGCCAGGCGTGCTCGAGGGTCTGCCGGTACAACCCGGTGAAGTAGAGGACGAACGGGTTCGCGACGAAGATTCCGAACGCGACCAGCGGAAACGTCAGCACCTGCACGACGCGGCTGTGGATGATCGTGAGCAGCGTCTTGCGTGGCCGGCCGTGCAGCACCCGCAGGGCCAGCGTGGTCGGCGCGCCCAGCGCCAGGAAGATCGGGCCGACCATGGTGAGCACCATGTGCTGGACCATGTGCACCGAGATCAGGGTGGTGTCGTACGCCTCGATGCCGCTCACCGACACCAGGGCGATCGAGCCGAGTCCACCCGCGACGAACGCCACAGTCCGGCCGGCCGGCCAGTGATCGCCCCGCTGCCGCAGGCGCTGCACCCCGTACAGGTAGAGCGCTGCCGCGACCAGCAGACCCACCGCGATCAGACTGACCAGGTGGAAGTGCGTGAAGATCGCCGCGGCGGAGAACG
Source organism: Actinoplanes liguriensis (assembly GCA_000715855.1). GTDB lineage: Bacteria > Actinomycetota > Actinomycetes > Mycobacteriales > Micromonosporaceae > Actinoplanes > Actinoplanes liguriensis. The sequence goes on from KL571357.1 coordinate 2,487, forward strand.
GCGGAAGCTCAGTATCCCCGCGAGCGTCCGCCAGCGGGGCCAATTCGACTGACTGCACCACTCGAAGCTAGACCTACCCCCTGGTCACCGAATATTCCGGGCTGCCCACAGTGCCGGATTAGGGACCCCGCCTGACCTTGGACCTACCGCGGGGGAATAATGAGCCCGTGACAGCGGCAGCCATCGACAAGAGCCGGATCCACTCGCTGACCCGACCCAACATGGTCAGCGTCGGGACCATCGTGTGGCTCTCCAGCGAGCTCATGTTCTTCGCGGCGTTGTTCGCCATGTACTTCTCCATTCGTGCGGCGGCACCCGGCATGTGGGAGGAGCACACCAAAGAGCTGAACATCCCGTACGCCACGACGTTCACGACGATCCTGGTGCTCTCCTCGGTTACCTGCCAGCTGGGCGTCTTCGCAGCGGAGAAGGGTGACGTGTTCGCGCTGAGGCGCTGGTTCACGATCACCTTCGTGATGGGCCTGATCTTCGTGCTCGGCCAGGCGAACGAGTACCGCAACCTGGTCAGCGAGGGCGTGAAGCTCAACGGTGACGGGTACGGCTCGATGTTCTACCTGACCACCGGGTTCCACGGTCTACACGTGACGGGCGGACTCATCGCCTTCATCATCTACATGATCCGTACGACCATGGGGCGCTTCACCCCGGCGCAAGCGACGTCCGCGATCGTCGTGTCCTACTACTGGCACTTCGTGGATGTCGTCTGGATCGCGCTGTACGCGATGATCTATTGGCTTAAGTGAACGCCGCCGCAATCCGCTGAGCTCCAGGTTCAAACCAGAGGGACATAAGCCCATGACTTCTGACACCCCCGCCCGCAGGCGCGCCCGGGTGTTCTCCCGGCGCCGCGGCGCGCCCAGCCGGGCACGTCGGCGGATCGGCGCGGCGGTGCGCATGCTCGCGGCGCTCGCGCTCGCCGGCGGCGTCTACACCGCCTTCGCGCCCGGTGCGTTCGCCGAGGACAACACCCAGCTCTCCACTGCCGCTCAGCAGGGCAAGGAGCTGTTCGACCAAAGCTGCATCACCTGCCACGGGCGGGACGGGCAGGGTGTCGCGGATCGTGGCCCCAGCCTGATCGGCGTCGGCTCGGCCTCCGTCGAGTTCCAGGTGGGCACCGGCCGCATGCCGATGACCCGCCAGGAGGCTCAGGCCGAGCAGAAGAAGCCGCAGTTCACTCCGGACGAGACCAAGCAGCTCGCGCAGTACATCCAGGAGATCGGCGGTGGCCCGGAGATCCCGTCCGGCGACCTGACGGAGAACCTGAAGACGAACCCCGAGGCGCTGGCCCGTGGTGGCGAGCTCTTCCGGGTCAACTGCACCTCCTGCCACAGCTTCACCGGCGCCGGCGGCGCGCTGTCCTCGGGCAAGTTCGCCCCGAGCCTGCACGACGCCACGGCCGAGCAGATCTACGCCGCCATGCTGACCGGTCCGCAGAACATGCCGGTCTTCGGTGACAACCAGATCTCGCCGGACGAGAAGCGCGAGATCATCACGTACATCACGCTGCAGCTGCAGGAGAACAAGGACCCGGGCGGCATCTTCAACCTGGGTGGCTACGGTCCGGCGACCGAGGGCATGGCGATCTTCCTGGTCGGCATCACCATCCTGGTCTTCACGTCGCTCTGGATTGCGGGGAAGTCATGACCACGCTGCATCACGGCGAGACCGGCACTCCGGTCGACGTGCACGATCCGAAGCTGACCCGCTTCGACATCGTGAAGGAAGGCCTGCGGCGCGACGACATCGAGATCGTCACGTACGAGTCGCAGTTCCAGGGCCCGAACTCGAAGGCTGAGAAGCGCATGGTGCGCAGCATCAGCCTGCTGTTCCTGATCTCCGGCCTGTTCGGGCTGGCGTTCCTGGTCTTCTACATCGTGTGGCCCTGGAAGTTCGAGATGGGCGAGACGCGCAGCGACTACTACACCCCGATCCTGGGGGTGAGCCTCGGCATCTCGCTGTTCGCGCTCGGCATCGCGATCCTCGCCTGGGCGAAGAAGCTGCTGCCGCACGAGCTGTCGATCCAGCAGCGGCACGGCGACCCGTCCAGCGACGACGAGCGGCTGATCACCGGTCAGACGATGATGTACGTCGCGGACGAGCTCGGCGTGCAGCGGCGCCCGCTGCTCAAGGGCGCGATCGCGCTCGGCATGGCCCCGCTGGGCCTGGCCGCGGCCGCCCCGCTGGTCGGCGGTCTGATCCAGAACCCGCACCGCGACGCAGAGCCGATGATGTATCACACCGGCTTCGACCCGGTGACCAACGGCGGCAAGCTGGTTCGCCTGTCCCGGGAGGACGGCTCGCCGATCCGCCCCGAGGACATCAGCGCCGGCGGTCAGCTGACGGTCTACCCGGGCATCCCGGGCGGCGCGACGAACAAGTACGCGGACTCGCCGACCCTGCTGATCCGTCTGCGGGACGACGACGCGGCGACGGCACGCGCGGCGGCCGAGGGTGACAAGAACGGGCGCAACAAGGGTTCGATGTGGGGCAACTTCGTCGCCTACTCGAAGATCTGCACCCACGCCGGTTGCCCGGCCAGCCTCTACGAGCAGCAGACCAACCGGCTGCTCTGCCCGTGCCACCAGTCGCAGTTCAACATCGTCGACAACGCGCAGCCGATCTTCGGTCCGGCGACCCGTCGTCTGCCGATGTTGCCGCTTTCGGTGGACGACGAAGGTTTCTTTGTGGCAACGTCTGACTTCAAGGACACTGTCGGACCCGACTTCTGGGAGCGGCCGTGAAACGCCGAAAGCTTGATCCAGCCGAGGCAACAGCCAACTTCGCCAAGGGCGTCGATGACCGCTTCCAGGCGGCCACCCCGCTCCGGGGACTCCTGAACAAGGTCTTCCCTGACCACTGGTCGTTCCTGCTCGGCGAGATCGCCCTGTTCTCGTTCATCGTGCTGCTCCTCAGCGGCGTCTTCCTCACCCTCTTCTTCGATCCGTCGATGCAGGAGGTCGCCTACGACGGGTCGTACCTGGCTCTGCGTGGCACCGAGATGTCGTCGGCGTATGCGTCCTCCCTGCACCTCTCGTTCGAGGTGCGCGGTGGTCTGTTCATGCGCCAGATGCACCACTGGGCGGCGCTGCTGTTCATGGCGTCGATCGTGGTCCACATGGCCCGCGTGTTCTTCACCGGCGCGTTCCGCAAGCCGCGTGAGATCAACTGGGTGATCGGCGTCCTGCTGTTCCTGCTCGGGTTCTTCGCCGGCTTCACCGGTTACTCGCTGCCGGACGACGGCCTCTCCGGCACCGGTCTGCGCATCGCCTCCGCGATCATGCTGTCCCTCCCGGTCATCGGCACCTGGCTGTCCGCCGCGATCTTCGGCGGGGAGTACCCCGGCGAGCTGATCATCGGCCGGTTCTACATCGCGCACGTGCTGCTCATCCCGGGCATCCTGCTCGCGCTGATCAGCGTCCACCTGGGCATCGTGTTCAAGCAGAAGCACACCCAGTGGCCGGGCCCGATGCGGACCAACGAGAACGTCGTCGGCGAGCGCATGTTCCCGCGGTATGCCATGAAGCAGGGCGGCTTCTTCATGGCCGTCTTCGGTGTCATCGCGTTCATGGCCGGCATGTTCCAGATCAACCCGATCTGGAACTTCGGGCCGTACCGTGCCGCCGAGGTCTCCTCCGCGTCGCAGCCCGACTGGTACGTCATGTTCATGGACGGCCTGGTCCGTCTGATGCCGAACTGGCAGATCTACTTCGGCAACTACAGCCTGCCGCCGCTGTTCTGGCCCGCCGTGGTCGGTCTCGGCGCGCTGTTCACGCTGCCGATGGCCTACCCGTGGCTGGAGGCGCGCAAGCTCAAGGACACGCGCTCGCACCACCTGCTGCAGCGCCCCCGGGACAACCCGGAGCGCGTCGGCATCGGCATGATGGCCCTGGCGTTCTTCCTCGTCGCGACCCTCTCCGGCGGCAACGACGTGATCGCCGACAAGTTCCACATCAGCCTGAACGCGATGACCTGGGCCGGCCGCATCGGCCTGCTGATCCTGCCCCCGCTGGCGTACTACATCTCGGTCCGGATCTGCCTGGGCCTGCAGCAGCACGACCGCGAGGTGCTCGCCCACGGCGTGGAGACCGGCATCATCAAGCGCCTGCCGAACGGGCAGTTCGTCGAAATCCACCAGCCGCTCGGCCCGGTGGACGAGCACGGGCACCCGATCCCGCTGGAGTACCGCGGCTGGGTCGTGCCGAAGAAGATGAACAAGATCGGTGCCCTGGCGCCGGCCGTGAAGGGCTTCTTCTACCCGGTCGAGAAGCCGGCCGAGGCCCCGGTCTCGCCGGCCCCGATCACCAGCAGCAAGCGCGAGGAGATCAGCTCCAAGCGCTGAGACTGTCTCTTATACACATC
>KL571357.1:7070-7364 GCA_000715855.1 Actinoplanes liguriensis
TACGTCGTGAGCTCACCCCACCACCCCTGATAACGCCCGCAACAGCCCCCACAACCGCCCCGCCAAGCCCAGCCCACGAGCGCCCACCTTGCACTGACACTCGTGTTCAGCCCCGTCCCGAGCCGTGGTTGCCGGCCAGCCTGGGTGGGCTGGTGCTGGGGGTTGTTGCGGGTCGGGGCTGGACTGTGGTTGCCAGCTGGCTTGGGTGGGCTGGTGCTGGGGGTTGTTGCGGGTCCGGGCTGGGCCGTGGTTGCCAGCCGGCCAGGGCGGGCTGGTGCCTGTCTCTTATACACA
>KL571357.1:7625-8343 GCA_000715855.1 Actinoplanes liguriensis
TTTTGGGGCCCGGAACCAGCCGTGAGTGCCAGCTGGGGTGGGTGAGCTGAGGGCTGGAGTAGGGGCACAGCGCTAAGGGCAGCCGGGCGCGGTGTGGCGGGGCCGGGGGTGAGCGTGGGGTGGGTTCAGTCGGCGTCGGGGAGGCCGATGGCGAAGGCGTCGTCCAGGTCGTGCTTGGAGTAGGCGCGGAACGCGATGTGCGACTCCGTGTTGATCACGCCAGGGGTTTTGGAGATGCGGCCGGCGATGACCTCCGCGATGTCGTCGAACCGCGGGACGCGGACGATCGCGATCAGGTCGACGTTGCCGGCCACCGAATACACCTCGCTGACACCGTCGAGGGCGGCGAGGGCTTCCGCGACCTCAGGAATCGAATCGGTGGCGCAGTCGATGTGGACGATCGCGGTATTCACCTGAGGTCTCCTCACCCATGAGGCCGAACATTCCGCGACCATGCTATCCACACCGCCCGCAGGCTCACCGGGGTCCCACGATCATCCGGCGCCGCCGCAGCCGGGACGGGTCACGCCGGTGTTGGTGAGACCAGCGCCGGTGGGGCCGGTGAGGGCGGTGCCGGAGTCGGCAAGACCAACACTGGTGACGGTGAGACCGAGGTCCGGCGCGGGGAGAGGCCGGCCACGATGAGACCGAGGCCGGACCGGGGGCGGTGCGGCTGGGCCAGGCTGGGCCAGGCTGGGCGGGACGGATGCTCCTATGG
>KL571358.1:0-1411 GCA_000715855.1 Actinoplanes liguriensis
GCCGTCCTGCGCGCCCGCGGCTGGTACGCCGAAGCGCAGTTACGCCTACTCGACGACAACCGGCGCGGCGCCGGCTCGGCGGTCCGGGCCGGGCTGCGCATCCTCGACGAGCACCGCGCCACACTCGGCGCCACCGACCTGCGCGCCCACGCCTCCGGGCATCGGGTCGAGCTCGTCGAGCTGGGACTGGACATCGCGATGGCGGAACGCCGGCCCGAGGCGGTGTTCCGGTGGGCGGAGCGAGGCCGCGCCAGCCACCTGCTGCTGCGCCCGGCCCGGCCGCCGGAGGACCCGGTCGTGGCCGAGGCGATGGCCGAGCTGCGGGCCACGGCGGCCCGGATCCGCGCCGCTCACCTGGCCGGTCGCGGTGTCACCCGCCTGGTGCAGCGGCAGGTCGCGCTGGAGCGGCGGATCCGCGACCACTGCCGGATGCAGGCCCAGGACGCCGCCGCCGACCCGGTCGAGCCGGTGCACCTGCCGAGCCTGGCCGACGGGCTGGGCGCCGCGGCCCTGCTGGAGTTCGTCGCGCACGACGACACGATGTACGTGCTGGCCGTCTCCGCCGGACGGTGTGTGCTGCGGGCGACCGCGCCCGTCTCCGTGGTCCGGGAACTGGTCGACCGGATCACGTTCACGCTGCGCCGGCTGAGCCATCCGACCGTGGGAGCCGCCCGCCGGGAGGCCGCGTACGCCCTGCTCCGGGCGTCCGTGACGGCCCTGGACGAAGCCGTGCTCGGCCCGGTCAGCGGCGAGATCGGCGACCGGCCGCTGGTCGTCATCCCGACCGGTCCGCTGCAGTCGCTGCCGTGGTCGGTGCTGCCGTCCTGCGTGGGCCGGCCGGTCTCGGTCGCGCCCTCGGCGACGCTGTGGCACCGGGCCGCCACCGGACCCGCGCCGAGCGGTCCCCGGGTGATCGTCGGGTACGGGCTGCCCGGGGCGGTCGGCGAGGCCGAAGCACTGGCCGCGCTGCACTCCACCACACCGATCACCGGCGAGGACGCCACCGTGGACGCGGTGACCCGGGCGATGGACGGCGCGGCCCTGGCCCACATCGCGGCGCACGGTCAGGTCCAGCCGAGCAATCCGCTCTTCTCGTCACTGATGCTCAGCGACGGACCCCTCACCGTGTACGACATGGAACGCCTCGACCGGGTGCCCGGCACGGTGATCCTGGCGGCCTGCGACACCGGGCGCACCGTGGTGCAGGCGGGCGACGAGGTGCTCGGCATCAGCGCGACACTGCTGTCCCGCGGCGCGCGGCAGGTCGTCGCCTCGGTCGTGCCGGTGCCGGACGTGGAGACCAGCCCGATCATGATCGCCCTCCACGAGCTGATCCTGACCGGGTCGGAGGTCTCGCTGGCCCTGGCCGAGACGCAGAAGCGGGTGGCCGGCGAGGACGGCCCGGTCGCCG
>KL571358.1:1673-4180 GCA_000715855.1 Actinoplanes liguriensis
CCACCCTCCGCTGACGGCCTCACTTTCACGACCAGAGCGCGTCCAAGGGAAGCACCAAGGTTCCGTCGTCGAAGGCGAACGTCAACGCACCGGTGTACAACACCACCGCCGAGGCCAGGCGCCCACCGATTCGAGCACGGAGCGCTCGGATACCGGCGAGGTCGGACTGGTCGACGCGTGTGCCGGCCTTGATCTCAAACGCGAAGACCGTTCCGTCGTCACGCTCCAGCACCAGATCGACCTCCTGAGCCTCGGTCGTCCGGAAGTGGCCGACGGTCACCGGCGCGTCCGACCAGCTCACCTGCCGAAGAATCTCGCCGACGGCGAACGTCTCCACCAGATGGCCGTACTCCGTCAAGGCTGCCGGATCGTTCGACGCAATCTTCTCCGGCGTGAGTCCGAGGAGCCACGCCATGACGCCCGCATCGACGACGTGAACCTTCGGTTGACGGGCCACCCGAGATCCCAGAGTCGTCCCCCAGGCAGGTAGCCGCATGACGAGAAAGACGGCCTCGAGGAGCTTGAAATAGTTCTCGGCACTGCTCTTCTCCATCCCCACGGCCGACGCCACCCCAGCGATGTTGAGGATCTGGCCGGATCGAGCAGCGAGAACGCGCAGCAGACGGGGGAGCATCTCGCGCTGCCGCACCCGGCTCAACTCCAGCACGTCACGCTCGATCACCAGGTCGAGGTAGTTCGCGAACCAGCGTGATCGGGATCGCCCCGGTGGCCGCCGCAGCACGACAGGCATTCCGCCGGAGGTGATCCGGCGGGCGTAGTCCTCCCGGGTCGTCGTGGAAGAAGCGGCGCCGAGCGACACATCGGCGCCGTCGAGCAGCCTGCTGATCATGAAGTCGTCGGTTGCCCCGTCGATCTCCGCCTGAGCGAGGGGGAGAACTTCGAGGATGTCGACCCGTCCGGTCAACGCCTGACCTGCTTCGGGAAGGGTCGTGTAACGAGTCGATCCGGCCAGGACGAACCGTCCCGGGCTGAGGTCCCGGTTCAGCTCTGCCTTGATCGCGCTTAGCAGGTCCGGTACATGCTGGTACTCATCGATCAGGATTGGACCGGGGCCGCTGACGAATCGCCCCGGGTCGTTGCGGACTGCGGCGCGGGTGGCGGGGTCGTCACAGTCGATGACAGGGCGCGCCAACCGGTCGGCGAGGGCATGCAGAAGCGTGCTCTTGCCGACCGTACGGGGGCCGTTCAGGACGATGGCCGGCTCCTCCGCCAGTCGGCGCGTCAGCACCGCCGTGAGCTGGCGTGGAGCTATGCCGGTCAGCGATACATCCATACCACCCAGGCTATCTGTTCCGTATTCGCAGGAGAAGTTTTCCGCGCCTGCGGCTTCTGGATTCCGTATCTTGCAGGGCCTGGATTCCGCATCTGCAGGGTGCTCTCCTACCGGTCTGCGGCCAGGAAGCGGTTCACCTCGGCGAGGTCGAAGTGGGCCGGGTCGAAGTCGGCGGCGGAGGGCAGGCCGAGCCATTCCAGCTGGTCCTGGTGCTCCGGATGGGCCGGGTCGGCGAGGACCTCGACGAGTTCCTGGTATCCCCCGACGCCGCCGCAGTCCTCGGGCGGGGCGGCCCGCTCGCCGCCGGTGCAACGGGGGTACGGCACGGCCTGCCGATCGAGGACCTTCTCCACCAGGATCGAGTGCTCCCAGCTGTCGCCGAAGTCGTACAGGTACCCCAGCTCGGCGCCGGGCTCGCGGGCGACCTGCTCCAGCGTCACCGGCTTCTCGGCGCGGTAGCCCAGCTCCGGGTCGGCGACCCCGAACGATCCGTAGGGCGTCTCGAAGACGTGCAGGTGGTAGTCCTCCCAGTCGAAGACCGTCTGGACGATCCGGTGCAGGTCGGCCAGCCCGGTGTCGCCGGGGAGCTCCACCCGTCGCCAGATCGGCGGCTCCACGCCGTACAGGCTGATCTTGATTTGATAGATCGGGGCCGGCCCGTCGGACCTCTTGCGCTTCGCCGGGAGCTTGGCCGCCGGGACGGCGGGTGGCGGTGCCGGGCGGGCGTCGGCGCCGTGCTCGGCCGGTGGGCGCGACGGCTCGGGCAGGACACTCGCCCGGGCCCGCAGCAGGGCGGCGAGCAGGTGGTAGCCGGGGCCGTCCGGGTCGTCGCCGGGCTCCGGCCCGCCGTCCTCCTCGTCGTGGACGGCCCGGGCGTCGAGGGCCCGTTCGAGCTGCCAGCGGAGCTCGGCCGGGTCGAGATCCTCAACGGTCAGGGTCAGGCCGGACTCCGCCGCGTCGGCCCGGATCATGGCGTCGATCCCGCCCAGGGTCTCGCCGGGCACCAGGAAAGCGTCCGACGCCTCGTGGCACTCGACGTGGTCGACGTTCAGGATGAACCCGTGGGAGCGCCCGGCCCGCTCGAACGCGCAGAACAGCATGGACGTCTCGCCGGTCACGTCGCTGTAGCGCCGGCCCACCTCCACCGTGACCGGCCGGGACAGCTCGCCCGCCCAGGCCGGCGCGGGCAGCCCCGCCTCCAGCAGGCGACCGG
>KL571358.1:4412-11231 GCA_000715855.1 Actinoplanes liguriensis
ATGTGTATAAGAGACAGAGCGAGCAGCACCGCGACGGCTTCCGGGGACGACGTCTGCTCCAGCGCGGGGATGATGCCGTCGGACAGCGCCTCGACGGCGCCCGCGGCGGCGAGGCTCGCGCCGAGCAGTTCCGCCTCCAGCGGGTCGTCGGACGTGAGGAGATCAGCGGCCGCGGTGGTCAGCTCGGCGATGAACGCGTCCGGGTCGAACGCCTCACCGGTGCACTCCGGGCAGTCGCACGGCTCCGGAGCCTCGGGCACCGCCCTCAGGACGCGCTGGCCGGACTTCGCCTTCTTACGGCCACGACTCACGGGACTCATCGGACCATTCTCCCGTACGGACGTCGCCCCTCCCCCTCGGCCGTCACCCATCCGAGGTATGGACGCCATGCCCGTCAAGCATCGGCGAACATCGAACGTTCGGAGGACATTCCCTCCACATCGGACCGGCTAGGGTCGGCCCCGTGACGGCGCGCCCCACCTTCGACCCGGCCCGGATTCACGTGCAGGCCGCCATGGCGGTCGTGGTCCTGGGCACCGCCTGGTGCGTGGGTTTCCTGGGTTTCGGTGTCGGCGTCGAAGCGGTTGCGTACGTCTTCGCCCCGCTCGGCGGCGTGTTCGCGGCCGCCGCCGTCCGGCACCTGATCCGCCGCAGCCCCGGCCTGGATCCGGTCGCCGCCCGGTTCTGGCGTGGTGTCCTGCTCGCCGTCGTCGTCATCGCCGCCGGGTACGCCTGGATGGCCGCCGACATGCTGGCGCACGCCTCGCAGGCCCGTACCCGCAGCATGCCCCCGCTGGCCGCGGCCTGCTCCGCGTCCGGATTCCTGATCGCGATCTGGGCGCTGGCCCGGGTGCCGGTCGTCTCGCCCGGCGGTGGCCCCGAGCGGTGGCGGGTGGCCCTGGACCGGACGATCGCGTTCCTCGGCTGCGCGGCCGTGCTGTGGTACGCGGGCCTGGCCCCGATGCTCGCCGCCCGTGAGCCGTGGAGCCGGCAGGCGATGCTGCTGGTCGGACTCGGGCTGCTGGTCGCGGCCGGGGCGGCGACGAAGGTGTCGTACATCGCCGGCGGCCCGGTCGACCGGGTGGCGATGCGGTTCGTCGCGGCGGCCGGCGGCGTCCCGTCCGGGGTCGCGGCCGTGCTGGCCGTGCAGTTCGGCTCGATCGGCGCCGTCCCGGCCCAGGCGTTCGTGCTGCCGCTGGCCCCGCTGCTGATCACCGTCGGGGTTGCGGCGCAGATCCGGGCCGATCAGGGGTTGCGCCGCGATCCGGCCCGGGCCGGCATGGTGCTGCCGTACCTGGCGATGATCCTCGCCGACGTCCCGCTGATCGCGGTGGCGTTCGGCGCGCCGCTGCGCTGGCCGGTGCGGGGGGTGCTGATCGCCGCGGTCGTGGTGACCGCGCTGGTCATGGTCCGGCAGTACCTCGCGTACCGGGAGAACGCCCGGCTGCTGCGCACCTCGCGGGTGCAGGAGGAACGGTTGCAGTACGAGGTCAGCCACGACGGCCTGACCGGGCTCGCGAACCGGGCGTTGTTCCGGGACCGGCTCGCCGCCGCGCTGGCCACCGCCGCGCCGGTGTCGGTGCTGCTGATCGACCTGGACGACTTCAAGACCGTGAACGACCTGCTCGGGCACGGGGTGGGCGATCGGCTGCTGGTCTCGGTGGCGCGGCTGCTGCGGGCCGAGGTCGGGGAGACAGGCTTGGCGGTACGGGTCGGCGGCGACGAGTTCGCCGTGCTGCTGAGCGCGGCCGATCCGGAGGAGCTGGCCGCGCGACTGCTGGCCGCGCTGCAGCACCCGATCAGTGAGCACCGCCTGCTGGTCCAGGCCAGCATCGGGATCGCCGCCGGGACGCCGGGCGCCACCGCGGACTCGGTCCTGCGCGACGCCGACGTCGCGATGTCCCTGGCCAAGCAGGGCGGCAAGGCCGGTTTCGTCCGGTACACCGACGGCATGGGCGAGCCGGTCCTCGCGCACATGCAGCTCGGCGGCGAACTGCGGCGGGCCCTGGACAACGACGAGTTCCGGGTGCTCTACCAGCCGATCGTGCGGCTCGACTGCAATCTGGTGACCGGTGTCGAGGCGCTCGTGCGGTGGCATCACCCGACCCGCGGCGTGGTCAGCCCGGCCGAGTTCATCCCGGTCGCCGAACGCACCGGCCTGATCGTGCCGCTCGGCCGGTTCGTGCTGCGCGAGACGTGCCGGCAGGCGGCGGCGTGGCTGGACGAGTTCGGGGCGGACGGGCTGCACGAGACCGGGCTGAACGTCTCCGCCCGCCAGCTGCACGACCCCGACTTCGTGTCCGACGTCGCCGCCGCGCTCGCCGACAGCGGCCTGCCCTGCGGTATAAGAGACAGGTGCTGGAGGTGACCGAGTCGGCGGTGCTGCGCGGCCAGCAGGTCTCCCGGACGCTGTACGAGCTGGACCGGATGGGCATCCGGCTGGCGCTGGACGACTTCGGCACCGGCGAGTCGTCGCTGAGCCTGCTGCGCGCGTTCCCGGCCGCGATCGTGAAATTGGACAAATCCTTCGTGGACGGCATCGAGATCGAGGACGGCCGGCCCGCGGCCACCGACGCCCGGCAGGCGGTCGCCCGCGCGGTGATCCAGCTGGCGCACGCGTTGCGACTGGACACCGTCGCCGAGGGGATCGAGAGCCCGGAGCAGGTGACCGCGCTGCTCGAGCTCGGCTACACCCTCGGCCAGGGCTACTACCTGGGCGAGCCGATGACTGCCGCCGCCGTGTCCGGCCTGCTGGCCCGTCAGCGGTCCGCTGCGCCCAGATCGTCGGACGAGAAGGTTGCCTTCCGGGGCCATGAACGATAGACATTTGTGGTTCTTGGCGGCTGTCCGAAGAGGATCATTGGGGGAACGGTGGCGGAATCCAGCGACTGGGTGCCTGCGGGGATCGACGTCAACGTCCCCAGCGCCGCGCGGGTCTACGACTACTTCCTCGGTGGGGCGCACAACTTCGCGGTGGACCGGGCGCTCGCCGACCAGATCGCCTCGATGACGCCGAACGTCGGCGAGACGATGCGCTCCAACCGGGTCTTCCTGCGCCGCGCCGTGCGCTATCTGGCCGCGCAGGGCGTCCGCCAGTTCCTGGACATCGGCTCCGGCATCCCGACCGCCGGCAACGTGCACGAGATCGCGCTCGAGGCGGCGCCCGGCGCGCGGGTCGTCTACGTCGACATCGACCCGGTGGCGGTCGAGCACAGCCGGGCGATCCTGGCCGGCGTCGACGGGACCGGCGTGATCCTGGCCGACATGCGCGACGTGGACCGGGTGCTGGCCGAGGCCGAGAAACTGGGCCTGGACCTGTCGCAGCCGGTCGCCGTGCTGCTCGCCGGGGTGCTGCACTTCGTGCCGGACAGCGACAACCCGCGGGCCCTGGTCGGGGCGCTCGGCGCGGCCGTGGCGCCGGGCAGCTTCCTGCTGATCTCGCACGCCACCGCGGACGGCCAGCCGCCCGAGGTGGTCGAGGCGCAGCGGCTCTCCGGGCGCACCGGCACCGAGATCGTGCTGCGCTCCGGGGCGGAGATCACGTCGTACTTCCAGGGGTTCGACCTGGTCGAGCCGGGTCTGGTCTTCATTCCCGAGTGGCGGCCGGACCGGCAGGACCCAGTCGACGAGCACCCGGAGCGAGTGGGAGCGTACGCCGGCGTCGGCCGCAAACAGTGACCGACTTCGCCCGGCGCTGGTCGCACCGGATCGCCCACGAGGGTTTCGTCCCGCTCGACGGCGCCGGCCTCGAAGCGCTGCTGGAGCGCCTGGCCGGACAACTGCCCGACGCGGGCCGTGAGGTCGGGGCGGCGCTGGTGGCCGCCCACCTCACCGAACCGTCCGTGCTGAGCGAGACGATCACCCTGATCGGCGACCACTTCGAGGAGCCGACCGCGATCCAGGCCGCGGTCGCCGCCGGGTACGCCCAGGCCCTGCGCCAGGCCACGATGGCCGAGCAGGAGCAGCTCAGCCGGGCGGTGCTGGACGCGCACGCCGGGGTCGAGCTGGCGCTGCGCAACAGCGAGTCCCGGCTGCGGGCGATCTTCGACAACGCCGCGGTCAGCATCGGCGTCAGCACCATGGACGGCCGGATCGTGCGGGTCAACCAGGCGTTCGGCGAGCTGCTCGGCTACACGCCCGACGAGATGTGCGCGCTGACCGTCCCGCAGCTGAGTCACCCGACCGATCCGCCCGGCATGTGGCGGCTCTACGAGGAGATGCTCCGCGGGGAGCGCGACCACGTGCGGCTGGAGAAGGCGTACTACCGCAAGGACGGCACGGCGGTCTGGACCGACATGACGTCGTCGCTGATCCGCGACGAGCACGGCGCTCCCGAGCTGACCATGGTGATGCTGCAGGACATCACCGACCGGCACACGCTGCGCGAGAGCCTGCAGCATCAGGCCACCCACGACCCGCTGACCGGCCTGCCGAACCGGACGATGATCGCCGCGCACCTCGGCCGGATCTTCGAGCACGCGCAGCGGGTCGGGCTCTGCTACCTGGACATGGACGGCTTCAAGCGGGTCAACGACACGCTCGGGCACCAGGTCGGGGACGCGCTGCTGGTCGCGGTCGCGCAGCGGCTCACCGACTGCGCGGACGAGCCCTGCCGGATCGCCGGGCGGATGAGCGGCGACGAGTTCGTGCTCGCGGTCCGCGACCCGTCCGGGGCGGCCGAGATGCGGGCGCTCGCCGAGCGGGCCCTGACCGCGCTGACCAGGCCGTACGAGATCGGCCGGCACCGGCTGCGGGTGTCGGCGAGCATCGGCGTGGTGGACAGCGACGTCGCGGCCACCACGCCGGCCGAGCTGATGAAGGCCGCGGACCTCACGCTCTACACGGCCAAGTCCGAGGGCCGGGCCCGGTACGTGATGTACGACGCGGACCGCAACGCCCGCCAGGCCGCCCGGTACGCGCTGGCCGCGGACATGCCCGACGCGCTCGACCGGGACGAGTTCACGGTCGTCTACCAGCCGCTGGTCTCCCTCGCCGACGAGCGGCTGCGCGGCGTCGAGGCCCTGGTCCGCTGGCGCCACCCCGAGCAGGGCATGCTCTCGCCGGACTCGTTCATCCCGCTCGCCGAGGAGACCGGGGTGATCGTCGCGCTCGGCCGGCACGTGCTGCAGCAGGCCTGCGCGCAGGCGGCGGAGTGGGCTCGCCGCTTCCCGGACAACCGGGTCTTCATGAGCGTCAACGTGACCGTGGCGCAGGCCCGGGAGCCGGCGTTCCCGGCCGAGGTCGCCAAGATCCTCGCGGACACCGGGCTCGACCCGCGGCTGCTGGTCCTGGAACTGACCGAGAGCGCGATCATGGACGCCGACGGGGCGCCGCTCGCGGCTCTGGACGTGCTCGCGGCCAGTGGCATCCGGATCGCGATCGACGACTTCGGGACCGGGTACTCGAACCTCGCCTACCTGCGGCGACTCCCGATTCACATCCTGAAGCTGGCCGGGCCGTTCGTCGACGGGCTGCGCGATCCGGGGTCGGCGGGTTCGGCCGACGAGCAGATCGTGGAGACGATCATCCGGTTGGCGCACGTGCTGGGCGTCAAGGTCACCGCGGAGGCCGTCGAGACCCGGCCGCAGGCCGATCGGCTGCGTCACCTGGGCTGCGACACCGGTCAGGGCTACCTGTTCGCCCGGCCGCTGCCACCGGCCGCGATGCTCCCGCTGCTGCACGACTCCGGCCCCGCCCTGACCGCTCCTTGACCAACGCAGATCAAGCCCATTTGCGCGTACGCGACCAAGCCGCACCCCACCACCCAGCCGCCAACCACCGTCACCGCCACCCACGCGCCCCGCACGGTCGAATTTCGGCCCGATGATCACCGTGAGTGCCAGCCGGCCGGAGCGTCGGCGGATCGAGTGCTTGCCTGCGCGAGCGGACGTGTTCACCGGCCGGCGGATGATCTCTTGTAGGCTCGGCCGGTCACCCACGTCGATGTGAGTCGAGGGATCCGCTAGATGAACGACGAGTCCGAGTTCCGCGCGGACCGTACGCAGGAGATGTTCCTCCCCACGGTGGCGTATGCGCAGGCAGCGCCGCCGCAGCACGGTGGGGCCGAGGTCATCGAGTCCGCCGCCTACCGCGGGGAGACCGTCTTCGAGCGCGAGGTGGTGGAGAAGCTGGCGGCCGCGGCGGCCAAGTCGGTGCCGGGCGTGGCCGAGCTGGGCGGGGACGTGGCCCGGTTCTTCAACTCCGTGCTCGACAAGGTCGGCCTGGACAAGGTCGGTGACGCCACCCGCGGCGTGTCCGCGAGAGTGGACGGCACCTATGTGGACATCACCGTGATCCTGTGCCTGCGTGCCGGCGAGGTGGTGTCCGAGGTCACCGGCGAGGTGCGCAGCCGGGTGATCGAGGCCGTCGAGAAGTACGGCGTGCAGGTCAACAACTGCACGGTCAAGGTCGACGACATCTTGATGCCGGAGTGATCCAGCTTCAGTTGATCGAGCGGGTCCGGGAGTTGTGCCGGGCCGACGATCGGCTGACGGCGGCCCTGATGTACGGCTCGTTCGTCACCGGTGAGGCGGACGAGCACAGCGACATCGAGTTCTGGCTGTTCAGCGACGGCGTCGACGCGCGGGAGTGGCTGAGCCGGATCGGGCCGGTCCGGCACGTGACGGTCAACGAGTTCGGGGCGCACGTGGCGTTCTTCCCCGGCCTGATCCGGGGAGAGTTCCACTTTTATCCGGACGTCTCCGTGGTGTCGTCGTGGCCGATGCGCGACGTGGAGATCGTCCTCGACCGCACGGGCGCGCTGCGAGCGGCCCTCGACGAGCCGCCCCCGGAAACGGACACCGCCGAGCTCGGTGGCCG
>KL571359.1:0-6783 GCA_000715855.1 Actinoplanes liguriensis
TGTATAAGAGACAGCTCGTACAGCGTCCGGTAGAGGCCGACAGCGGTGGTCCGAGCATCCTCGTCCTGCGCGTCGAGCTGGTGCACGGCATCCAGCAGGGCGGCGACCTCGTGCGGCTCGTTCCAGTCCTCGGCGGCCTTCCGCAGCAGGTCGGTGGCCTCGCTCGGGCCGAGGCGGCTTGCCTTGACCCGCAGGTTGACCGACAGGATGTAGGCACTGACCCTGGCGTCGCGCTCGTCGTGCTCCTCTGCGGTTCGCAGCGCCTCGGAGTTGAGCTGTTCGGCCTCCGCGTGGCGATCCGCGTCCATGTGTAGCCGTGCGAGCCGATGTAACCAGTCGCAGAGGTAGTGCGGTGCGTTGAGCCGGCGCGCGAGTTCGACGGCGCGCTCTAACAGCCGCTGGGCCTGCTCCGTGTCGCCTTCAGCGACCGCGACGGCGCCGAGATTGGAAATCTGATCGGCCACGATCAGCCAGTCGCCGAGTTCGACTCCGACCCGCAGGGCGTGCATCGCGCAGATTCTGGCTCGTTCGAAGTCGCCCTCGTACCGATAGATCTCTCCCATGTTGCCGACCGTGACGTTTCCGGTCTGACCGGCGCCGATGTCGCGCGCGACCTCCAGCGCATAGCGATAGGCCGCGATCGACTGGGCATGATCGGAGCCTCGCATCAAGGCCAGCCCTAGGTTCGCAGCTGACAGGAGCATTCCCCGCCGGTCACCGGCCTCCTCAGCGGTCGTCAAAGCCAGCCGGAAGTGTTCCTGTGCCTCTTCTAGGCGACCGAGGTTGATGTATACGAGACCGGTATGGCCAAGGGCGGCACTCATAGCGGTCTTGTCGCCGGTCTCGTGGGCCATTGCCAGGTGGCGCTCAGCCATGGTGAGAGCTTCGCCGTATGCTCCCTGGCGGTACAAAGCGAAGGTGATCCGGTCAAGCGTGCGAGACTGCCCAGCGGCGTCACCCAACCGCTCGAATTCGGTCAGTGCGCGTTGCAACCACTCAACGGGCTCGGCATCCGATCGGGTATAGGTCAGCAGATCACCGAGTTGACGCTGGGCACTGGCCAGGACGTCACGACGGCCCGTGACTCGTGCGAGTCGCATAGCTTGTAAGTAGTGATCTTCGGCCTCTGCCCACTGACCGGTGTGCTGATTGACGCTGCCTATCTCGACGTGAAGTCCGGCGCTCTCCGATTCCGGTAGGAGCGGCAGCAGCAGGCCGTAGTAATAGGTCGCGGTCTCGTTGGCGAAGATTTCCTTGGCACGGTCTCCCGCCGCCCGGAACCATGCGCGTTGCTTGTCCGTCCGCTCGGTCCGGGCATAGTGGTGGGCCAGCACGTCGACGTATTGCGGAAGACGGTCGGCGTAGTACTCCTCGATGAACTGGCCGATGCGTTCGTGGAGTGCAGCCCGGGTGTCATAGGTGATGCTCTGGTACGCCGCCTCCTGGGTGACCGGGTGCTTGAACTCGTACTCCGGTTCCGCCTCGCCGAGCACACGGGGAGTCAGGTCCAACGCTTGCAGGTGATCGAGGTGGGTTGCGACCTGAGTTGTGGTCCCGGCAGCCGGGTAGACCGAGGTTATCCAGGGCGGCTGGAACCTGCGACCGATCACGCTGGCTACCTTGAGGGTCGCTTTCTCGTCGTCATTGAGCTGATCGATGCGTGCCATGACCAACCGCTGCAGGCTGTCCGGTACCTGCACCCCGGCCAGGGCACGTGGGTCACCTGGGTCGATGCCGCGGCCATGCAGGTAGCTGACCAGCTCTTCGATGTAGAAGGCATTGCCCCCTGACTGCTCTGAAGTCTGGCGGAGGACTTCTGGCGCGAGGTCGGCGAACTGACCGAACCGTTCGCGGAATCGCAGGGCGACAAGTTGTTCTGCGTCCTCCCTGGTCATCTGATCCAGTCGGAGGTCGGCGACGTGCAGATGGCCGATGAGCCGCTCCGGTATTGGCTCTCGGGAAGTAGCCACCACCAGCACTGGTAGATCTGCGATGTGATGGACGAGGTACTCCAAGAAGGCCAGGGAGGCGGGGTCGATCCAGTGGCAGTCCTCCATGCGCAGAATCAACGGCCCAGATGCCGCGTGGTCGCGCAAGCAAGCAAGCAGTGTGGATCGGAGGAGTTCTTCTCGTCCCGCGGGTTCCAGCTGCGCGGTCAGCTCGGTGTCCGGCATGGGCACGTTGACCACGGCTGCGAGCAACGGGGCGCGTTGGCCGGAGCCTCCATAGGTGGCGGCTCGCTCGGCCAGCGCTGTGCGCTGCGCCGTGATCGGCGTGTCGCGATCGATGCCCAGCAGTTCCCGCCAGATCGGTCGCCAGACCAGGTAGCTGGTGCTGCGGCCTTGCGACCGGCAACCGCCCCCATGTTCACCGAAGCCCAGGTCACGGGCGAGCCGACAGACCTCGTCAGCCAGCCGAGTCTTGCCGATGCCAGCCTCGCCGTGTAACCAGATCAGCTGACCTCGGCCGGATCGCACGTGTTGCATGAAGCCATCCAGCAGCCCGAGCTCCGGGGTTCGGCCGACCAACGGTCCCTGCACGGGCGAGGTGCGGGCGGTCGGCGGACCGACCTCCTGTGCCTCGCGCACGATCCACACCGGGACCGGCATCGTCTTGCCCTTAGCACTCACCGCGGCTGGACGGCTGTCCAGGAGGATGTCCCGCACCCGGTCGTGGGTGAGCTGATCGATCAGAAGGTGTCCAGGTGGAGCAGCTTGCATCAGACGGGCGGCCAGGTTGACGGTGTCACCGACGACGGCGTACTCACGACGGATGTCCGATCCGACCTCGCCGCAGTACACCTGGCCGGTCGAGACGCCTCCCCGGTACGGACCGCCGGGCAGGGCAAGTAGCTCCAGGCAGCACCGCAGCGCACGTTCCTCGTCGTCCTCGTGACTGACCGGAGTTCCAAAGACGGCAACCAGCACCGTTCCCTTGTCATCTGCCATCAGATGGCGAAGGTGACCGCCATAGCGATCGATGACTGCCACCCCAGAATGGAGGTATCTCTGCAGGGTCTCGATTGTTTCGGGATCATCCACCGACAGGTCCGGAAGGCGGACGAACGCAGTGGTCACCTTGCGATGCTCGTTCACCAGCTCGGATCGACCGGACAGCAGGCGCGCTCGGATCGCCGGGTGCAGGAACGGGGTGATTAACGCTTCGAGGTCGGTGATGGGCTTTTCCGGCTCCACGGGCAGGTCCGGGGCGGTCGCGGCTGCGATGTCCAGCAGATCTTGATCGATGATGATCTCGCCGCGGTCTGCGCGATGCAGGGCGGTGACCGCCCGATCCAGAGCGGGACCCGCGACCAGATGCTGCAATCGGATGGCCGGATCACCGAGGACCATGAGACGAATTGGTCCGGTTGCCAGGCCGACTCGGATGGCGAGGGACCGCTGACCGTTAGGCGTCGGTACCGGCGTTACCGACGCGGTGGCCTCCCGGATGGCCTCGGCGCAGCGAATCGCTCGGAACGCCACTGCGGAAGCGGAATCCGGGGTGTGCCGGAAGATCCCGACGAGAGCGTCCCCGGCGAAGTCCACCACGCTGCCGCCGGCATTGGTGATGGCTTCCGCCGTGATCGCGAACCAGCGGTTGATCACCGAGGTCAGACGCTCGGTGCCGAAACTCCCTGAGCCGGCGAGGCTCTCAGCCATCGCGGTGAATCCGGCGACATCAGCGAAAAGGACCACCGCGTCCCTGTCTTGGATCATCGGCGGATTGCCGACAGTTTTGGTGGTCCGGAGTAGATCGATGGCATGCTCTGGCAGATACGACCGCCAGGTCGCGGTCAAATCGTCCGCGATCCGCGGGGTGGGACGAGAGGGATCGTCGGCCATGCTTGGTATGGCCACCCTTCAATTCTCGATGTCGTAGGCGTCAGCGAGTTCGGTATTCAGTCAGGGAGATGGCGGGGTCATGACTGGTGTAGGGGTTAGTGAGGCGGCCTTCGAGTTGGCCGGCGCGTGTGTCCACGCCCTCCGGTTCGCGGTTGGGGCTCCTCTCGACCGTCCATATGCCAAGGTCGAATTGTCGACGACCAATCCAGCCCCGGCGCTGTATCGGCGGCTGCAGGTTGCCTCCCCGCCGCCGACCCGCGACGGCGAGCCCTGGCAGGCCGGCCTGACCCTGGGGGACAAGCCGTTCGAGCCGAGCGAACTCCCCCATCGCCTCGCGGACGTTCAGATCACCGAGGGCACGCCCTCGCTCGATCTACCTGATCCGGAGAGGATCGTACTCGACCGATGGATCAGCATCCCGAAGCAGCAGGGCACGATGGAGTTCACCAGCGCCGGTGATGATCGTTACGTCCTCGCTGTGCAGTACTGGAACCCGGTTCCCGATGGTGAGCAAAGCGTCACCAAGGAGTTGCAGTACTACGCGACGTACCGGCTCGATTTCGACCGGACGCCGGCCAGTGACTGGATCGCGGTCAGCTTTGACGGATTCTGGCCGCCGGAGCGGGACAGCGCCGACGTGCTGATTCCCCTCGGGGACTGCGACGAGAACTGCCCGTCGAACAGCTGAGCAGACGATGAAGCCGCCGCCCCGGAATCGGGACGGCGGCTTCATCGTGGGGGGTCAGCGAGGACAGAGGCTGTCGCACGCGCCGAGCGGGATGAGTACCT
Source organism: Actinoplanes liguriensis (assembly GCA_000715855.1). Taxonomy (GTDB): domain Bacteria; phylum Actinomycetota; class Actinomycetes; order Mycobacteriales; family Micromonosporaceae; genus Actinoplanes; species Actinoplanes liguriensis. The sequence goes on from KL571359.1 coordinate 4,632, forward strand.
CGGCGCTGTCGCGCTCCGGCGGCCAGAATGCGTCGAAGCTCACGGCAACCCACGACGCCGTCGGCGGTTTGGTCCAGTTGAGCCGGAGCACCGCCGAGTAGTCCACGTCCCGGGTTGCGGTGTCACCCGGACCGCTGATGGGCTGCCAATACGGGAACGACAGCAGATAGGGTCGCGGCTCGTCCCATGACCAGGAGACCGTTCGAGGTGCTCGTGGCAGCTCGAACCAGTGGTCCAGGACGATCGTGTCCGGGTCCGGCGCGTCGAGGTTGTCGATTCCGGCCACGAACTTGACGTCGTTCAGGTGGGCCTTCGACCCGGCGGGGTCGAAGGCCACACCGTTCAGAGTCAGGCCGGTCTGCCACGCCTTGCCGCTGCGACTCGGAGGCGGGGAGGCAATCTGAACCCGGCGGAACAGCGACTCGGGCGGGTTGTCGTCGGTCAGGCGAGCCGTCGCGTAGGGATAGTCGATCTGTGAAGCGAAAGCGAAGCGGATGGAGTGCACACACGCGCCGGCGAACTCGAAGAAGGCGTCACTGACGGCAATACCAGTCATGATCGTTCTCCCTACAGGCTCGAGTCGGTGGACAGCAGGCGGAGGGCGGCCCGCGTCGGCGTGAATGCGTAGACCGACCCCGTCGTGGTGACGAAGCCGCCGAACGCCACCGGCGGCACCTTCTTCACCGCGTCCGCGCCGAAGCGCCGAGAAGCCACCGCGGGATCGTCCCCGATCACCGGGTCGAAGCCGTCCACCCCGGCCTTCTTCCCGGACTTGGTCAGGGTCGAGGAGGCGACCGACGGATCGTTCGCCCATCGGCGCTGGAGGAACTCGAACTGGTCCTCGATGCTGGCCATGTACGCGTTGAACAGCATCCCGCGATCCTGCGAGTCCGGCGCGGACCGGTCCATCGCCGGCCCGTACGGGATGCCGCGCCGCAGGATCCGGTGGCTGCGGTCGCGGAACACCTCGTCGTCGCGCGGGTTCATCTTGCGGACGTGGGAGTACAGCGGAGTGGTCTTGCCCTCCGGGTCGTTCTTGAAGTCGAGGTTGAGCGGCGTCCCGTCGAGTTTGCGCCCCATCGCGCGGGCGGCGACGTCCTCGGCGGTCTCGCCGGCTTCCCGGAGGTCCTCCATCTTGGCCCACCACCCGGCCACGTCCTGCCGGAGTCGGCGGAACACCTGGAACGACCCGCCCCACATCCATGTCGCGGACGCCGGCCGGTGTCCGAGATTCATCGGCCGCCGCTCGCCGGGGAGACCGAGCAGGAACTCGCCGCTCGCGATCTCCTCCGGGGTGCCCTGCGCGCCGCGGACCGTGGGCTGAGCGATGCCGTCGGCGAACCCGAAGTGCTCGGCGCGCTGCCCGGTCGCGTTGCGCACGACCCCGCCCCACTGTTCGTGCAGCACGGTCAGCCCGGCGCCGGCGATGGCCTGGCGTTCCTTCCGGACGCGGCGCTTGAGCGTGCCCTCGTCCTCGGCGGCGAGGGTGAGCAGCGCGTCCACCGGGGCGCGGCCGGGACCGCCGACGACCCACTTCGCCGGGTGGGCCGCCCCGACGTCGCCGAGCAGCGTCGTTGCCCAGCGGCCCGAGCCAGAACGCCTCGAACGGAACCAGGTCCGCGGCCACCTCCGGGTGCAGGGTGACCAGGCCGGTCGCGGTCAGCCCGAGCCCCATCAGCGGCGTCCGTGCGGCGCGGGCGGCCGCGACGTCCGCGGTGGTGTCGACCCGGCCAGCGGCGGAGGCGAGCCACGTGCGGGCGGCGGTGCGCTTGTTGCCGAACGAGACGAAGACGTACGCCTGGTGCTGCCCGCCGAAGGCCCGCAGGATGTTGCCCTGGATCTCCTGCTCGTCGTCCAGCCTCGGTTCGGCGGCGGCACCGGCCCCAGCGGCCGCCGGCGCGGGCGTCAGTACGTCGGTGAGACCGGTCGCCGCGGCGCCGGTGAGTCCGATGACGCCCAGCCTGCGGATCGCCTCGCGGCGGGAGAACGCACCCTGGGCATGGTCGTTGGCTACCTGTTCGGCGAGCGCACGCCGTCCGTCCGTCACGAAAACCTCCCCGTGGCCCTGACAGTCCGATGTGGATCGTAGGGGTCGCGGGGCCGATCGATCTACCCCACTCGATGGGTGGCGAGCCAGCCGGTGGCGAAGTCC
>KL571359.1:7023-11682 GCA_000715855.1 Actinoplanes liguriensis
TCGCCGGCTGCGACATCAGCCGGGTGGTGGCGCTGCCGAACGGGCCGGTCGTGACCGCGCCGGTCGCTTCATAGTCCGCGCCGAGCCGCCCGAAGTCGGAGGAGTCGGCGACCGGCGCGGTCCACGTGACCCAGCGTGATGCCGCGTCGCCGTCCCGGATGGCGGCGCCGTTCTCCGTCATCGGCGGGCGGGGCCGGCGGCACTCGGCGAGGTGCAGTGAGGTGTTGCGGTCGTGTCCGCATCCGATCAGGAGCACCTTGCCGTTCGCCCGGTAGATCGCGCCCAGGGGTGAACCGTCGCCCAGGTCGTCGCCGAGCGGGTGGCTCCCGGTGACCGTCTCCGCACCGGCGCCGAGCGCGGCGAAGGACACCTGCGGATGGTCACTGCGTCGTGCTCCCGGCCAGGTGCGCACGATCTCCGGAAGGAGGCCCATGTGGCGGCTGGGCGTGCGGCTCACGTCGTACCCGGGAAATCGGCTCTTGATCGTCGGCCACCAGGACTCGGGGACCGGTGGGTTGCGCCAGTGCTCCGGATCCGAGTTGAACGGGGTGTGCGTCGGCACGACAAGGGTGCCGTCATGTCCGAGAACGTTCAGCAGCGCCTGCACGATGGCCTGGACCTGACCGGCGACGAAACCGACCGAGCGCACCGACGAGTGCACCAGAACGGTGTCGCCGCCGGCGAGCCCGAGCGCTCGCAGATCGGCGGAGAGTGACGTGACGGTGTGCGGAAACTCTTGCGTGGGTGTGCCATGCGTGTCGATCACCGGATAGAACTTAGACATGCTGCAGCAATACGACGAGCGCAATGCGGACCTGCGCTACTGGGTGAACGGCCGGCTCCTGCACCGGGACGAGCCGGGCATCTCGCCCTTCGACTCGGTGGTCCAGGGCGGTGACGGGGTCTGGGAGGGGCTGCGCCTCTACCGCGGCGCGATCTTCGGGCTCGGCGCGCACCTGGCCCGGCTGCGCCGCTCCGCGACGGCCCTCGATTTCGGGGAGATCCCGTCCGACGAGGTGATCATCGAGGCGGTCAGGGAAACCCTCGAGGCCAATGCGATGTACGACGGCGTGCACGTCCGCCTGACGCTGACGCGCGGCCGCAAGGTGACCAGCGGCATGGACCCCCGGCTGAACGTCGAAGGTCCGACTTTGATCGTGCTGGCCGAGCACAAGGCGCCGGTCTACGACACCGGCGGGCTCACCCTGGTCACGGCGAGCGTGCGCCGCCCCGCCCCGGACGTGCTCGACCCGAAGATCCACCACAACAACCTGCTCAACTCGATCCTCGCCAAGATCGAGGCGAACGTGGCCGGGGCCGACGACGCCCTGATGCTCGACCGGCGCGGCTTCGTCGCGGAGACCAACGCCACGCACCTGTTCGCGGTCGTGGACGGCGCGCTGGTGACCCCGACGACCGCCGCGTGCCCGGAAGGGATCACCCGGCAGACCGTGCTGGAGCTGGCCGCGGCAGACGGCATCGCGGCGGCGGTGCGGGACGTGTCGCTCACCGAGATGTACACGGCGGACGAGGTGTTCTGCACCGGCACGATGGGCGAGATCGCCGGCGTCACCACGATCGACGGGCGGGTGATCGGGAACGGTCAGGTGGGGGAGATGACCCGGCGGATCGCGCGGCGCTACCAGGAATACGCCGCGTTCAACGGGGTCCGCGTCCTGGAGGAGACGGTGCCGGGTCCTGGAGGAGACGGCGCCGGGCTGACCACCGAGACGGTGCCGGGCTAACCCCGGAGACGGTGCCGGGACAGCTCGGCGTAGTACGGGCGGGCCGCCTCGACCAGGTGCACGAGGCGGTCCGGGACCACGGCCGGACGTGGATCGTAGGCGGCGAAACCCGTCGAGGCGTTGACCGCGTCGTACCAGAAAGGGGCCCAGACCCCGTCGGACGGGCGCGGACCCGGCGCCCAGGAGAGCATCGCGGGATCGAAGGCGAACCCGAGCTCCGCGCAGAGCCGCCCCAGCGTCCCGGCCGGGTCACGCAGCACGTCCGCGGAGTCGACGACCGGCCCGCCGAACGCCGCGAAGATCTCGGCCTGCTGCGGGAACCCCAGGTCCTCCAGCGTCGGCTCGCCACGGACCCGCGCATACGAGGCGACGACGTGCGCCGGGTCCCGGATCAGGAACGCGTGGGTCAGCCCGCCCAGCCACCCGCGGTCGATCTCCGGCAGCAGGTGGTGGGTCATGTGCTTCTGGTACTGCACGGCCGGATCACCGGGCAGCGGGCCGGTCAGCTCGGCCGCCACGTCCTGCCAGCGCCGCGGCTGACTCGCCAGGATCTCGTCGCGGCCCGGGTGATCGATCCCGGTCACATCCAGGTAGTGCGCATACAGCGGCTCGTCGACCACCACGGTGTCCGGGCGCTCGCCGAAACTCCGCATCATGGCCGTCGAGATGTTCCGCGGCCCCGACCACATCGCCACTCGGATCGTCATCGGACCATGCTTACACCGATGTGTTTCCGCGATCGATCAATTCGGACCTGTCGGTAGTGGCGTCGCGGCGTGAGAATGGTCGGGAAGCGGGTACGGAGGACGGCGACGGAGAGGGGCGGCGATGATGGCCATCGTGATCCTGTTGTGGCTGGCCGCGCTCGCCGTCGGGGTGTGGGCGGTCTGGCCGTCCCCGTCGAAGACGGCGCGCAGGGCCGCGCGGGCGGAGGCGACCGAGGTCGCGCGCAAACCCTCGCCGGACAGCCTGGAGGGTGTGCTCGTCGGTCACCTGCTGCGCCAGGAGATCACCCCCGAGCAGTACCGTCGCGCCGTCGAGGGCCTCGCCGCCCGCGACGACCAGCGCCACCCGATGTCGGTCCCCGGCGACGAGGTCTGACCGGGGTCAGGGCTCTGAACGGAAACGGTCGAAGATCTCCCGCTGTACGGCGCCCGTCGTGGACCAGTCGGTGCCGGGGACCCGCCAGCGGAGCAGATAGGAGCGGTTGCCCGCGGCCGGGACGACAGCGCGGCGCTCGTGACGCGTCGTCGACGGCGTGGGGCTCCAGACGTACTCCCATTCGTCGGCCAGGGTGATACGCCGATAGCCGGACACCTTGCGCGCGGACTCCCGGGCCCGCCAGTACGTCGCGGGGTCCACAACGGCGACGCTGCCCACCGTGAGGGCCTGGTGGCCGGTCGGGTCGCTGAAGCAGACGCCGCCGTCACCGGCGGAGTCGACGTCGTCCGGTGATCGCCGCCAGCCGTGCGGCAGGGCCAGGGCGAAACCTGTCGGGTCGCGGAACCAGATCCAGCCGGCCGGCAGGTCAGCGGGCACGTCGGCGGTCGCGGCGGCGACGGCGACCCCGGTGTCACCGCACGGATTCACCGCGCTGACGGCCAGCGCCCGGGGCGTGGGCGGCGACACCATCGCGGCCGGGGTGATCAGGTGCGGCCCTGGGCCCGGGTGCTGACTGACGACGGTCACCGCGGAGGCGAGCCCGAGGACGGTGAGCGACGCCAGGATCAACCGGGTCCGGCGCCGCCCGTCACGGCTGTGCAGAACCGCGCGCAGGCGGGCCTCGACGTCAGCGGCCGGCGGGCGGCGCGCCGGATCCTTCTCGAGCAGCGCCAGGAGCAGCGGCGCGAGCGGCCCGGCCAGCTCCGGCTCGTCCGGCGGGTCGGAGAGCAGCGCCCGCAGCGAGGCCGCGGCGTCACCCCGGGCGAACGGCGGCCGGCCCTCCACCGCGGCGTAGAGCATCGCCCCGAACGACCACAGGTCGGACGCGACACCCGCGTCCCCGGACTCCACCCGCTCCGGCGCGATGAAGCTCGGCGACCCCAGCCGCGGATCCGGCCCGGCATCTACCCCACCCACCGTGGCCAGGCCGAAATCGGTCAGGACGACCCGGCCGTCCGCGGCGAGCAGCACGTTGTCCGGCTTCACGTCGCGGTGCAGCACCCCGGCCGCGTGCGCGGTGCGCAGGGCGGCGAGCACCGCCAGGCCGATCCGGGCGATCTCCCGGTACGGCAGAGGCCCGTCGTCACGGACCACCCGCTGCAGCGAGCGGGACTCGACGTACTCCATCACGATCCAGCAGCGGCCCCGCCGCCACACCACGTCGAAGACCTTCACCACGCCCGGATGGTCCAGCCGCGCCGCCGCCCTGGCCTCCCGCATCGCCTCGGCCACCAGCAGCGCCGTGGACGGCACGGTGATCTCCTTGACCGCGACGGTCCGCAGGAGCAGGTCGTCCTCGGCGCGCCAGACGCGGCCCATGCCGCCGGAGCCGATCACCTCCAGCAGCCGGTAGCGGCCGCCGACCCGATCGTCGGTGCTGTCCATGCCGGGCATATCTCCCCACCCCCGAGGTCCTCGTCTGCAAGGCATTCGGAGCGGTGCGGGGTCCGGATGGGTTTTCCACAGAAGAGGTTCGTCCACAGGCCGCCGACGTGATCATGCGATTTCTTGGGACAATCGCATCGGGGGGCGCCCCTGCGGGTGGCGGTGATCAGGTGAGGTCGACCTGGGCCTCCAGCGGGGTGCTCGGCGTCTCGGCGGCCGGCGCCTGCTCGACCGTCACGCCGACCGCGTTCGCGGTGGGCAGGTCGTCCACGACCTGGGTGGACACGGACTGGCCCTCATCCAGGGCGCCCGCGGACGCGGGGACGCCCGACCGGATCGTCCACAGCTGGTAGACCTTGCCGTCGGC
>KL571359.1:11846-13996 GCA_000715855.1 Actinoplanes liguriensis
GATGTGTATAAGAGACAGGGTGGGGACCGATCTGCCGGGTCTGCGCGACGCGGGCCAGGACGTCGTCGCGCATGCCGGGCGGCGGCACCGACCAGGCGTCGTCGGCGAGCCGGGCGGCCGTCTCGCGCAGCTCGTCGGCCTCGGTCCGGCAGGGCTCGCACTCGCGCAGGTGACGGTCGAACGCGGCCCGTTCGAGGTCGTCGAGGGCGTCGAGGGCATACGCGCCGACCAGGGAGTGGATGTCCGCGGTCATGCCGTTACCTCCACGCTCAGGCAGTCGCGCAGGCGGATCAGGCCGTCGCGCATCCTGGTCTTGACCGTTGCCAGGGGAACATCGAGCAGCTTGGACACCTGCGGGTAGGAGTGACCCTGGTAGTAGGCGAGCGTCACCGCCTGCCGCTGCAACCGGGTCAGCCCGCCGAGGCAGTCGCGGACCTGCTCGCGCTCCAGCCGCCCGGTGACCTCGTCGGCAACCGTGTCATACGGCGTGTCCAGCGATGCCGCGCCGACACTGCGGGTGCGATCGGCTGCGGCCTGCTCGGCGCGCGCCCGGTCGACCGCCCGGCGGTGCGCGATCGTGAGCATCCAGGCGGTCGGCGTCCCGCGGGACGGGTCGAAGCGGGCCGCCGAGCGCCAGATCTCCACCAGCACCTCCTGGGCGACCTCCTCGGCCTGCGCGGCATCCCGCAGAACCCGCCTGACCAGGCCGAACACGCGTGGGGCGACCAGGTCGTACAGGCGGCCGAAGGCCTTCTCGTCGCCTGTGGCGACCGCTTCCAGCAGGACGCCGGCGTCGTCTGCCATGGCTCTCCGTCTCTCCGGGGGCCGGCTCAGGATACGTTTCCGGCCGCCTCCACCGCCTGCTCCGGGTCAATCCCGTAGAGACTGCCGAAAACAGACACCGCCTGGTAGTAGATCCACGCGAGGGAGTTGCAGACCGGGCGGGACGCGGCCGGATAACTGGCGCACTTGCGCTTGATGTCCTGGTAGAGGGCAGTGTCGAGACGCTTCTTGTTGGCGTTGAAGGTGCCGGCGAGCTTGTAGTTGCCGTACCCGAAGTCGTGCCGCCAGCAGGCCAGGTGGAAGTCGAACCCGAAGGGCCGGTCCGGGCTGACCGAGCAGTAATCGGTGCCCCAGTCGAAGTGGTAGGACGCCCACTTGTCCCGGTTCTGCCGGGCGGCGTTCCAGGCGTCGAAGCTGGCCGCGGTGGTCTGCGTGAAGGACGCGAGCACGGCCGCGCGGTCCGGCTCGGCGGCGGCGCGGGCCGGCCCGGCCAGGCCGAGGACCAGGGCCGAGGCGGTGGCCAGGGCGACGAGCGATCGGGACATCCGGACCTCCAGGTGTACGGGGGTCGCCCAGTCTCGCCGCCGCCCCGCCCCGGCGGCATCGGTTGTCGTCGCTGTTCTCACTTCCCGCGGAATCCCCGTCAACCATGAAATGTGACGGCTCGACGCCCGGGGCCGGTCGATGCGACGGTTGTCGGTTGCCTGCCGGTACGATCACTGCGCATGGACGTCGTACGGTCCCTGCTGCTCTTCGTCCTGGCCGCGCTCGCCGAGATCGGCGGGGCGTGGCTGATCTGGCAGGGCTGGCGGGAGAACCGCGGGCTGTGGTGGATCGCCGCGGGCGTGATCGCGCTCGGGGCGTACGGTTTCGTCGCCACCCTGCAGCCGGAGGCGAACTTCGGGCGCATCCTCGCCGCGTACGGCGGAGTCTTCGTTGCCGGCTCGCTCGCCTGGGGCGTGGTCGTGGACAGATTCCGCCCGGACCGCTGGGATCTGATCGGCGCCGGCCTCTGCCTGGTCGGCGTCGCCGTGATCATGTACGCGCCCCGGAGCACCGCCTGATGCGCCTCGTCCCGCGTTTCCCCGTCGACGACCGCGAGCTGAGTGCGCTGCACGCCCGCGCATTCGGGGAAGATCCGGCCGCGGTACGGCCGTGGGCACAGCGCCTCGACCGGCATGCGCTCACCTGGATCGGCGCGTTCGACGGCGACCGGCTGACCGGTTTCGTCCAGGTCTGCTGGGACGGCGGGGCGCACGCGTTCATCCTGGACACCGCTGTCGACCCGGAGCTGCAGGGGCGGGGGATCGGCGCCGCGCTGGTGCAGGCGGCAGCCGCGGAAGCCCGGGCGGCCGGCTGCGAGGGGT
>KL571359.1:14177-15444 GCA_000715855.1 Actinoplanes liguriensis
ATGTGTATAAGAGACAGTTTCTACCTGGAGCGGTGCGGCTTCCGGGCGACATCGGCCGGGCTGATCGCGCTCTAGTCCGCGATCAGAGCGACCTTGCCGCGGACGTGACCGGTTTCGACCAGGCGATGCGCCTCCGCGGCCCGGCTCAGGGGCACCTCCGCGGCCACCTCGATCCGCAAGGTCCCGTCCGACCATCGCAAAGCAAGATCATTGAGCTGGCGTACGGAACGGGTGGCTCCGATCCGCCGGATCCCCAACCGTGCCGACCGCGCCCAGTCGGCGATCGTGACGATCCGCTCGGTCCCGCCCAGCAGCTCCAACGACACGTCCAGCGCGTCCCCGCCGACCGCGTCCAGGGCGCAGGTGATCCCGCCCGGCGCGACGGCGCGGACCCGGCCGGCGAGACCCGGGCCGTACGTCACCGGGACCACACCGAGAGACCGCAGGTAGTCGTGGTTACGCTCGCTCGCCGTCCCGATGACGGTCGCCCCGCGCGCGACCGCCAGCTGCACCGCGAACGAACCCACCCCGCCGGCGGCCGCATGCACGAGCAGGACGTCCCCGGCCGCCACGCCCAACTCGTCCAGCGCGGTGGCCGCGGTCTGACCGGAAGCGCTCAGCACCCCGGCCTCGGCCCACGACATCTTCTCCGGCTTGCGTCCGACCTGATCGGCCGGGACGACGACGGTGTCCGCGTAGCCCGCCATCGTCAGGAAGGCGATGACCTCGTCGCCCACGGCGAAGCCCGTCACGCCGTCACCGACCCGCCCGACGACACCAGCCACCTCGTTGCCGAGCCGGGCCGGGAATGCGACCGGGTTGTACGCGGCGAAATCTCCCCGCCGGGTCGCGCAGTCGAAGGGCTGGACGCCGGCCGCTCGCACCCGGATCAGCAGCTGGCCGGCGCCGACGTCCGGGTCCGGGGCGTCGACGAGGTGCAGGACCTCCGGGTCGCCGTACTCGGTGAACACCACGATCTTCGCCATCTGCCGTCCCCTGTGCCGTGTGGATGGGTGCCGGGCCACCGTAAAACTTGAACAAAGGTTGATATCAAGCTGCGCTGAGCTGGGGTTACGTGCCCGCACGATGGATGCAGGTGGTCGTCTGAACGTTCCAGGAGAGCGGCTGTGCGGCTGAGCGAAGCGATGCGGCCATAGCGCCTCCCTCGGCGGGCCAGCGCGTCGCCTTGCGCGGCGGGTCATCGCGTCGCCTTCCTCGTCGAACCACCGCAACACCTTGCTCGGCGGGCCACCGCATCGCCTTGCCC
>KL571359.1:15726-16385 GCA_000715855.1 Actinoplanes liguriensis
CGCAACACCTTGCTCGGCGGGCCACCGCATCGCCTCGCCCGACGGAGCATCGCAACACCTTGCTCGGCGGGCCACCGCATCGCCTTGCCCGACGGACCACCGCAACACCCTCCTCGTCGAACCACCGCTCGGCGGGGCCGGGCCGCCGGGCGTGCGGATCTCGGTAAATGCGGTCGCCGATTCACTTTCTTGCGCCGTTCCCGCTTGGCGGAAATATTCTGCTCGGTGTCGCGCGGAGGTAAATCTTTTTAGCGCTCGCTGGCGCTTACACTTCCCTCTCTGGGGGTGGGACTATTTAGGGGTGGCGCAGTTATCGTTGTTCAGCCGGTCCGAGGTTTCGCGAATGCGAGACCGTACCGCAGCGCGGAGTTATTCCGCGGAGAAAGAGGAGTTCCGGCTGGAGCATAAGCGGCATCGCGATTGGGGTTTGCGGCAGCGGCATACCCGAAAGTTGGTCAAGTTGGGATGGACTGCCTCGGAGGCCTGGGCGGCTGTAACCGCTGGCGATGTTCAACGACTGCAGGCGACTTCTGCCCGGCCACGGCCACCGGATCCGGCCCTCGCCCGTCGCCCGGATCCGACCCCTGCATCTGCTCCTGCGTCTCGCCCGGAGCGCGCTCCCATTCCTGGTCCGGCTCCTGGTCCTGTCTCTTATACAC
>KL571359.1:16625-16753 GCA_000715855.1 Actinoplanes liguriensis
GCTCCGGCCCCTGATCCCATGCCAGCTCCCGCGGGCGCACCTGCCCCTCACCCGGCGACTGCCACCTCTGCGGCAACCGCGGGATCGGCCCTGTTTGACGCGCCCGGTCTGGCTCGGCTTGCGGCTGG
>KL571359.1:17054-18892 GCA_000715855.1 Actinoplanes liguriensis
ATGAGATGGCGCCGGGATCGCTGTGGTCACCGGGCGATGGTCCAGCTTGAAGAAGGCAATTTTCGTATCAGGGTTAGAACTCTTTCTGGGGGCGTGCGTGGTTCGCCGGAAATGTCGCCGGGTTATTTATCAGTGATGGGTTTAGGGGCGTTCCACCTTCGCAATTCTCATGTGGGTGGGTCGGTGGGGCATCTCTGCTTTGATTCTGCCGGAAGATCTCGTGGCCGGGCGGGTGCCCTGTGGACAGAGCATCAATGTGGATAGCTGTCGGCCGGGCCTTCGGCTCGTGGAGAGTAGGAGCGGTTGCACCGGGACGCGGTGTGGAGGAGGCGTGGTCGCGCCGGGACGCGGTGTGGAGGAGGCGTGGGCGAGCCCGGGGCGCGGTGGGGGTTGCGGTGTGGGGGAGGTGCGGGCCGTGGTCAGGCGGCGGCGATGGTGGTGGGGTGGTTCAGCAAGTCGTCTATTGCCTCTGGGGGCATTGGGCGGGCGAAGTGGAAGCCCTGGGCGTGGCGGTATCCGAGTTCGTGCAAGCGCCGGGCCTGGTCCGCCGTCTCTACGCCCTCGGCTACCGTGCTCAGGCCCATGGTGTCGGCGATGCCGGTCAGGGCGATGGCGATCGCTTCCTGCTGGGGGCCACCGCCCAGGCCGTCGACGAAGGACTTGTCGACCTTGATGGCGTCTACCGGGCAGGTTCGTAGCAGGCCCAGTGAGGAGTGGCCGGTGCCGAAGTCGTCCAGCGCGATTTTCACGCCGAGGGCGGAGAGCGCGTTGACCGTGGCCAGCGCGCGGCCGCCGGCGAACACCGCGGTTTCGGTGATTTCGACGGTGAGCCGTTCCGGCGGGACGCCGTGCCGGGTGAGGGCTGCCGCGACCGCGTCTGCCAGGCCCGGGTCGAGGAGCTGCCGTGCGGACACGTTGACCGCGACGGATCGGAGCGCGTCGAAGCCGTGCCGGTGGCCCCACGCGGCGGTCTGTGCGCAGACCGTGTCGATGACCCATGCGCCGAGCTCGACGATCAGGCCGGTGTCCTCGGCGACCGGGATGAAGTCGGCGGGGGAGATCACGCGGCCGTCCTTCGACCAGCGGATCAGCGACTCCACGCCGACCATCCGGCCGGACGGGAGCTCCACGACGGGCTGGTAGAGCAGGTGGAACTCGCCGGCGGTCAGCGCGCGGCGCAGGTCCGCGGCGATCGTCGCGCGCTGGGTCAGCTGCCGCTCCAGCGAGGCGTTGTAGCGAACCACGCGCGCCCCGGCGCTGCCGGCCGCCTCGCGCAGCGCGGTCTCGGCCTGCCGGTAGAGGTCGCCGGTGCCCGAGGCGATGCCGACGGAGACCTCTACCAGCACGTCGTGCCCGGCGGCGACCAGCGGCTCGGCGCCGGCCGCGGCCAGCTGCTCGACGACGTCCGTCGAGCCCGGCAGCAGCAGGCCGAACTCGTCGCCTCCGAGCCGCGCGATCACCGCCCGGTCCCCGGCGATCAGACCCAGGCGATTCGCGTACGCGACCAGCAGCGCGTCACCGACGGCAGAGCCCAGCCCGTCGTTGATCGCCCGGAACTCCCGCAGGTCGATCAGCACCACGGTGTGCGGCCCGGTCGCGCCGGCCACCGCGGAGGTGAAGTACCGACGGCTGAACAGCCCGGTCAGCTCGTCGTGCATGGCCTGGTGCGCCACGGTCGTCAGCAGCGTCCCGTTCTCCGCGAGCGCCACCGCCTGCCGCGCCACCACCAGCAGCAACAGACACGTCGTCCCGGCCACCTGCACGGTGCTCAGGTGTCCGGTACGCAGGAAGACCGTCGCCACCAGGAGACTCGTCAGCCTCTGTCTCTTATACACATC
>KL571359.1:19112-21514 GCA_000715855.1 Actinoplanes liguriensis
TATCCGGGCAGGTCGACGGCCTGCCGGCGGTGATCCCGCGGACCGGCGAGGTGACGCTGCTGCGCGGTCGCGGCGAGCGCGCCGAACAGGCCGACGAACGGGAGCACCGCGGCACTTCCGTTGAGGTGCGGCCACGGCGCGAGCAGGTTCATGAAGACCGTGGAGAGCGGCCCGGCCAGCCCGATCGGGGCGAGCCACCACAGCGCGGCCCGGGGGACAGGGCTACGACGTGCCGCCATGATCTTGACGACGACCGTCACGCCGGCGACCGCGATCGCCATCATCGCGATGTTCAGCCACCATGCGGACGTGCTGACGCCGAACCGGTTCATGAACCAGCCGACGTATTCGGAGCCGGCGATCCCACCGGTCACCGCGACCACCGCCACGTCCAGCGCCGCGGTGGTCAGCTGCCGCCACGAGCTGCCGCCGCCGGGGAGCCGGAGCAGGCCGGCGATGGCCAGGATCGTGCCGGTCACGTACAGGAGCAGCGTGCGGGCGCCGATCGGGGGCATGTCGGTGAACGGCATGGTCACGATGTCGACGGTCTGGCTGACCGACGCGACCAGGACCGCGCCCATCGCGACGGACAGGCGGGCCCAGAACGTACGCAAATCGTGGTTTGTTCGTTGTGAGGCGACGCGGAAGGAAGCCACCGCCATCGCGACGCCGGCCACTGCCGGACCCCACACCAGCAGCTTCGGGAAGCCGGTGCGGGTGCCCAGCAGGATCAGCAGCACCTCCGCCACGGCCATGACCACGGCGATCGGCGTGAACCAGCCTCGCCAGCGGGCCACCTCGCGCCTCCCTCGTCATGGACTTTCCGTCGCATGTCGAGAGATCGGCACGGGTGGTTGCCAGTTGAGGGTCTTCGGGTTGTGGCGTGTGCCGCACGCGTTCACGGCCGCGGCGTGTCCGGTTTCAATCAGCGCGGACGGGGCCCGGGGCCGTGCGGCCAGTCGGGACGTCCCGGTCCGCCGGGTCCGCCGGGTCCGCCAGGGCCGCCCGGCCACCGGTTGCCGCCGTAGCGCTGGACGGTGAGCTGCCACAGGCCGCGGTAGGCGCCGCCCGCCCGGTCGCAGTCGAATCGCATCCATTGCCTCTGCTGGCGCCCGGCATTGCCTGTCCACTGGCAGTCGGACGCCATGGGGAAGTACCCGACCGTGTCGAAATCACGCGGCGGCTGGGGTGCGGCGGTCGCCGCCGGGATCGGTCCGGCCAGCGTGCAGAGGCCGGCGACCAGCGCCAATATTTTCGACCTACTCATTTTCCCACTTCTTCCGTATTCGGGTTCGGACCTATTCAGTAGAGCACCCGAATGGATCGGGAAAATGAGTTCGGAGCTTCCTGCCTGATTCTTTTAAGAGGCCGGAATGTGACCGTGAAATGCGGGTAATCCGATTCCTCACACGGTTGCCAGTGTGTCCGCGACCTGGTCGACCAACTCCCGGGCGAGGAAGCCGGTGCGGCCCCGGCGCGGGGTCAGCCGCTGCCCGCTGACCGCGTGCGCGAACGCCGCCCAGCAGGCCGCCTGGGCCGGCTCGGCACCCCGTCCGAGCAGGCCGGCGACGATCCCGGCGCGCACGTCACCGCTGCCCGAGGTACCCAGGCCGGCGTCGCCGCTTTCCTCCCGCCACACCCGGCCACCGGGCTCGGCGATGTGCCCGTAGAGCGAGGCGACTGCCTGATAACGATCAGCCAGCGCGCGGCTCGCCTCCGCCAGGTCGTCGTCCGGCTCCCGGCCCAGCAGGTGGGCGGCCTCGGTGAGATTCGGGGTGAGGACGGCTCGCGTCTGCCGCAACAGTCCCGGGTCCTTGCTCAAGGCACCCAGCGCGTACGCGTCGAGCACCACCCCCGCGTCCCGGCCCGCCACGCCGAGCACCTGCCGCATCAGGTCGGCGGTCTGGCCGATGTCGTCCAGCCCCGGCCCGACCAGGATCACGTCGGCCTCCGCGGCCAGCTCGGTGACCTGCTCGGGCAGTGGCTCGTCGCCGGACGCGAAGCCGACCACCTTCGCCTCCGGGACCGCGATGCTCAGTGGGATCGCGGCCTCGTCGGCGACCGCCAGCTGGAGCCGGCCGGCGCCCGCGCGCAGCGCCGCCTCCCCGGCCAGCAGCACCGCGCCCGGGTTGAACCGGGAACCGCCGACCACCAGCACCGTGCCGCGGGACAGCTTGTCGTTCCCCGGATCGGGCAGCGGCCAGTCGCGGAGCACTCGTGGCGTGATGACCCGTTCGTCATGCCGGTTCGGCACGGACTTCCTCCTGTTCCGTGGTGGGAGCGCCGTGTTCCGCCAGGTGTCCGGCGTCGTTGAAGCGCTCCGGTGTCAGGTTCGCGTCGTCGCCTCGCCACGAGCTGATCGAGCAGTTCGCGATCGCCTCGCCGCGGGCGAGCGTCATCAG
>KL571359.1:21677-22888 GCA_000715855.1 Actinoplanes liguriensis
GCTCCGGCTCGGGCACGCCCTCGGCGAGCGAGCGGACGAGCCACACCGTGGCCTCGTGCGCGAAGAGCAGGATCCGGCCGCCGGGGTGGTCCTCGCGCAGCTCACGCAGCGCCGAGCGCAGGCGCAGCAGCACGTCCGCCCAGCTCTCGCCGCCCGGCGGACGGTAGTAGTACTTGCCCTGGTGGGAGCGCCGCAGCGCCTCCTCGGGGTGGCGGGCGTGCACGCCGGCGTTGGTGAGCAGGTCGAGGACGCCCAGCTCACGGTCGCGCAGCCGCTCGTCGACGAGCAGCGGGACCCGCAGACCCTCCAGCGCCAGCTCGGCGGTCCGGCGGGCACGCAGGTAGGGCGAGGCGACGGCGAGGTCGGCGGTCAACGACGTACGCCGGAAATGATTGTTCAAAGCCCGTGCCTGGCGCTCGCCTGTCGGGGAGAGCGGCACGTCCGCGTCCCGCTCCGCGAGGTCGATCACCTCGGCGCCGTTGCGCTCCGCCTGAGCTGCGGCGATGTTGCCGATGCTCTCCCCGTGCCGCACGATTCCCAGCCATCCGAACTCCCTCATGGCCGCTGCTCATACCCCGATCTCGCGAAAAGATGGGCGCGCCTGACGATCCGGAGTGGGCCGATTCGTCATAACGGTGAACGGGACGCGTTTCGACGAGAGGACGACGATCATGAGGTACGCGTTGCTGATGCACTACGGCGAGCCGGCCGACGGTGAGCTGAGCGAGGAAGTGATCGCCGAGGCCCGGCGGCAGTTCGACGTCTACGCGAAGGCACTGGCGCAGGCCGGGGTGCTGCTGTCGGCGGACGTGCTGCAGCCGACGTTCGCGACGACCAGCGTCACCCACCGCGACGGCAGCCCCCGGGTGCAGGACGGGCCGTTCGCGGAGACGAAGGAGGTGCTCGCCGGAATCTTCCTGGTCGACGTCGCCGACCTGGACGCGGCGATCGGGTGGGCCGGGAAGTGCCCGGGCGCGCAGTGGGGCGTCGTCGAGGTCCGCCCGGTGGCGACGGCGTTCCTCGACGGCCGATGGTCGAACTGACGACCCTCGCGGCCCGGGACAGCTACGGGCGGCTGCTGGCGTTCCTCTCCGCGTCGGCGAGTGACGTCGCCGCGGCGGAGGACGCCCTGGCCGACGCGTTCGAGCGGGCGGTACGGACGTGGCCGGAGCGCGGCACCCCGGACAACCCGGACGGCTGGCTGCTGACGG
>KL571359.1:23163-23394 GCA_000715855.1 Actinoplanes liguriensis
CGTGGACGCGATCCCGGACCGGCGGCTCGAGCTGATGCTGGTGTGCGCGCATCCGGCGATCGACCCGGGCGTGCACACGCCGCTGATGCTCAACACCGTGCTCGGCTTCACCGCGGAGCAGATCGGTCGGGCCTACTCGACGCCGGGCGCCACCATGGCGACCCGCCTGGTGCGGGCAAGAAGCGGATCAAGGCGGCCGGCATCCCGTTCCGGCTCTGTCTCTTATACACA
>KL571359.1:23633-24891 GCA_000715855.1 Actinoplanes liguriensis
ATGTGTATAAGAGACAGGGTCTACGGGGCGTACGCGATCGACGCGACCGGGGAGGCGCTGCACCTGGCCGAGGTGCTGACCGGGCTGGCGCCGGACGATCCGGAGGCGCACGGGCTCGCGGCGCTGATGCAGCTCGCCGCCGCTCGCGCCGCGGCCCGGGTGGACGGCGAAGGGCGGTTCGTGCCGCTCGCCGAGCAGGATCCGGGGCGGTGGGACCGCGCGCTGATCGGGCGGGCACACGAGCATCTGCGGCGGGCGCACGCGGCCGGGCGGCTCGGCCGGTTCCAGCTCGAAGCGGCGATCCAGGCGGTGCACTGCGTGCGGCCCACGGACTGGTGGTCGCTGCTCGGGCTGCACCAGGTGCTGGACGAGGTGGCGCCGTCGCTCGGCGGGAGCGTCGCGTTCGCCGTCGTGGTCGCCGAGGTCGAGGGGCCGGCGGCGGGGCTGGCGCGGCTCGACGTGCTCGGGGGTGACCGATTTCAGCCGGCGCTGGCCGCCCGCGCGCACCTGCTGGAACGGACGGGGCGCAACGGGGCGGCCGTCACGGCGTACCGCGGCGCGATTCTCCTCACCAGCGACCGTGCGGAGCGAGACTACCTGGAGAAACGCCTGGCCCGGCTTGACGGGTAGGAAATCTCCTACCTATTGTGGCGGCATGACCATCACTCATCTCGGCGTCGTGTCCCTGCCGGTCAGCGACCAGGAACGGGCCCGCGACTTCTACGTCGACGTGCTCGGCTTCGAGTTGCTCCGGCAGAACGCGATGGGGCCCGGCTCGCAGTGGATCCAGGTCGTGCCGAAGGGCGGGCAGACCTCGATCACGCTGGTGACCTGGTTCGACAGCATGCCGGCCGGGTCCCTGCAGGGGCTGGTCCTGCACACCGACGACCTGGACGCCGAGGTCGCGGCCCTGATCGGGAAAGGCGTCGACGTGCCCGGCGGGGTGCAGGACGCGGAGTGGGGACGGTTCGCGGTCTTCAGCGACCCGGACGGGAACCGGCTCGTGCTGCGCGGGCGGCCGCCGCGTGCCTGAGGTCGACGTCTTCGCCGCGCTGGCCAACCCGACCCGGCGCGAGGTGCTGCGACTGCTGCGCGAGGACGGGCCGCACCCGGTGCACCGGCTGGCGGAACGGTTCGGCATGCGGCGGCCCAGCTTCTCCGAGCACCTGCGGCTGCTCAAGGACGCCGGCCTGGTCAGCGAGGAGCGGGCCGGGCGGGAACGGGTCTACTCGCTGCGGGCCGAGTCTGTCTCTTATAC
>KL571359.1:25013-28540 GCA_000715855.1 Actinoplanes liguriensis
GAGATGTGTATAAGAGACAGCCGCCTGACCGGGCTCGCCGACCTGCTGGACGGCGAGGATGACTGAGCCGGCCACGGTCGAGGTCGACCAGTTCCTGCGCCATCCGCCGGCCAAGGTGTGGCGGGCGCTGACCGATGCTGATCGGATCGCCCGGTGGCTGATGCCGAACGACTTCCTTCCGGTCGTCGGGCATCGGTTCACGTTCCGGACCGAGGCGCGGCCCGGGTTCGACGGGATCGTCCGGTGCGAGGTCCTCGAGCTGGAACCGGAGCGCCGGATGCGCTGGTCGTGGCGGGGCGGGACCCTGGACAGCACGGTCACCTGGACGCTCACCCCGGAAGGCCACGGGACGCGGCTGTTCCTGCGGCACGAGGGCTTCGACCCGGACGATCCGCTGCAGCGGCAGGCGCTGGAGATGATGGGTCGCGGCTGGCGCTCGCATCTCATGCGGCGCCTGGAGGCGGAGCTCGACGCGGGATAGCGGCCGGTGCTCTCGCGGATCCGCCACCAACGGCTTCTTCCGCGCTCACCTTCTGTCGCTGGTCGTCTTCTGAGGCCGCTCGTTTCTATCCCCGCTCGGCGAAGCGGGCCGTCAAGCGCTCCCGGGTCGTCAGCTGCTCCTGGTCGGTGGCCGTCCACCAGGGGCAGGAGATGTGGATAGCGACGACCCGGCCGGTCGCCAGGACCCGGTCGTAGGCGGCGAGCACGTCGTCCGTGGACGGGCCACCCGGCGCGGGGAACTTGAGACCGCGCAACTCCTCCGGATCGATCACGTCGACGTCGACGTGCAGCACCAGGTCGCCGGGCGGCAGGGCGTCGGCGGTCACCTCGTCGACCGGGATCCGGCCGGTGACCCCGGCCGCGAGGTATTCCGCCTCGGCCGGGTCCAGGTCACGGGCGTCGACCAGCAGCGCCCGCTCCGGGCCGAGCGGGCGCAGGCCGAAGCCGTCCGCATAGCGCTCCGGGTGCGCGCCGGTCACCACCCGCAGCGACAACCCGCCCGGATAGCCCGAGGTGCTCGTCTCCAGCGTGTGCACGTCGCCGTGCGCGTCGAACCAGACGACCGCCGGGTCCGCGCCCGCGCGCTGCGCGCCCGCGATCACGCCGCCGCCGACCAGGCAGTCGCCGGAGAACACCAGGGGCACGCCGCCGCGCGCGACGACCGGGGCCACCGCCGACGCGGTCGCGTCACACAGCGCCGTGACCTGCTGCCACACGTCGCCACCGGGAAAATCCGGCTCGACGGTGACATCTGCCTGGACCGGGATCTCGACCCGATCGTCCTGGTGGAAGGGAACAAGGATCGTCGTCACCGGGTCCACACTAGACGTCTCGAGGTGGTTGCCGTGAGTCACCGGACCTGTTCGTCGACGTCGGCGAGCGGGAACTCCTCGATGCCGAGCACCCGGAGCAGGTCCAGACGCTCCCGGGCGTCCACATCGGCCGGGGTTAGGACCAGCAACTGCTGGCCCAGGTCGGGGGTGACCAGGGTT
The DNA here is from genome assembly GCA_000715855.1 of Actinoplanes liguriensis. Taxonomy (GTDB): domain Bacteria; phylum Actinomycetota; class Actinomycetes; order Mycobacteriales; family Micromonosporaceae; genus Actinoplanes; species Actinoplanes liguriensis. The sequence goes on from KL571359.1 coordinate 26,507, forward strand.
TCGCAATCCAGCAGGATCGCGCCGACCCGGCGGTGCACCAGGGTCTTGCGGTCGACCCGGCGGACGCTGACCTCGTGCTCGGCCCACCGCTCCCGGAACTCCGGACTGCACGCCGTCAACCGTGCGACGAGGCCCTCGACCACCGGGTCGCCGGTCCGGCGGCCGGCGACCGCGCGCAGGTCGGCGACCAGCTGGCGGGTGTGGTGCTCGCGATCCTCCGGAGTGTGTAGGTCGTGCACGCCGGGCTCGGTGAACCAGCGGTAGATCAGATAGCGCCGGTCCCCGGTGAAGGCCGTGTGGTCGCCGATCAGCAGCATCGACATCCGGTTCTGCGCGAGGACCTCGCCGAGATCGGAGATGACCATGGCCGGGGTGTCGCCGAGCAGGTCGAGCATGCGCACGAGGCCGGCGCGGGCCAGGCGCGCGACGCTGTCGGCGGGTGGGGGCTGCTGGCCGGCCAGGCGGAACAGGTGGTCGCGCTCGTCGTCGGTGAGCCGCAGCGCCCGGGCGAGGGAGGTCAGCAACTGGGCGGTCGGGTGGCTGCTGCGGCCCTGCTCGAGGCGGACGACATAGTCCACCGACATGCCGGCGAGCCGCGCCACCTCCTCGCGGCGCAGGCCGGCAGCGCGGCGGCGGGGGCCGTCGGGAAGGCCGACCTCGGCCGGGCGGATCGCCTCGCGGCGGCGGCGGAGGAAATCGGCGAGCTGTTCACGCTGCATGGGACCATGCTCCCTCGCGACAGGGCGCCGAGACAGGGAGCGGTTTGCCTAGGATAAGCGCTCCCTTCCCGGCCGGTCCGGAACCGGAGCAGGGTGGTCGGCATGCAGACACGAACCCTCGGCACCACCGGACCTGTCGTCTCCGCCCTGGGCCTCGGCGCGATGGGCATGACGAACGGGGTCTACGGCGCGAGCGACCGCGCCGAGAGCATCGCCACCGTGCACGCCGCGCTGGACGCCGGCGTCACCCTGATCGACACCGGCGACCACTACGGCACCGGCCACAACGAGATGCTGCTGGCCGAGGCCCTGCGCGACCGGCCGCGCGACTCCTACCTGCTGAGCGTCAAGTTCGGCGCGCTGAGCCAGCCCGGCGGCGGCTTCAACGGGCAGGACGGCCGGCCCGCCGCGGTGAAGAACTTCCTGATCCACTCGATGACCCGGCTCGGCGTCGACCACATCGACATCTACCGCCCGGCGCGGCTCGACCCGGCGGTGCCGATCGAGGACACCGTCGGCGCGATCAAGGAGATGATCGACGCCGGTTACGTGCGGCACCTCGGCCTCTCCGAGGTGGGCGCCGAGACGATCCGCCGGGCACACGCCGTGCACCCGGTCGCCGACCTGCAGATCGAGTATTCGCTGATCTCCCGGGCCGTCGAGCCGGAGGTGCTGCCCACGCTGCGGGAGCTGGGCATCGGCATGACGGCGTACGGGGTGCTGAGCCGCGGGCTGATCTCCGGCCACTGGAATGCGGCTGCCGCCGGCCGTCCCGGCGAGAACCGGGGGCGCATGCCGCGGTTCCAGGGCGAGAACGCCGAGCACAACCTGGCCCTGGTCGAGGCGCTGCGCCGGGTCGCCGCGACGCGGGGCGCCTCGGTGGCCCAGCTCGCCATCGCCTGGGTCGCGGCCCAGGGTGACGACATCGTGCCGGTGGTCGGTGCGCGGACACGTACCCGATTGGCGGAAGCCCTGCCCGCGATGGACCTGAAGCTTTCCGCGGCCGATCTCGAAGAGATCGAGAACGCCGTGCCGAGGGGAGCGGCCCGTGGCGACCGCTACCCCTCGGCGATGATGTCCGGCGTCGGCGTCGGGAACTAGTCAGGCGGTCGCGACGGACGTGTCCCCGGGCGGCGGGCTCGTCGGGTCGAGGCGGCGCTCGGCGGCGTCCGCCCGGTCCTCCGCCTGCGCCTCGTCGTCGTCCGTCGGCTCGGTGCCGGGCGGTTCACGGTCCGGCGTGGGCTCGCCGCCGGGGTGGCTCACCAGGTAGCGGATGGCCGTGTTCAGCACCGCGAGCAGCGGCACCGCGACCAGG
>KL571359.1:28715-34726 GCA_000715855.1 Actinoplanes liguriensis
GTGTATAAGAGACAGGTGCAGCGCCACCGCACGGCCCATGATCAGCGGCTGGAGGACGTGCCCTTCCAGCTGCTGGACCGCGATGACGACCGCGAGGATCCCCAGCGCGGTCACCGGCCCGTTGACGACCAGCGCGACCAGCACGGCGACCGCGCCGCTGATGGTCGCGCCGACCACCGGGATGAACGCGCCGAGGAAGACCAGGGCGGCCAGCGGCAGCGCCGTCGGGACGCCGAAGGCGAACAGGCCGATGCCGATGCCGACGGCGTCGACGAAGGCGACCAGGACCGTGGCCCGGACGTAGGAGACGAGCGTGTGCCACGAGTAGTGCCCGGCCCGCGCGGTCGGCACCCGCGCCTCCCGCGGCAGGAGACGGCACAGGAAGGCCCAGATCTGGCCACCGTCGCGCAGGAAGAAGAAGAGCGTGAACAGGACCAGGAAGAACCCGGTCACCACCTCGCCCACGGTGGTGGCCGTGCTCACGGCGCCGCTGGTGAACGACCCCTGGCTGGACGTGAACGAGTCGCGCGCCTTCTCGACGTACTGGCTCAGTTGTTGATCGGTGATGTGCAGCGGGCTGTCCGCCAGCCAGCGTTGCACCTCGTCGATGCCCTGACCGACCTTGGCGGAGAGATCGTCGAACTGGCTGATGAACGTGCGGACGATCAGGCTGAGCCCGCCGAAGACCACCAGCAGCGCGGTGACCTCCACCAGGGCCGCGGCCAGTGACTTCTTCATGCCGTTGCGGATCATCAGGGCGCTCAGCGGCTGGAACAACGCGGCCAGCAGGATCGCGACCGCGACCGGGATCAGCACCACGTGCAGCAGCGCGACGATACGCAGGAAGAGGTAGGCCGCGACGACGAAGAGGATGAAGCGCCATGCCCAGGCACCGGCCGTGCGCACCCCGCGGGGCAGCACGTCGGCGGGGGAGGGCTCCTGGTTCACGAGGACGACCGGAGTCGTGGCGGGCTCGTGCAGGTCGGGGCCGGCCGTGAACGGCGGCGGCGTGTTGCGACTGGCGGCGGTCGCCAGTGTTGTCCGGGCGCGCTCCCGGACCGTCTGTGCCCAGCTCATCTGAGGTTCCCCTTCGGTTGCTGCATCGATGCCCGGGGACGCCCGATTTCATGCTTGATCTGCTCGTTTAAGGTCGGCGCATGTGGCGGATCGTGCGGTGGGCGCTCGTCGTGCTCTGGCTGGTCGCGGCGAGCGCGGCCTGGTGGGGCGCGCCCCGGGAGGCCGGCTACGAGCGGGCGGTCGCGGACATCGCGTCGCACCGGGTCTCGGCGTACCAGCTCGGCTCGCAGTGGCAGGACCAGTCGCCGGACCGCTGGTTCGCGGTGCCGAGCCTGGAGAACACGGGCGAGGACCGGATCTTCGCCTGGCGCACGCCGGACGGCCGCACCCACTGGACCGACGTCAGTGGCGTCCCGGGCTTCTCGGCGCAGCTGGAGCAGTACCGCTCCGCGAACGTGCTGAACCTGAGCACCCTGATCAACGGCATCGGGCTGCTCTTCACCGTGGTCTTCCTCGGCGTGCTGTGGGCCGGTCCGACCCCGGTGACCGGCACCCGGTGGTATTGGTGGTGGCTGTTCGCGCTGATCCCGTTCGGTCTGGGGATGCTCTACTGGACGTTCCGGGAGGTGCCGTGGGCCTGCCCGCAGATCCCGGAGTCCCGCCACTCCGGCTGGCGCGGCCTGGGCATCGGGATCGTCGCGTCGATCGCGATCTCCGGGGTCCTGTTCGGCCTCACCCGGTTGCTCGGCGAGACCGCCTTCCCGGACGTCCTCACCCCGTAAGACGGGGCCCTCGCACAGACTTGATCTTGTCTACATAATGTGCCGTTCCCTGAGGCATGTCTCTGGAAGGCAAGATATGACGTATCCCCCCGTCCCGGGCGCGATGCTGACCGTGCAGCGTCCGTTCGAGGTCTCCTACGCGGCTCGTAACTACAAGATCCTCGTGGACGGCGTGAAGGCCGACACCGTCCCCGTCCGCAGCTACATCGACATCCCCATCCCGGCCGGCCGGCACGTGGTCAAGGCGAAGATCGACTGGTGCTCGAGCCCGGAGCTCGTCATCGAGGCCGCGCCCGGCGAGCGGGTGCTGCTCGAGGTGCGGGCCGCCGGGCTGTACTACGAGAAGATGTTCAACCAGATGTTCCGCCCGGGCAGGTTCCTGGAGTTCCGCCGGCACCAGGGCTGAGACGCCCGGAGCGCCCGCGCCGGTGATCGGTGCGGGCGCTGTCAGATGATGCGCAGGGCGGCCGCCGCGACGGTGTCCTGCAGGGACTCGGCCGGGGGCAGGGAGGGCAGGTCGCGCCGCATGCCGATCACGCTCTCGACCAGGCCGAACACCAGATCGCCGGTGACGTCCCGCCCGGTCAGGCGGCGGTAGGCGGCGCGCAGCTCCTCGCGCTCGCGGCGGAACCGGGCGAACGGCTCGGTGGCGATCTCCGGCAGCGCGTACAGGATCCCGATGTTCCACCGCGCGCTCAGCAGCACGCCGACGTCGAAGCGGACCAGCGACTGCAGGGCCTGCGCCGGCTCCAGCTCACCGAGCGACTCGGCGTGGGCCAGCGACGGCCGGACGGTGGCCTCCAGCAGCTCGGCGAGGATCTGCTCCTTGTTGTCGAAGTGGTAGTAGAGCGACGCCTGCCGGATCCCGACCCGCTCGGCGATCAGCCGCGTCGACGTCGCCGCGTAGCCACGCTGGGCGAACAGCTCCGCGCTGGCGTCGAGGATCTCCTCGCGGGCGGTGGCGGCCGGGAGCCGGCGCGCGCCGGATCGGGGCCGGCCGACGGACGAGGCCGAGGGTGCGGAACTCACGCCTGAATCGTGCCACGGGCCCGGACGTCACTTCCGGCCCGGCCGCGATGTAACGCCACCGACACACTCGGCAACTCAAGGTTTACCGGCGAGAAACCACTGTCGATGCTGCTCACCGGAATCTGTCAACTGACAGAAATTGAAACCGCAGGAGGCTGCCATGTCCGTAACCTCTGGATTCTCCTTCGTCTCGATCCTCACCACCGTCTTCCAGCTCTTCGCGTTCGGCTTCTCGTTCGGTGGCCCGGCCTTCTTCTGGACCTGGCCGCTCGTCTTCGCCGGGCAGTTCATGGTCGCGCTCACCTTCGCCGAGCTGGCCGCCCGCTACCCGATCTCCGGGTGCATCTACCAGTGGTCGCGACGGCTCGCGAACGCGACGATCGGCTGGTTCGCCGGCTGGGTCATGATCATTGCGCAGATCGCGACGGTGGCCGCGGCCGCGATCGCGCTGCAGGTGGTGCTGCCGTCGATCTGGTCCGGATTCCAGCTGGTCGGCGGCGACTCCGCACTCACGTCACCGACCGGCGCGACGAACGCGGTCATCCTCGGTTCGATCCTGATCGCGGTCACCACGGTGATCAACATTTCCGGCGTACGCCTGATGTCCATCGTCAACAGCACCGGCGTGACCTTGGAGATCATCGGCGTGGCCGCGGTGGTCGTGCTCCTGCTGACGCACGCCGAGCGCGGACCGGGCGTGGTCTTCGACACCGGCGGGACCGGCTCGGGCCTCGGCTACGTCGGGCCCTTCCTGGTGTCGGCGCTGATGGCCGCGTACGTCGTCGTCGGTTTCGACTCCGCGGGCGAGCTCAGCGAGGAGACCCGCGACCCGCGGCACACCGCACCCCGGACGATCCTGCGGGCGCTCGCCGCGGCGGGGATCGGCGGCGGACTGATGCTGATCGCCGCGCTGATGGCCGCGCCGAGCCTCACCGATGGTCGTCTGGCGACCGAGGGCCTGCCGTACGTGCTGACGAGCCGCCTCGGTGAGACCGGTGGCCGGATCCTGCTGGTCGACGTGGCGATCGCGATCGCGGTCTGCACCCTGGCGATCCAGACGGCCGGCAGCCGGATGGTGTTCTCGATGGCCCGGGACAACGTCCTGCCGTTCTCCGCCGCGCTCCGCAAGGTCTCGCCGCGCACCGGCACGCCGATTCTGCCGTCGGTCGTGGTGGGCGTGGGCGCGGCCGCGGTGCTGCTGGTCAACATCGGTCAGCCGGCCCTGTTCACGGCGATCACCAGCGTCTGCATCGTGATGCTCTACATCGCGTACGCGCTGGTCACCATCCCGCTCCTGGTCCGCCGGCTGAAGGGCTGGCCGGACGCTTCGGAGGAGGCCACGACCACCGAGCGCGGTGGGAAGCTGTTCTCGCTGGGGAAGTTCGGCCTGGTCGTGAACGTGCTGGCGGTCGTCTACGGGATCGGCATGATCATCAACCTGGGCTGGCCGCGGCCCGAGGTCTACGACCCGGCCGGGGCGCACTGGTACCTGCACTACTTCTCGCTGCTCTTCGTCGGGGGCGCGCTGGTCCTGGGCGCTCTCGCCTACCTGCGCTACCGGACCCGCGCGATGTCGCTGCACCTGTCACTTCCGGTCGTTGTCGAAGAGGCCGCATGAGCACCGCGACCACCGCGGGCGCCCGGGAGCACGCTCGTGCGCAGGGCGGCACCGTCGTCGAGTGCATGCCGACCGTTCCCGCCACCGCCGGGCTGACCTGGGAAGAGACGATTCCCGGCGGGGGGTACGCGAGCAAGCGTCTCGCCCGCGGCACCACACTGCGACTGACCGACCTGTACGGCGACGCCTGCGTCTCGGTGGTGCTTTTCAACGCGGACGAACCGTGGGAACGACTCAACGTCGCGGACACCGTGAAGGTGCTCTGGCAGGCCTACGTGGGGGAGGGACACCTGCTCCTCTCCGACCAGGGCCGCGTCCTGGCATCGGTGACGGCCGGCGCGCGGGACCGATCGGACACGTTCTGCGGCACCACCACAATCCAGAGCAATGTCCAGCGGTACGGCGATGGCAGCCCCCACGGCCCCACCCCCGCCGGGCGGGAACTTCTCACCCTCGCGGCCGCCAAGCACGGCCTCACCCGCCGTGACCTGCCGCCGAGCATCTCCTTCTTCCAGGGGCTGCGGGTCGGCGACGACGGCGGGTTCACCTGGCTGGGCTCGGCCGGGGCCGGGGCGGTCGTGGAGTTGCGCGCGGAGATGCCGGTGACGGTGCTTTTCGCCAACGTGCCGCACCCGCTGGATCCGCGTCCCGGGTACACCTGCTCCGCCGTACAGGTGAAGGCCTGGTCCGGAACGCCGACCGGTCCCGCGGACGAACTCTGGAGCCGAACGCCCGAAGGAGAGCGGGCGTTCCTGAACACCGCCGACTATCTCAACGCCCGGGGGATCGGATGACGACCGTTCTTGATCAGGTTGTGGAGGCGCGGGCGCCGTGGTCTGCTGTCGTCCGCGCGGGGCAGACCCTGACCATCGTCGACCTCAAAGGCAACCAGGCCGTCGACTGCCTGATCTACAACGCGGAGGACACCGCCGAGCGCTACTCCGCGCCGGACACCATCGCCGCGCAGGGCAACATCTTCCTGACCACGGGCAGCGTGCTGCGCTCCAGCGAAGGCCGGCCACTGATGACCGTCGTCGCGGACGAGGTCGGACGGCACGACACGGTCGGCGGGGCGTGCAGCCGGGAGTCGAACACGCTGCGCTACGGGCACCACACCAAGCACCAGCACGCCTGCGTGGAGAACTTCCTGATCGAGGGCAGCCGGTGGGGCCTGGGCAAACGCGACCTGGTCAGCAACATCAACTGGTACATGAACGTGCCGGTCGACCCGGACGGCAGCCTCGGCATCGTCGACGGCATCTCCGGGGCGGGCCTGACGGTGTCGCTGCGCGCGGAGATGGACGTGCTGGTCCTGGTCTCGAACTGCCCGCAGATCAACAACCCGTGCAACGGCTTCGACCCCACCCCGGTCCGCATGGTCATCACCACCTGACCACCCGCCCGCTCGCGGGGCCGGCCGCGTCCCGGTCCCCGGTCGCGGGGCCGCTGCCACTTCCAGCCGCGTCCCGGTCCCGGCGGTCCGCCCGCTCGCAGGTTCGCTGCCACCTCCGGCGGCGTCCCGGCTCGGATGGTCGTCACGGTCCGCCGCCCGCTCGCGAGGTCGT
>KL571359.1:34927-35682 GCA_000715855.1 Actinoplanes liguriensis
TGAGGGACGAATAACCACCGTGAGAACCAGCCCGGGAGCGTGAGCCGCGCTGCGATCCGTAGTGGGCGCGGCGTCGCGAGCAGGCGGGCCGAGCGGGACTGGCCGGCTCCGATCCTGCGACCGGGTCAATTGGGACTGGCCGCTCTGGTCGTGCGGCCGGGTCGATCAGGACTGGCCGCTCCGGTCCTGCGACCGGGACGGTCGCGATCCACCGCGGACGGGTCGCTCTCGGTGGGTGGCCGGATCGAACGCAAGGCATCGCGGACTGGTCGCTTCCATCGGGCGGCCGGGCCGAACGCAAACCATCACGGAAGGGCCGCTCCCATGTTCGACACCCTGCTTGTCGCGAACCGCGGCGAGATCGCCTGCCGGATCATCCGCACCGCCTCGCGGATGGGCCTGAGGACCGTGGCGGTCTTCTCCGATGCCGACCGCGGTGCGCCGCACGTCCGGATGGCCGACATGGCCGTCCGTCTCGGGCCGGCGCCGGCCCGCGAAAGTTATCTCCGCACCGACCTGGTTCTCGAGGCGGCGCTTTCCACCGGCGCCGGCGCCGTGCATCCCGGTTACGGCTTCCTCTCCGAGGACGCCGGTTTCGCGGCGAAGGTTTCCGCCGCCGGACTCGTCTTCGTCGGGCCGACCCCGGAGCAACTGACCGCGTTCGGCGCCAAGCACACCGCGCGTGACCTGGCCCGGGCCGCCGGCGTGCCGATGATCGAGGGGACCGGGCTGCTCGCCGGCCTGGACCAAGCGCT
>KL571359.1:35846-40385 GCA_000715855.1 Actinoplanes liguriensis
GCTCAAGGCGACCGGCGGCGGTGGCGGCATCGGGATGCAGGCCTGCCATGACGCCGACGAACTGGCGTCCGCTTTCGATCGGGTGGAACGGCTCGCCGTCGCCAACTTCGGCAGCGGCGGCGTCTTCCTGGAACGGTTCGTGCAACGCGCCCGCCACGTCGAGGTGCAGGTCTTCGGAGACGGCGCCGGGAACGTGGTGGCGCTCGGGGACCGGGACTGCAGCCTGCAACGGCGGAACCAGAAGGTGATCGAGGAGGCGCCCGCGCCGGGCCTGCCCGCGGCGGTGCGGGAGCAGTTGCACGCTTCGGCGATCGCCCTCTGCGCCTCGGTGAACTATCGGTCGGCGGGGACCGTGGAGTTCGTCTACGACGCGGAGCGGCAGAAAGTTTCCTTCCTGGAGGTCAACACCCGGCTGCAGGTGGAGCACCCGGTCACCGAGGAGATCTTCGGGATCGATCTGGTGGAGTGGATGCTGCGGCTCGCGCGGGGCGACTCCGGTTTCCTCGACGAGCCGCGTGCGGCGACCGGTGCCGCCGTCGAGGCGAGGATCTACGCGGAGGACCCGACTCAGGGTCACCGGCCCAGCGCCGGGCTGATCACCCAGGCGGATTTCCCTTCCTCGGTACGCGTCGACGGCTGGATCTCCGCCGGGACCGAGGTGTCCACGGCCTATGACCCGATGCTGGCGAAAGTTATCGTCGCCGCGCCCACTCGTGAGCTGGCGTTCGCGAAGCTTCACGCCGCGCTGAAGGAAACCTTCGTCGGTGGGATCGAGACCAACCTCGGGCTGCTGCGCGCGGCGCTGGTGGCACCGGCGGTGCTTTCCGCCACCCACTCCACGGCGACACTTTCCACCGTCTTCGACGAGGAGCCGCGGATCGTCGTCGAGCGGGCCGGGACGATGACCACCGTGCAGGACTGGCCGGGGCGGGTCGGGCTGTGGGAGGTGGGGGTGCCGCCGTCCGGGCCGATGGACGACCTGTCGTTCCGGCTCGGCAACCGGGCGCTCGGGAACGCCGAGGGCACGCCGGGCTTGGAGTGCACGGTCGACGGGCCGGCGTTGCGGTTCAGCGCGGAGACCACCGTCTGCGTGACGGGGGCTGCGGCGCCGGTGACCGTGGACGGCGTGCGGGTGCCGCGCTGGGAGCCGGTCGTGGTGCCCGCCGGGTCGGTGCTGGATGTGGGTCGCGTTTGCGAGTCCGGATTACGGATCTACGTTCTTTTCGCAGGTGGGCTGGATGTTCCGCGGTATTTGGGTAGCGCATCGACGTTCACTCTGGGGCAGTTCGGCGGGCATGGTGGCCGGGCGCTGCGGATCGGCGATGTGCTGCGGACCGGCTCCGATCCGGTGACTGCCTCGGGTTCGGTGACTGCCTCGGGTTCAGTGACGGCGGCGGGCCCGGTGGCCGTCGCGGGTTCGGCGGCGGCGGGTTCGGTGGCTGCCTCGGGTTCGGCGGCGGCGGGTTTGGTGGCTGTCCCGGGTTCGGTGTCGGGGGCGGGGCCGGTGCCGATTGCGGAGCGGCCCGCTATCGGGCGCGAATGGCGGATCCGGGTGACCGAGGGGCCGCACGCGGCGCCGGAGTTCTTCACCCGTGAGGACATCGACGAGTTGTACGCGTCGTCGTTCGAGGTGCACTTCAACTCGGCGCGCACCGGTGTTCGCCTGGTCGGGCCGAAGCCGCGGTGGGCACGCACCGACGGCGGGGAGGCCGGGCTGCACCCGTCGAACATCCACGACACGCCGTACTCGGTCGGGGCGATCGACTTCACCGGGGACGTGCCGATCCTGCTCGGGCCGGACGGGCCGAGCCTCGGCGGATTCGTCTGCCCGGCCACGGTGATCACCGCCGAGCGGTGGAAGCTGGGGCAGTTGAGCCCGGGGGACACCGTCACGTTCGTACCCACCAATGATCTTGACTTTGTGCCTTTGATCAAGACTGTCGACGACGGGATTCTCGCGCGCGACGAGGACGTCACCTACCGGCGCTCCGGCGACGACAATCTGCTGGTCGAGTTCGGGCCGATGACCCTGGACCTCGGGTTGCGGATGCGCGGGCACGCGCTGATGGACCGGCTCCGGGCGGAGGGCCTGGACGGCGTCGTGGACCTGACGCCGGGGATCCGGTCGCTGCAGATCCACGTCGATCCCGAGCGAATGCCGGTTCGCAAACTGCTGGACGTCGTGCGGTCGATCGAGCTGCCGGCCACCGAGGACCTGGCAGTGCCCAGCCGCACCGTGCACCTGCCGCTGTCGTGGGACGACCCCGCGACCCGGGAGGCGATCGCCCGCTACATGGCCGGCGTGCGCGACGACGCCCCCTGGTGCCCGTGGAACATCGAGTTCATCCGGCGGGTCAACGGCCTGGACAGCGTGCACGACGTGTTCCGGACCGTCTTCGACGCCAGCTATCTCGTGCTCGGGCTGGGGGACGTCTACCTCGGGGCGCCGGTCGCGACGCCGCTCGACCCGCGGCACCGGCTCGTCACCACGAAGTACAACCCGGCTCGCACCTGGACCCCGGAGAACGCGGTCGGGATCGGCGGCGCCTACCTGTGCATCTACGGGATGGAGGGGCCGGGCGGCTACCAGTTCGTCGGGCGGACCGTGCAGGTGTGGAACCGGTGGGCCCGGGGGGAGACGCCCTGGCTGCTGCGGCACTTCGACCAGATCCGGTGGTATCCGGTCGGCGCCGAGGAACTGCTCGACCTGCGGGCCGACGTGGCGGCCGGGCGGCATCGGTTCCGGATCGCGGACGGGACGTTCCGGCTCGCCGAGTACCAGTCGTTCCTGGATGCGAACGCGGATTCCATCGCCGGCTTCCGGGCGAAGCAGGCGGCGGCGTTCGGGGACGAACGTGCCGCCTGGGCCGCGGCGGGGGAGTTCGACCCGCGACCCGAACCGGTGGCCGCGGCGGCGATCGGGGAGGTGGCCGTGCCGGACGGCGGAACGCTGGTGGAAGCGCCGTTCGTGTCCAGTGTGTGGCGGGTCGACGTGCGGCCCGGCGACACCGTCGTCGCAGGTCAGCCGCTGCTCGCGCTGGAGGCGATGAAGCTGGAGACCGTGGTGAGTGCGCCCTGCGACGGGGTGGTCGCCGACATCCTCGTCACGCCCGGGGCGCAGGTCGCGCCCGGAAACCCGCTCGTCGTGCTCGCCGCTCCCTCGGCCCTGGCTGCTCCGGTCGCCGTCGCTACTCCCGCGGCTCCCGCCGTCGCTCCTGTCCCCGCTCCCGCCACTCCCTCCGGAAAGGTGTCCTGATGAACCCGCAGGAACGTGTCAGGGCCGCGTTTGCGCAGCTCGCCCTGGAAGAGCGCCCCGAGGCGTGGATCACGCTGCGCTCGGCGGAGGAGGTGCTCGCCGACGCGGTCCGAGTTGAAGCTCAGCTTGCGAACGGCGATTCACTTCCGCTCGCCGGGAAGTTGCTCGCGGTCAAGGACAACGTCGACGTGGCCGGGCTGCCGACGACCGCCGGATGCCCGTCGTACGCGTATCAGCCCGAGGTCAGCGCCCCGGCCGTGCAGCGGCTCGTGGACGCGGGGGCGATCGTGCTCGGCAAGACCAATCTGGATCAGTTCGCCACCGGACTCGTCGGGACCCGCAGCCCGTACGGCGCGGTGCGGGACGTCCGCGACCCGGAACGCGTGTCCGGCGGGTCGAGCTCCGGGTCGGCCGTGGTGGTGGCGCTCGGCATCGCGGATCTCGGAGTCGGGACCGACACCGCCGGATCGGGGCGGGTGCCGGCCGCGTTCCAGCAGATCGTGGGCGTGAAACCGACGTACGGGCTGGTGCCGACGACCGGAGTCGTGCCGGCCTGCCGGAGCTTCGACTGCGTGACGATCTTCGCCCGCACGCTCGACGAGGGCCGACAGGCGATCGCGATCATGAGTGATCCGGTCCTCCCGCCGGACGCGCCCCTCGCCGCCCCGCCGCGGCCGGTCGTGGCGGTCCCCGCGTCGCTGGTCGCGATGCCGGACGGGTACGCGGAGGCGTTCGACCTCGCGGTGAAGTCCCTGGAAGCGGCCGGGGCGGTCGTGCGGCCGATCCGCATGGAACCGTTCCTCGCCGCGGCGAAGCTGCTCTACGAGGGCGGGTTCGTCGCGGAACGGTACGCGGCGGTCGGGGCCTTCATCGACGCGTCGCCGGACGGCGTAGACCCGACCGTGGGAGCGATCATCGGGCGGGCGCGGGACATCCCGGCGCACGTGCTGGTGTCCGATACCGAGCGTCTCGAGGTGCTGCGCCGCGAGGCGATGGCGGAGTGGGGCGACGCGGACGCGCTGCTCCTCCCGACCTCGCCGGTCCATCCGACGATCGCCGAGGTGCGGGCCGACCCGATCGGGGTGAACGCACGGATCGGGACGTACACGAACTTCTGCAACCTGTTCGGGCTCTCGGCCGTCGCGGTGCCCGCTCCGGGGATCGGCGTGCAGGTGGTCGCCCGGGGGTTCGCCGACGCGGTCGCCGCGGACATCGCCGCCCTGATTCTCGGTGCGAACCCCGCTTCACTTCCCGCCGGTGGGCTGCCGCTGCTGGTGGTGGGG
>KL571359.1:40636-46938 GCA_000715855.1 Actinoplanes liguriensis
CCCCTCAACCACCAGCTGACCTCGGTCGGCGCCCGGCTGCGCGGACCCGTCCGGACCGCCCCCGAATACCGCCTCCACGCCCTGCCGTCCGACAAGCCCGGTCTGGTCAGGGTCACCTCCGGCGGGGCGTCGATCGCCGGCGAGGTGTGGGACCTGCCGCCGGCCGCGCTCGGCCCGTTCCTGGCCGCGCTGCCGTCCCCGATGGTCCTCGGCAAGGTCCGTCTCGACGACGGCACCTCGGTGACCGGCTTCCTCTGCGAGCCGGCCGATCTTCTCGACGCGCCCGACATCACCGGACACGGCGGCTGGCTCGCCTACCTGGAGTCCCGATGAGGAACGTGACCGTGCACGCCCCGCGCTACGCCCTCGGCGCCCTCCTCCTGACCCGCCTCCAGAAGCTCGCCCGGCTGCTCCCCGGCCTCCGCCGACCCCGCTGACTCCCGGCCCGGCCGCGCCGTGCCGAAGCGGCTGGTGCTCATCGTGGTTGTGCGGCCCGCATAACCCCGATGAGCACCAGCCCGGCCTCCGCGAGTGCCGAAGGTTCGTCTCGATGACGGCACCTCGGTGACCGGCTTCCTGTGCGCGCCGGCCGATCTTCTTGACGCGCCCGACATCACCGGGCACGGCGGTTGGCTCGCCTACCTGGAGTCCCGATGAGGAACATGACCGTGCACGCCCCGCGTTACGCCCTCGGCACCCTCCTCCTGCCTCCTGGCTCGCCTCCTCTTCCAGGACGCTGCGTTGGTCGTCGGCGGTGCCGAGTTGATCGGGCTTTCTGTTCAACTGGCTGATCCGATTCCAGGGAGTCTGGTCCCGGTTACCGGGCAGACGCTGGCGGTCCTGCTGGTGGCGTCCGCGCTCGGTCCATGGCGGGGCCGCTCGCGTGCCTCACGTACGTGCTGGCCGGAGTCGCAGGCGTCCCCTGGTTTGCGAATGGGTCAGCCAGATTGGTGGGAGCGACGTTCGGCTACCCGGCCGGGATGACTATTGCCTCGGCGATAGCGGGCGAGCTGTCCTGCCGCGGTGGCGACCTTACGTCGGGGCGTGTGATCGCGACGATGCTGTTGGCCACCATCACGGTGTACGCCGTGGGCGTCCCGTGGCTTGCTCTGTCCCTGCATCTCGGGATGGGTGCCGCTCTCTCCGCAGGACTGTTCCCGTTCCTGCCGGGTGATGCGTTGAAAGTCCTGATCGCGGCCGGGTTGCTGCCTGTTGCCTGGCGGCTTCGCGGTGAAGCTCCTTCCCCTGGCGGCGGCCCGGCGATCAGCGGCTGGCGGCGTCGTTTGCGCTGATCGGCTGGCGGCGGTGGCACGCGGGTGGCGATCGCGATGGCGGCGACGGTTGCGGTGCATGGGCCGGGCACGCTGAAGGTCCTGACCGCCGCGGGCCAGCTCCCGTCGCCGGCCGCCTTACCCAGCCGTGGTCGGGGTAGCGCCCCTTGAAGGGCCTTCGGATGTGTCTTCGGCCGACAGGCGAACGCCCTTCGTATTCGGGGCGAGGCCGGACGCGTTCATCGACAGCTTTCGCTGGTGGGTATGTTGTGCCACCGGTAGGATCCGGGAATGAGCAAATCCGAGGCTTCGCTCGAGCAGGCACGTATAGCTCTTACGGAATTTCAGGCGCTCCGCACCGAGATCGGTAACCGGTCAACCGCTCAATACACCCTTGTCGGTATCAATTTGGTTGCAACCAGCACGCTGGGTGGTATTGCGCTCGGTTCGGACAAGGGTAGTCCGAACGTGTTGCTGCTGATTGCACCCGTATGCGTGGCAACCGGCCTGCTTTGGCTCGACCATGCGCATGCCATCTATCAGATCGGCACGTATATCAAGCGCGAACTCTGGCATTTCTTGTCGAAAATGATGGCCCAGTTGCAGGCGCCCGACAAATCGTCTTTGCCGAGCTATGAGAACTATGCGGTCGAAGGAAAGCCATTGCTGGTCGAGCGGTCAATATTCCTACTCCCGTTTTTTCTTGTTTTTGTGGCTCCGCCAATATTTTCCGCCGTCTACCTTTTGGGTCGCCGGCACCAGGGCTGGATATATTTCGGCCTCATGGTGGATCTGATTCTTGATGCCTCGCTGGTGCTCGCCTGGGTCCTGGCACTTCGTCAATTCTGGCGTCGCATGCCGCCGGTTCGGCCCGCGGTCGGCGCTCCTGCGCAAGCGGGACCGGCCGTATGAGAATCATGCAGGTCCATTGGGCGATGCCGCCCACCGTCGGCGGAGTGGAGAGTCACCTGGCGAGTCTCGCCCATCGGCTCGTCGCGTCGGGCCACGATGTTGCTGTGCTCAGTGGCGAAACCAAGCCGGAGCCCATTGGGAAAGTCGATCACATTCTTGATCCTGCGCTTCGCGAGCCCCATCGGCTGACGGCCAAGGAGTTCCGGGAGTTGGCCGGTGCGATCGCGGATTGGGAGCCTGACGTCGTTCATGCCCATAATTTGATTCCTTTGAGTCCCTCCGTGGAGGGCGCTGTTATTTTCGGCGCCCGTGCTGCCGGCGCCAGGGTATTTCACACCTGGCACGCGGAATGGAGTGATTATCATTGGCCGCCGATGAATACTGGATGGGACGGCCTGCTCGTTGCTTCGAGCTATCTCAAGCAGAGTCTCAGCCGGAAGGGTATCGCCGCTTCGGCGCTGCCCTTGCCGGTTGATTCTCGGCAATTCTGTGCGCCGCCACTCAGTGAGTTCGATGGAACGCTGCGGATCCTTTATCCATCCCGGCTGGTGGCGGAGAAGGGTGCGCTCATCGCGTTGGAGGCGTTCGCCCGTGTGCTGGACGCGGGTGTGGATGCGAAGATCACCCTAGCCGATACGCCTAAGATGTTCGATCGCCGGAGCGAGTCCCATGAATTTCCGAAATACTTGAAGAGACTTTCCGCATCCGCCTTCGAGGGCGGGCGAGTACGGTTCATGAGGTCGAGTTTCGCCGATATGCCTTCGGTGTACGGGGATGCTCAAGTGGTGATCTGCCCATCGGTCATTCCGGAGCCTCACGGACTTGCCGTACTGGAATCTATGAGTTGTCGTCGGGTCGTCATCGCCGCTGATTTAGGAGGAGTGCGGGAAACGATCGTTTCAGGGCAATCCGGCATTTTGGTCGAGCCCGCGGATCCGGTGGCCGTAACCACCGCCGTCCTCGATGTCATTGGAAATTGGAGTGCTGCCCGGGCGATGGCTGAACAGGCCAGGGAACGGGTCGTACGCGTGTACGGATTTGACCCTTTCGTCAAGAACTTGCTTGATACCTACACCGGCTCTGACGTGGCGGTGCCCGCTTGACGAGGTGCCGGGCGATGCCCCGAGGCGCCCGCTGTATCGGGGTGTGCGGGACCCGGTCGGGTTGCAGCTCCGTTGTTGGCTGGGGTCAGGATGCAACCTGGACCGCTACCAGCTCGGTCTTGCAGGGCGTGAGAGCAGACAGAGGCTCGGGGCGTCCGAGCGTGACAGCGAGTTCACCGGGTTCGTCGGTGAGCAACGCGGGCGGATGCTGCACACCGCACGGTTGCTGACCGCGATACTTCACGGCCGACCAGGTCCCCGAAGGGTTCTTCGTGCAGAACGACGACGAGGGCGGCCTGACCCTGGCCCCGGACGCGGTGAGGAACCCGCCGCCGGGCGTGGACCCGTCGAAGGTGCCGATGTACGACCCGCGCGACCTCGGCGGGAAGGTTGGCATCTACCTGGAGGTGAGGTCTACCGCGAGGGCACCGACGACGGCAAGAAGGTCACGGTCGGCGGTCACCCGGCGGTCATCCAAGGGATCGCCCCGACCCGGCAGCTGATGATCCTGGTGTCGCCGAAGGTCTACACGATCGTCCAGGCGGACGTGCCGCTGAGCCACGACCAGTTGCTCGAGCTCGGCACGTGCACCAGAAGGTGATCGATCGGATGGCGGCCGCCACGGGGAACACGGAGAAGACCGGCACCGGTAAGTGAGCCCGGAGTGCCGCATGGGGTGGCCGTGCGGTACTTCACATCGTGATGCATTCCCGGATCGGATAGAACGGGGATCATGACGAGGATCGGTAGTGACATCGAGGTCTTCCCGCTCGCGCTCGGCGGCAACACCTTCGGCTGGACCAGCGACGAGGCGGCCTCTCATCGGGTCCTGGACGCGTATGTGGCGGCCGGCGGCAACTTCATCGACACCGCGGACGGCTACTCGGCCTGGGTGCCGGGCAACTCCGGCGGTGAGTCGGAGACCATCCTCGGGTCGTGGTTCGCCGCCCGGGGGAACCGGGACCGGGTCGTGCTCGCCACCAAGGTCAGCCAGCACCCGCAGTTCCGCGGCCTGTCGGCGGCGAACGTCGCGGCGGCGGCCGACGCCTCGCTGAAGCGGCTGCAGACCGACCGCATCGACCTGTACTGGGCGCACTACGACGACCCGAAAACTCCCCTCGAGGAGACGGCCGCGGCATTCGACGCGCTGGTCAAGGCCGGTAAGGTGCGCGCGATCGGCGTCTCCAACTACACCGGCGAGCGGATCCGGGAGTGGTTCGGGATCGCCCGCCGGGAGGGCCTGACCCTGCCGGTCGCCGTGCAGCCGCACTACAACCTGGTCAAGCGGGTGGGATACGAGCGGGACATCGCCCCGGTCGCTGCCGCCGAGCATCTCGCCGTGGTGCCGTACTACGCGCTGGCCAGCGGCTTCCTGACCGGCAAGTACAAGACCACCGAGGACCTGGCCGGCGCGGCCCGCGGCGGGGCGGCCGGGAGCTACCTGAACGAGAACGGCCTCGCCGTCGTCACGGTGCTGGAGGAGATCGCCCGGGCGCACGACGTCGCCCCGGCGACCGTGGCCCTCGCCTGGCTGCGTGGCCGCCCGGATGTCGCGGCCCCGATCGCGAGCGCCCGCACCGCCGAGCAGGTTCCGGCGCTGGTGACGCTGATCGACCTGACCGGCGACGAGCGGTCCGCTCTCGACGAGGCGTCCGGGCGCCTGGCGGAGTGACGGATAGCGGCACTTCGCTCGGTGAGCGCGGCCCGGACGGCAGGATGGGGGCGTAGCGAAGCCGAGCGGACGGAGCCGACCCGCCATGTGCACGACCCACCAGAACAGAGCCGGAATGAGTCGCCGCGCCGCCCTTCTCGGCGGTGCGGGACTCGCCGCCTCCCTCGCCCTGACCGCCCCCGCGCACGCCGCCGGGCGAGGTGGGCTGCTTGATCTCACGTACGCGCTGGGGCCTGCCTTTCCGCCGTTCTCGCCGGGGGAGGAGGCGGTCCGGCGGACCGTCACGACGATCGAGAAGGACGGCTACTTCATGCAGGAGTGGCGGGTCCTCGAGCACGTCGGGACCCACGTCGACGCGCCGGTGCACTTCACCGCGGGTGGTCGTACGTCGACCGAGTTGCGGCCGTCCGAGTTGTTCCTCCCGGCCGTGGTGATCGACATCGCCGCGCGGGCGGCCCGGAACCCCGACACGGTCGTGACCGTTGCCGATCTGACCGCTTTCGAGCGGCGGTACGGCGAGATTCCGCACGACTCGGCGGTGCTGATGTACTCCGGCTGGGGCGCCAAGGTCGGCGACGTCGCCGCCTACCGGGGCACCGACAGCGCCGGTACGCTGCACTTTCCCGGCTTCGGCACGGACGCCTGCGAGTGGCTGCTGCGCCACCGGAAGATCCGTGCGCTCGGCGTCGACACCCTGAGCATCGATCCGGGTACGTCCGAGGAGTTCGAGACGCACCTGGCCCTGACCGGTGCTGATCACTACGGCATCGAGAATCTTGCCAACCTGGCACACCTCCCGCGCACCGGCGCGAAGATCTTCGTCGGCCTGATCCCCTACGAGGGCGGTTCCGGCGGGCAGGCCAGAGTGCTCGCGAACTGGTAGAGGGGGTAAGCCCTCTTTACATCTTCAGTTAACAGTCCTAATAATTGCGCATGCGTCGATCCGTGATCCTTGCGGCCGTGACAGCCCTGGCCGCTGCATGCTCAACCGTCTATGTCGCGGCCACCGCGAGCGCCGCCGTGGCGTGCGCTCCGGCCTGGAGCGCGACCGCCACCTACGTCAAGGACAACATCGCCTCCAAGGGCGGCAACAACTACACCGCGAAGTGGTGGACCCAGGGTGAGGATCCGGTCCTGAAGAGCGGCCAGTGGGACGTGTGGATCAACAACGGCGCCTGTGGAGGCACCACGAACCCGTCGCCGTCGGTCACGACGACCAGTCCCTCCCCGTCTCCGTCGGTCTCGCCCTCCGCATCGCCGACCCCGTCGGCGTCGCCGAGCACGCCGATCCCGGTGGGCGGACTGCCGAAGCACGCGCTCATCGGCTACCTGCACGCCAGCTTC
>KL571359.1:47138-48993 GCA_000715855.1 Actinoplanes liguriensis
CTACCTGCACGCCAGCTTCGCCAACGGCTCCGGATACCTGCGGATGGCCGACGTCCCCGCCGACTGGGACATCATCAACCTGGCGTTCGGCGAGCCGACCAGCGCCACCTCCGGTGACATCCGGTTCACCCTCTGCCCGGCGACCGAGTGCCCCGGCGTGGAGACCGAGGCCGAGCTCATCGCCGCGATCAAGGCGAAGCGGGCGGCCGGCAAGAAGGTGCTGCTCTCCATCGGCGGGGCGAACGGCCAGGTCCAGCTCACCACGACCGCGGCCCGGGACACGTTCGTCAGCTCGGTCAGCGCGATCATCGACAGGTACGGCCTGGACGGCGTCGACATCGACTTCGAGGGTCACTCGCTGTCGCTGAACACGGGGGACACCGACTTCAAGAACCCGACCACCCCGGTGATCGTGAACCTGATCAGCGCGGTCAAGTCGCTCAAGGCCCGCTACGGCGCCGGGTTCGTGCTGACGATGGCCCCGGAGACGTTCTTCGTCCAGCTCGGCTACCAGTACTACGGCTCCGGCCCGTGGGGCGGCCAGGACCCCCGCGCCGGCTCCTACCTGCCGGTGATCTACGCGCTGCGGGACATCCTCACCGTGCTGCACGTCCAGGACTACAACTCCGGCTCGATCATGGGACTGGACAACCAGTACCACTCGATGGGCGGCGCGGACTTCCACATCGCGATGACCGACATGATGCTCGCCGGCTTCCCGGTGGCCGGCAACACCGCGAACATGTTCCCCGCGCTGCGCGAGGACCAGGTCGCGTTCGGCGCGCCCAGCTCGGTCAGCGCCGGGAACGGGTACGTCGCCCCGGCCGCCGTCCAGCAGGCGGTGACGTGCCTGGTCAAGGGGGTGAACTGCGGTTCGTACACCCCGCGCAGCGGCACCAGCCCGGACTTCCGCGGCCTGATGACCTGGTCGATCAACTGGGACAGGTACTACGGCTGGGAGTTCCGGAACAGCCACGAGCCGTTCCTCAACGCCCTGCCGTGACCGCGGGGCGTCACGTCACGGCATAGTTGCGCAGCAGGTGCAGGGCCTCCTCGCCGTGCGGGCCGCGAGTCTGCAGACCCGACTCGGCGGGGGCCAGGCGCTGGGCGCCCACCCGGCAGAACGCGCCCGCCGCGCCGGCGATGGCCGACTCGGACCGCGGATCGCCGAACTCCCACCGGGAGCCGTCAGGACCGGTCAAATCACAATAGACGGGTACGGCGACCTGCCCGGCCAGATGCCACGCATAGGGCAACGTGCTGTGCCCGAGCCAGGCCACGTGCCGGAGCCGCGCCGTGTCCGGGTAGTCCAGGCCGAGCGGGACCGTGATGTCCAGCGCGTGTGCCCAGTGCTCGGCGAGCCGGGTCGTCGCGAGCGTCCGCGGCTTGAGCGAGGTGGTCACCCAGCGCAGCGGGCGGGTCGGGTCGGCGGCTCGCAGCGCGGCGACCGCGGCCCGTCGCGCGGTCTGCCACCGGGCGTGCACCTGCTCCGGAGTGGCCGGGTCGGCCCGGACCATGGCGTCCATCCCGTCGTCGACGGTGTCGCCGAACCGGCGCCAGTCGATCCCGGCCGGATCGTTCGCGGCCGAGGCGACCACGGCCTCCTCGGTCTGGGCGAGATGCAGCACCACGTCCGCCACGGTCCAGCCGGCCGCCGACGAGGGGCGTTTCCAGTCATCCGCGCTCAGATCGGCCAGCACCGCGCTCAGCGCGTCCTGCTCACTTTCAAGATCGTCGATGACGCCCATGCATCACCCTACCGCTGTCAGGCCACGGTGAAGGCGCGCAAAGTAGCCCCGTCGGTCGTGTAGAGCCATCCCCGGGAGACCACCGCGCGGTCCGGCCCACCGGCCCG
>KL571359.1:49226-49648 GCA_000715855.1 Actinoplanes liguriensis
CCTCGAGCAGCCACCCGTCCTCCGCGCTGGAGTGACTCGCCCACAGCAGCCCACCCGCGACCGACGGCATCACCCCGGCCGCGAGCCGCCACTGCGGTTCCCCGGTGACCAGGTCGAGGGCGGCGATCATGTCCGGTTCGTCCTCGACGCCGGCGTAGACCCGGTCGTGGTCGACCGCGACCGAACCCCACAGCCCGGAACGCTGCCACACGACGCGGCCGGAGTCGGCGCGCACCTCGGACAGCTCGGCGTCCTGCCCGACCAGGAAGTACCGGCCGGTCGGGTCGGCCGCGTAGCCGAACCAGTCCCGGTCGCTCTCCCACGCGACGCGGCCGGTGGCGAGGTCGACGGCCTGGACGCCACCCTGGTAGGGCCGGGTCAGCAGGATCTTGCCGTCGGCTACCGGCCACTGCGGGTCGAGG
>KL571359.1:49872-50662 GCA_000715855.1 Actinoplanes liguriensis
TGCCACAGCGGCTTGCCGGTCGCGACGTCGAACGCCCACGCGCCGAGGTGCTCGCCGTCGTTCCCACCGGCGAGCGCGACCCCGCCGTCGAGCAGCAGCCGCCCGGCCGGGGCACTGGACGGGACCGGGCTGCGCCAGCGCACCGAGCCGGTCGCGGTGTCCAGGGCGACCAACTCGCCGGTACGCAGGTATGCCAGCAGACTCTGCCCGTCGGCCGCCAGCGCCGGCGCCGTCGGGGTGTCGGCCTTGGGCAGCGGGAACTGCCAGTCCGCGACACCCGTGGTCGCGTTGTACGAGCTGATGCCCGTGCTGTCGGCCACGAACAGCTGCGAGCCCAGCACGATCGGCGCCTGCTGCTGGACCGCGCCCGCGGTGGTGGAGATCGACCAGTGCTGCACGAGCCGGCCCACCGTACCGGCGGTGATCTGGTATTCGTCCGGGTTGAAGCCGTCGTGCGTGGCGTCGTGACCGTCCTGCGCCCAGTCCGGCGCCTGCGGCCGCGGAGTGGCCGCCGCCGCGGGGACGGCGGTGACGATGATCGCGGCGAGCGCGGCCAACGCCGTACCGAATCGTCGGGGTGTTTCTCGCATAATCCGGAGGCTAAGCGGAATCGGCCGCCGGGATGCCCGGATCGGCCAGGAGCGGCTCGCCGGCAGCATCCCGGCCTCGCCGCCCCGGAGCCACTCGCCTGCTTCAGCGCTGATTCACCGTTCTGCCCTTTCGTTCAGTCCGGCTGTAGAGTGCCGCCATGCTGGACCTGCATCGCCTGCGCATCTTCCGGTCGGTGGTC
>KL571359.1:50927-54114 GCA_000715855.1 Actinoplanes liguriensis
GAATCTCGGGTACACCCCGTCGGCGATCAGCCAGCATCTCGCCGCGCTGCAGCGCGAGACCGGGCTGGTGCTGCTCGAACGCGCCGGTCGAGGGCTGCGCCCGACGTCGGCCGGGCTCGCGCTCGCCGCCGAGGCCGACGAGCTGCTGGCACGGGTCGGTGAGGCCGAGGCGCTCGTCGCCGATCTGCGTTCGGGGCGGACCGGGTCGCTGTCGGTCGCGTACTTCCCGTCGGCCGGGATCGTCTGGATGCCGGCCCTGGTGGAGGGGCTGACGCGGCAGTTCCCCGGGGTGCGGCTCGACCTGCGACTCTGCGACGACCTCCCGGACCGGCTCGACGACCGGCCCGACATCCAGCTGGTCGTGGCCGGCGACGAGACCCCGCGGCGGGCGGGCTGCCGGACCGAGCATCTGCGCGACGATCCGTACGTCGTCGTTCTTCCCGGCGGTCATCGCCTCGCCGGACGCGACGAGGTCGAGCTCGCCGAGCTGGAGAAGGAGCGGTGGATCGACAACGACTTCGTGCACGGGCGGTGCCGGCAGGTGACGCTCGACGCGTGCGCGGCCGTCGGGTTCCAGCCGGCGTTCCACATCGAGGCGCACGACTACCGGGCCGCGCTCGCGTTCGTCGCGGCCGGCATCGGCATCACCGTCCTGCCCGCGCTCGGGGCCGAACAGCCGCCACCCGGGGTGGTGCTCGTGCCGGTGGTCCGGCCGACGCCGGTGCGGCGGATCCACGTCCTGGTCCGCGAGTCCGTGGCGACGACAGGGGTGGGCCGGGCCGCGCTCGCCCTCCTGCGTGGCTAGGCCACGGACGGGTGTCAACTTCGGGATTTCGCGGTACGGCATCGAACCGGATGGGGGTGTTCCGGTGTGTTCCCTGGCGTAGGCAGAGGCGGCCAGGGGGAGATCGCGATGAGTCAGGGACATTCGTCGTATCCATCGTTTGCGTCGTTCCCGTCGTGGGACGAGGCGCAGCCGGACGGTTACGCGCCGCCCCCGGCGGTCAGCTATGCCGCGCCGCCGGCGGTCGACCATGCGGCGCCGCCGGCGGTCGACCATGCCCCGGCGCCGGTGGTCGACTTTGCGCCGCCGCCTGTGTATCCCCGCGCGCAACCGGGTGTCTACGGCGTTCCGCGGGTGGAGACCTACCCGGAGGCGGAGGCGGCCTACGGGACCGCGACCGTCGCGGTGACGATGCGGTACGCGCCGATCGCGTTCCTGTTCGGGATTCGCAAGCCGGTGCTGACCATCGACGGGCAGCGGGTGCGCGCCGGCTGGAAGCGCCGCGTCGTCGTGCCGGTGAATCCCGGTTCGCATCTGGTGCACGTCCACGTGCCGTACCTCCTCCCGCCCCGGGCCGGTAAGGCCGACCTGCCGGTCCAGCTCGGGCCCGGGCAGGCCGTCTCGCTGGAGTACCGGGCGCCGCTGATCGCCTTCATGCGGGGCGCGCTCGGGACCTCGCCGCAGCGCTACCCGGGTGTCGCCGCGACCGTCGTGATCAACGCGGTCGCCGTCACCGGGCTGCTCGCGGCGGGACTGGCCGGTTTCACGAACCTGGGTTCCCGGCCCGGATTCGCCCTCCCGGCCGCGAGCCCCCCGTCGCCGTCGCCGTCACGATTCGAGGCCCCGGCCTTCCCGGTCGCGCCGACCGGCCCCGCGGTGCCGACGTTCCCCGAGTCGTCCCGGAGCGCCGCTGCCGGGACCGGGCTTCGCGAGGACGCACCGGACCGCAAGCTCGTGGGCGCCACGTTCGGCCAGGGCGAGGAGACGTCGACGGCCACCTCGAGTGAATGGCCGTTCGCATTCCGGATCCCGGACGACTGGACCTGCGTACAGGGAAAGATCGATCTTCCGGAGACCGACGCCATGGTCTGCTTCGACAAGAAGACCGAGAAGAACGAACGGGCCGGCATCATCCTTCGCAGGTGCCCGGCGGCGTGCGATGCCGCCGATCGGAAGCAACTCGACAAGGACTGGTTCGTCGACACGGACGGCGTGCGGCGGGCCGACGACGACACCCGGTTCCGGCAGACCGCGAAGAACGGCGCCGGCCGATACCAACTGGAGCTCAGTCACTTCTTCACCGACCCGGCCTCCGGCGTGAAATACCAGGTGGGCGTGGATGCCCGCACCGTGCCGGCGCAGAAGGCCACCGCGCAGAAGGTGGTCAACGACGTGTTGTCGCAGACCACCTTCTGAGCGGGATCAGGCGGCGGTCTTCAGCTTCGCGGCCGCGGCGATGTCGGCGTCGGAGACCGAGGCGAACGAACCGAAGACCGAGACGGCCTGGTAGTACGTCCAGGCCAGCGCGGTGCAGGCCGGCCGGACGGCCGACGAGTAGGTGGCGCACTTGCGCTTGAGGTCCTCGTAGAGCGCCGAGTCAAGGCGGCTCTTGTTGGCGTCGAACTGGCCGGCCGCCTTGTAGTTGCGGTAGCCGAAGTCGTGCCGGGCGCACGACAGCGTGAAGTCGAAACCGAGCGGGTTGTCCGGGCTGGACGAGCAGTAGTCGGTGCTCCAGTCGAAGGCGTACGCGGACCAGGCGCCCTGGTTGTTGCGGGCCGCGAGCCAGGTGTTGTAGCTGGTCGCGCTGGTCTGGGTGAAGCTCGACAGGACGGCGGGCTTGTCGGCGGGGGCGGCGGCGGCCGGGGCGGCCATGCCGATTGCGACGGCTGCGGTGGCGATCGCGGCGGCGAACAGGGATCGGACGGCGGTGGTGGCGGTCATCCAGACTCCTCGGTACGGCCCGCTCTCCGGTCGGGGCGGGCTGTCTGATCACCGATCCTGGGTGCCGGAACTTGCCGTACGCCACCGTGCCAATTGACTTTTGTCAATTTAAGGGGAAACGGTGAGCGTCGGCGGCCCGAAGTGGGGAGGTCCTCCCCACTTACCGGAACTGCGCCGAGGGCGATGCGCTGACCTGCGGCTAGGTCCCCGGAAGCGGTTTCGGCGCATTGACACCGGTTAACACGCCGTTCACAGTGGCGGGCAAGAGAGCGCTTTCTTTACACGCCCCCGTCCTCCTGTGGTTGGAAAGGCTCATCGCCCATGCGCAAACGTCCCCTGCTCGCCGCCGCGGTAGCCGCGGCACTCACCGCATACGTACTGATCGCCGCCAACGCGGCAAGCGCCGCCGACGCCCTGCTCTCCCAGGGGCGTACCGCCACGGCGTCGTCGGTCGAATCGGCG
>KL571359.1:54332-56243 GCA_000715855.1 Actinoplanes liguriensis
GTCGAATCGGCGGCCTTCCCCGCCTCGAACGCCGTGGACGGCAACGCGGGCACCCGCTGGTCGAGCGCGTTCACCGATCCGCAGTGGCTGCAGGTCGACCTCGGCGCCAGTGCCACGATCTCGTCGGTGACACTGGACTGGGAGACGGCGTACGCGACATCGTTTGTGATCGCGACCTCGGCCGACGGCAATTCCTGGACCACCCGCTACAGCACCACCAGCGGGACCGGTGGGCGCCAGACGGTCGCGGTGACCGGCACCGGCCGATACGTGCGGCTCACCACCACCGTTCGCGCCACGCAGTGGGGTGTCTCGCTCACCGAGTTCCAGGTCTACGGCACCGGCGGCGGCACGACGACGCCGACCATTCCGCCCGGCGCGGTGCGGGTCGCCGAATTCCTCGCCGACTGCCCGTTCACCCACCGGCTGCCGGACGACCCGATCGTCTTCCCGAACCTGCCCGGCGCCTCGCACATGCACAGCTTCTTCGGCAGCGAGGTCACCAACGCGTCGACGACGGTCAACGACCTGATCAACGCGAACAGCAACTGCAACCCGTCGATCGACAAGTCGTCCTACTGGATTCCGACGCTCTACCAGGACAACGTTCCGGTCGAGCCCGTCACCGGCATCTTCTACTACCTCGGCGAGGGCGTGTCGGACGCACTCATCGCGCAGACCCAGCCGTTCCCGCTCGGGCTGCGGATCGTGGCCGGAAACGCGAAAGCGACCGGGCCCGCCGACAACACCATCGCGCGGTGGTCCTGCCTGCACCACGGTGAGGTCAACCCGCTGAGCGACTTCGTGAACTGCCCGGCCGGGTCGATGCTGGAGTCGTACCTCGACTTCCCGCACTGCTGGGACGGCCGGAACCTGGACTCCGCCGACCACAAGAGCCACATGGCGTACCCGGTCGGCAATGCCTGCCCCGCCAGCCACCCGGTCGTCGTGCCGAAGCTGCGCCAGGTGATGCGGTACCCGGTGAACGGCGACCCGGCCCGGCTGCGGCTCGCGTCCGGCGGCGGTTACACGATGCACGGCGACTTCTTCAACGCGTGGCCGGTCGACGAGATGGCGCGCCGGGTCAACGACTGCATCCGGATCATCGTCAAATGCGGGGCCGACGGCCGACCTTGATCATGCCGGCGGGGGCGACATGACATATGTTGCCCCCGTGACCTCATCGCCAAGTGATCAGCAGCGCCGGCAGCACGCGTCGTCGTTCGGGGCGGCCGCCCAGGAATACCGGCGGGGGCGGCCGACGTACCCGCAAACGGCGGTGGACTGGCTGGTCCCGGCGTCCGCCAGGACCGTCCTGGACCTCGGCGCGGGCACCGGGAAGTTCACCGAGCTGCTGGTCACTGCCGGTTTCGACGCCATCGCCGTCGAACCCTCCGAGGGTATGCGGGAACAGCTGGCCGAAGTGGTGCCGGGCGCCGCGGTGCACGAGGGCTCCGCCGAGCGGATCCCGCTGCCGGACGCGTCGGCGGACGCCGCGGTGATGGCCCAGGCCTGGCACTGGGTCGAGCCGTCCCGTGCGATCCCGGAGATCGCCCGGGTGCTGCGGCCCGGCGGAACGCTCGGCCTGGTCTGGAACATCCGCGACGACAACGAGCCGTGGGTCGCCGAGCTCGACGACATCCTCCATCACCACAGCCGGCAGGACCTGGACACCTCACCGGCCCTGGCCGCGCCGTTCGCCCACCTCGAACGGGCCGAGTTCCGCTGGGTGCACACGATGAGCCGCGCGGCGCTGCTGGACATGGTCGCCTCCCGCAGCTACGTGATCGTCCTGCCGGACCCGGAGCGCGCCGAGCTGCTCGGCAACGTCACCGAGCTGCTGAACTCCCACCCGGACCTGGCCGAGCACGACGAGGTCAAGCTGCCCTACGTGACCCGCTGCACCCGCGC
>KL571359.1:56355-57645 GCA_000715855.1 Actinoplanes liguriensis
GAGATGTGTATAAGAGACAGGTGCTGAGGACCGCGGAACCTGAATCGCTCGACGACGTCAGCGACGGGCAGCGGGCGAACGGCTGGCTCGGCTTCGACGGTGCTCTGCCCGACCAGCTCGCCGCCGTCGAGGCGCGCCTCGGAATCGTGCTTCCGCCCAGCTACCGGGCGTTTCTCGAAGCTTCCGACGGCTGGCTGAAGCCGGGACCGTTCATGGACACGATGCGGACCACCGACGAGATCGGCTGGGTCCGCGACGTGGAGCCGGAACTCGTGGCGGACCTTGCCGGGGAACCCGAGGAGTTCGACGAAGCTGACGAGATCGTCGCACGGTCGCTCCTGATCTCCGGTGTGGGCGACGCCCAGTACTGGCTGCTCGATCCGGGCGACGTGGACGCGGAGGGTGAGTGGGCCGCCTACGTCTGGGCCAGTTGGTATCCCGGCCTCGGTGACCGCATGGCATCATTCGCCGCGCTGATCGACGACGAGCGCGCCTCCTACGAACGCCTGCGCGGTGCGGAAGGTCACCCGGTCCACCCGGAAGGCGCGGAGGACCTGGTCGCCGAGGGGCGGGATCTGGCCTTGCGCGGTGACGTCGAAGCCGCGGCCGACGCGTTCGAACGGGCGGCCGTGAAGGGCTCGGGCGCCGGCGTCTACCTGGGCGTCATTCTCTCCGCGTTTCTCCGGCCGCACCTCGTGCACCACCAGATCCGCAACCGGATCCTCGGGCACCCGCACGTGGTGCGGGCAGTCGGCTCGGAACTGGTCCGGGCCGAGGCGATTCCGCTGTTCGTCCAGCGGGACTTCGATCCGTCGCACCGGCGTCTGCTCGCGAGCGTTCTCACCGAAGGCGAGATGGACGGCACGGTCCCGCCGCCGGTGCTTCCCGAGCCGCCGGAGTTCCAGGCCGCGATTGATCAGGCTCGCGGGATGGTCCGCGATGGCCGCCCGGATGACGCGTGGCGAATCGTCGTGGCGGCGCTGCCAGGGTGGCGCTCGGACTCGCCGCACCGCATCGCCCCGGTCATTCTGTTGACCGATGCCGAGCTCCGGAGGGTGGTCACCCCGGAGCGTGGTCGCATGATCGTCACCACCCCGCGTGCGAGCGCCACCTGAAGGGCGCTGTGCGGTTGGGATGGATCTTGGTCGCTACCCTGGCGGGATGAGTGCTGCGCCGGCTGTCCCGTCACGACGTACGCGCAGATGGGTTGTCGGGTTTTTCCTGGTAGTCGGGTTGTCTTCGTGTGTGTGGGGCGCGGACTTCCTGTATCCTGTCTCTTATACACATCTC
>KL571360.1:0-6766 GCA_000715855.1 Actinoplanes liguriensis
AGAGATGTGTATAAGAGACAGACGCGGCTCTGGCACACGCTGGACACCGAGCTCTCCGCGTCCGAGGTTCTCAGCCGCGCCCAGGCGAATCTGGACCGGGTCGGCGCCGAGCTGCGCGCCGTCGCCGCCGAGATGGTCGGCGGCAAGGCGGATGACGAGACGGTCCGCCGCGCGCTGGACTCCATCGCCGGCCGTCATCCGGACAATCAGACGATCGTCGGCCTGGCCAAGGTCACGATGGACGAGGCGACCGAGTTCGTCCGCGCGCACGACGCGGTGTCGCTGGTGGACGATCCGTGCGTGATCGAGGAGATGCCGGAGTTCGCCCGGGGTGTCGCGGTGGCCTATTGCGACCCGCCCGGCCCGCTGGAGACGGCGGACGTGCCGACGTTCTACTGCATCGCCCCGGCGCCGTCCGGCTGGTCCGCCGAGCGGGTTCTCAGCTTCTACCGGGAGTACAACAACGAGATGATCCGGAATCTCACCGTCCACGAGGCCATGCCGGGTCACTTCCTGCAGCTCGCGCACGCCCGCCGGTTCCGGGGCAGCAGCCCGGTCCGCGCGCTGGGCTGGTCCGGGCCGTTCGTCGAGGGCTGGGCGGTCTACGCCGAGGAGATGATGGTCGGCCTCGGCTTCGGCGGCCCGGCCGTGCGGATGCAGCAGCTCAAGATGCAGCTCCGGATGAGCCTGAACGCGATCATCGACCAGCTGACGCACTGCGAGGGCCTGGCCGAGTCGGAGGCGATGGCGCTGATGACCGGGCGTGGCTTCCAGGAGGAGGGCGAGGCGGCCGGCAAGTGGCGGCGGGCGCTGCTCACCTCGACCCAGCTCTCGACGTATTTCGTGGGCTACACCGAGGTGGCGGCGATCGCTGCGGCCCGTCCGTTCGGCGCTACGCCGAAGGCCTGGCACGACGCGATGCTGGCGCACGGCTCCCCGCCCCCACGCCACCTCCGCACCCTCCTCGGCGTCTGACCCCGAAACCCCACCACCCACCCCGACGCCGCACGTCACCCTCCCGGCCGGCCCTCACCGTTGTTGTCCAGCCCGCATAACCACGGTGGGCGCCAGCTGGGACGGTAGGTCGCGGTGTCACCAGGTTGGTGCTGGGCGTCGCGGTCCGGGCTGGGCCTGGCCGTGGTTATCCAGCCCGCAAAACCACGGTGGGGGCCAGCTCGAGCCGTGGGCCGCGTTGCCTCCCGGCCCGTGCCGGCCGTCGCGGCCCGGGCTGGGTCAGGTTGCCGGGCTGGGGTGGAAGCCGGCGGCGTCGGCGGTGGCGGTGAACTCGGTGAGGGTCATGTCCAGCTTCACGCCGGCCAGGACACCGGTGAAGGCCGCCAGCGCGCCGTCCCCGGTCACGCACACCTCGAAGCCGCCGGTCAGCTTCACGCAGGCGGCGTGCCGCTCGGCGATGGTGGTGTCCCGCTCGGTGATCTCCAGGGACGGGTCCGCGGCGGCCGCCCGGAGTTTCGCCTCGACCGCGTCCGGCGTGATCATGCCGGTGGCCGGGGGCAGCTCGGCCGCGCCGGGGGCGGACTCCACGCAGGTGGAAGCACACCGTGTGGTGGCCGTGGGCGTGACGATCAGCAGACCTCCGGGCCAGCGGTACGCCGTACGGGAAGAGTCTTGAATGATTGTCGCGGTGCCCCCGTCACCCAGGCGGTAGGTCGCGGTGTAGGTCAGCCCGGACGAGTCCGCGATCTGGCCGGCGACCTGCGCGACGGCGTCGGCCGGACCGACCCCGGCCGCGCTGGCCTGGTCGAGATCGGTGCACGCGGTCGCGGCGAGCAGCGCGCCGACGGCCAGGAAAGCATTCAGGAATCGACTGCGGGCCACGTCCCTCACCCTGGTCCAGCGTCCTGCCGCGCGCAAACGATATATGTCAGTCGATAAAGGCCGGGAATTGTTTTCAGGCCGACTCGGCGGTTTTGGTGCGCATCATGAGTTGATACCGCATGACATAACGTCGAATGATCTTCGCATCCGACTCGGACGGGTCGTAGAGGGCGACCATCTCCACCGACAGCGGCCCGCGGACCGGCACCTGCTGCCGCATCGCGCTGGCCTTCGTCACGGTCGCCGTGAACTCCACCTCGTCGCCGCCGAGCTGGGCCCGGAGGTCCACCTCGTGCCCGGGACGCACCTCGACGTCGGTGAAGTGGGCGCGCACCGCGCGCTCGCTGATGTCGTGGATGAAGCCGATCGCGTCGGGGTGCCCGGATCGGGTCATCACGATCGGCTCGCCGCCGCCTCCGCGCACGTAGAGCCGGTTCTGGACGATCTCCGGCGCACCGGTCAGGCGCAGCTCGGCGCGGTTCTCGTCGGTGGTGGCGACGATGGCGGAGACCACATACCGTCCGCGGGGCGCCGCGGCCCAGCGCAGGATCACCGTGGAGCCCTTCAGCGGCATGTGGGCGCGGGGGAGCGAAACGGTGACGGCCGTGTCGGTGGCGGTCACGATCCGGACGCCGGGGCGGATATCGCCTTCGGCTTCCATCTCGACGCGTGAGCCGTCCTCGGGAAACAGGCTGCTGCTCATAGTGCCCCCTGTTTCGGCAGGCGGGCCGCGGTCTTGAGGCATACCGGCCGGTGAACTTGGCCGGGCGGCCGAACGTGCGGCTGGTCGGCTCGATACGCTCACTGGCGTGGTCGGCCCGCAGGGTCGCGGACCGAAACGGTATTCGTACAACGCTTAGGGAGCGACACCACAAATGGCCACCATTGAAGCGATCGTCGCCCGCGAGATCCTGGATTCCCGTGGCAACCCGACCGTCGAGGTCGAGGTCGGCCTGGACGACGGCACCGTCGGCCGCGCCGCGGTTCCGTCCGGCGCCTCCACCGGCGCGTTCGAGGCGCACGAGCTGCGTGACGGCGACAAGGGCCGCTACCTCGGCAAGGGCGTCGAGAAGGCGGTCGCCAACATCGAGGACAAGATCGCCGACGAGCTGATCGGTTACGAGGCGAGCGAGCAGCGCCTGATCGACCAGAAGATGCTCGACCTGGACGGCACCGACACCAAGTCGGAGCTGGGCGCCAACGCGATCCTGGGCGTCTCGCTGGCCGTCGCCAAGGCCGCCGCGCTCTCCGCCGAGCTCCCGCTGTTCCGTTACGTCGGTGGCCCGAACGCCGCCGTCCTGCCGGTCCCGATGATGAACATCGTCAACGGTGGCGCGCACGCCGACTCCAACGTCGACGTGCAGGAGTTCATGATCGCCCCGATCGGCGCCCCGACCTTCCGTGAGGCGCTGCGCACCGGCGCCGAGGTCTACCACGCGCTGAAGTCGGTGCTGAAGAAGAAGGGCCTCTCCACCGGCCTGGGCGACGAGGGCGGCTTCGCGCCGAACCTGCCGGCCAACGCCGCCGCGCTGGACCTGATCGCCGAGGCCGTCCAGGCCGCCGGCTTCTCTCTGGGCAGCGACATCGTGCTGGCCATGGACGTCGCCGCGACCGAGTTCTACAAGGACGGGGCGTACGTTTTCGAGGGCGCCCCGAAGTCGACCGACGAGATGATCGCCTACTACGCGAAGCTCGCCGCCGACTACCCGATCGTCTCCATCGAGGACCCGCTGGCCGAGGACGACTGGGCCGGCTGGAGCGCGATGACCGCGGAGCTGGGCAACAAGATCCAGATCGTCGGCGACGACCTGTTCGTCACGAACCCGCAGCGCATCGCCCGCGGCATCGCCGAGGCGGCCGGCAACGCGGTGCTGGTCAAGGTGAACCAGATCGGCTCGCTGACCGAGACGCTGGACGCCGTGGACCTGGCCCACCGGGCCGGTTTCAAGACGATGATGTCGCACCGCTCCGGTGAGACGGAGGACACCACGATCGCCGACCTGGCCGTCGCGGTCGGCTCCGGCCAGATCAAGACCGGTGCCCCGGCGCGTTCCGACCGGGTCGCGAAGTACAACCAGCTGCTGCGCATCGAGGAGCAGCTGGAGAGCGCCGCGCGTTACGCCGGTGCGGGTGCGTTCCCGCGTTACCGGGTCGCGTAACACCCGACCGGCCATCATGGTGAAGTGGCACCCGGGCCCACTCGGGTGCCACAATCCGTGACGGTTGTGGGGGAGGGGTGGAGATGACACAGCGTCGCATGCCGAGCGGTCAGGGTCCGTCCCGTCGCTCGGGTGGCACGACTGGTCGCCCCGGCACGTCGTCCCGCACCCGCAACACCGGCACGATCCGGGTGGACGCCCGCCCGACCGTCCGGGTCCCGACCTCGCGCACTGCCAGGCCGACCGGCTCGCGGCGCACCTCGCAGTCCGGTGGTCCCGCGGCCCGGCGCACCGACGCCCCGCGTCCCCGCGCGCTGACCGGCCGGGCCACGATCCTGCTGGCGGTCTTCGTCGTGCTGGCGCTGGCCTATACGTATCCGATCCGGGTCTATCTCCAGCAGGAGTCGGAGATCGCCCAGTTGCAGCGCGCGCAGGCCGCCCAGAAGGCGCAGATCGCGGCGACCTCCAGCGAGCTGGACAAGTGGCGCGACCCGGAGTACATCCGGATTCAGGCCCGGAAAGAGCTTTATTACGTACGTCGTGGTGAGGCCCCTCTGCTGGTCATCAACGACCCGCTCGGCGCGGCCCGCGACTCCGACCAGAAAGCCCCGGCGGCCGTCCCGGACCGCTGGTACGACACGCTGTGGAACAGCGTCCGAGCCGCCGACGCGGAGCCCTCGAACTGATGGAAGAACCGACCCCAGCCGACCTCGACATCGTGGCGGCCCAGCTCGGCCGCCGTCCCCGCGGCACCCGGGCGATCGCGCACCGCTGCCCGTGCGGGAACCCGGACGTGGTGGAGACCGCACCGCGGCTCGACGACGGCACGCCGTTCCCCACGATGTACTACCTGACCTGTCCACATGCCACCGCCGCGTGCAGCCGGCTGGAGTCGGCCGGCGTGATGCGGGACATGCAGGAGCGGTTGAGCACGGATCCCGAGCTCGCGGCGCACTACGCGAAGGCCCACCAGGACTATCTGGACCGTCGCCAGGCGATCGAGGACGTGCCGGAGATCCGCAACGTGTCCGCGGGCGGCATGCCGGACCGGGTGAAGTGCCTGCACGTGCAGCTCGGGCACGCGCTGGCCGCGGGCCGCGGGGTGAACCCGTTCGGCGACGAGGTCCGCGACGCGGTCGAGCCTTGGTGGATCGACGGCCCGTGTGTGAAAAAAGACGAATGCTGATCCGCCGGGCCCGCACCGGGGACGTGAAGGCGATCCGGGCGCTGGTCGACACGTACACGACGGATCGGCGGCTGCTCAGCAAGGCCACGGTCACCCTCTACGAGTCCGTGCAGGAGTTCTGGGTCGCGGTCGACGAGGACGACAAGGTTGTCGGTTGCGGCGCCCTGCACGTGATGTGGGAGGACCTGGCGGAGATCCGCACGGTCGCCGTCCACCCCGACCACCGGGGGCACAAACTCGGTCATCGGATCGTCACGGCGCTTCTCGACCAGGCTCGGGAGCTCGGCGTGCGCCGGGTGTTCTGCCTGACCTTCGAGACCCGGTTCTTCGGCGCGTTCGGGTTCACCGAGATCGACGGCGCGCCGGTGCCGCACGCCGTCTACGAGCAACTGCTGCGGTCGTACGACGAGGGTGTCGCCGAGTTCCTGGACCTGGAGCGGGTCAAGCCGAACACGTTGGGGAACACGAGAATGCTGCTGCACCTATGAGGGTCGCCGCGATCGACTGCGGGACGAACGCGATCCGTCTCCTGATCGCCGACGTCGAGGGTGACCGGCTCACCGACGTGCTCCGCACGATGGAGATCGTCCGTCTGGGCGAGGGCGTCGACCGGACCGGCATGCTGTCGCCCGCCGCGATCGAGCGCACCCGCCTCGCCCTCGTCGGCTACGCCGCCGAGATCAAGAGATCAGAAGCGGTCGCCGTACGGATGTGTGCCACCTCCGCCTCACGGGACGCCTCGAACGCGCAGGACTTCCGGGACATGGTCCGTGGCGTGCTCGGCGTCGATCCGGAGGTGATCACCGGCGCGGAGGAGGCCACGCTCTCGTTCCTCGGCGCGGTGAAGGGCCTCGCCGTTCCGGGGCCCTACCTGGTTTTCGACCTGGGTGGCGGCTCCACGGAGTTCGTCACCGGCACGGATTCGGTGGAGCAGGCCATCTCGATGGACATCGGCTGCGTCCGGATGACCGAGCGTCACCTGCACGGCGACCCGCCTGCCGCGGACGAGCTGGCCGCCGCGGAGAAGGACGTGACCGCGGCGGTGGAGACCGCGCTGGCCGCGGTCCCGGGTCGCGAGGCGCGGACCCTGGTCGGGCTGGCCGGCACCGTCACCACGGTCGCCGCGCTCGC
The DNA here is from genome assembly GCA_000715855.1 of Actinoplanes liguriensis. GTDB lineage: Bacteria > Actinomycetota > Actinomycetes > Mycobacteriales > Micromonosporaceae > Actinoplanes > Actinoplanes liguriensis. Next base: position 6,313 of record KL571360.1, read on the forward strand.
GCACGAGCTGCCGGAGTACGACTCGGCCCGCATCCACCACAGCGAGATCAGCCGCGAGACGGTCACCCGGGTCACCGGGGAGCTGCTGGCGATGACCGTCGAGCAGCGGCTGGCGCTGCCCGTGATGCACCCGGGCCGGGCCGACGTGATCGGCGCCGGCGCGCTGATCATGCGGATCATCATGGAGCGGTCCGGCCACGACACGGTGATCGCCTCCGAGCACGACATCCTGGACGGCATCGCGTTCGGCCTGGCCACGCGCTGAACGGGTGGCTCAGGCTGCCCGTTCAGCCACTTTTCGCTGCCCCTGGGTCGTCAGCGCGGCACACCGTGTGATTTTCCCAGCAAAGTCACAGCGGTTCCGGAGCGTTCTCAGATAACCCCAGCTAGAACGGGGTCGCGCGACTCTCCTGCCGGTCGTTATTCTCGCCTGCCAAACGACCGGACGATTGTC
>KL571360.1:6997-11092 GCA_000715855.1 Actinoplanes liguriensis
GGCTTCCCGCCGCCGTCCCCGGTCGAGCCGACCCAGCCGAAGAAGTCCGCCGGCAAGAAGATCCTCAGCGTCCTCGGCGTGATCGCGGTCATCATCGTGGTGGCCGGTCTCAAGTTCGGCCTGCGCTCGGCGCTCTCCAGCGACCCGACCGCGGACGCCAAGGTCGGCGACTGCATCTCGGTCAGCGAGAAGCTCTCCGACAAGGAGACCGAGACCGAGGCCGACATCGTCGACTGCTCGGACTCGAAGGCCAAGTTCGTGGTGGTCGGCAAGGTCCCCGGCGTCGACGACGTGAACAGCACCGCCTGCAACTCCTTCTTCACCGAGGCCGACAAGGACGCTGCGATCCTGTCCAGCCCGTCCGGCGCATCGGACAAGTACCTGCTCTGCGTGAAGGCCAAGGCCTGATCCGCGGCGGTACTTGATCGGGGGCGGCGTTCCGGGCCTGGAACGCCGCCCCCGGTTGCATCACGACGCGGATGGGATGTTGTGCTGGTCCGGTGCAGCCGTCGGAGTTCTCACCGCGTACCCCGGAAGGGGTTGCCGCACAGGCGGCCGAGACCGCGTCGCTGAGCGTGCTCGACGCCCGCATCGCGGATTGTTTCGCCTGCCCGCGACTGGTCGAGTGGCGCACGGAGGTGGCCGCCGTCAAGCGCGCGTCCTTCCGTGACCAGGATTACTGGGGCCGCCCCGTCCCCGGCTACGGCCCCGCCGGCGCATCGATCGCGATCCTCGGCCTGGCGCCCGCCGCGCACGGTGGCAACCGCACCGGCCGGATCTTCACCGGCGACCGCTCCGGCGACGTCCTCTTCGCCGCCCTGCACCGGGCCGGCCTCGCCAACCAGCCGACCAGCGTCTCCGCCGACGACGGCCTGGAGCTTCGGCACACCCGGATCTTCGCCGCGGTGCGCTGCGCGCCGCCGGACAACAAGCCCACGCCCCAGGAGCGGGACACCTGCGCGCCCTGGGCCCGCCGCGAGCTGGAGATGATCAAACCCACCCTGCGGGTGGTGGTCGCGCTGGGCGCTTTCGCCTGGGCCGCCTGGTGGCCGGCGATGAGATCGGCGTACGGCGTGAGCCCGCCCGTCCCGCGCCCGCGATTCGGGCACGGAGCCGAGGTCAGCCTGCCCGGCGTACCCCCGGTTCTCGGGTGTTTTCACGTCAGCCAGCAGAACACCTTCACCGGCCGGCTCACTCCCGACATGCTCGACGCGGTGTTCACTCGTGCCAAGGCTCTGGCGGGCCTGGCATGATGCGCCTGTCCGATTCCCGCCTCGAGTCACGGAACTGAACAAGCCCGCATGGACCTTGTACAACTGCGCCGCTGGTGGCCCCTGGCCGCCGTCATCGCGCTGCTCTTCGTGACCTCGCTGGCCGCCACGCGCTCGTCGCCGCAGCTCGACCGGATCACCCCGCATTCCACCACGCCCACCACCCAGGCCCCGCTGCTGCCGCCCACGCCGAACCCGTCCGCCGTGGAGCCCACCGAGGCCCCGGTCGAGGCCGCCCAAGGCCTGCCGGACTGGATCGGCACGGTCACCGTCGTGCTGCTCACCATCCTGGTGATCGGGATGGTGGTGATCCTCACCTGGGCGCTGCTGCGTGACGTGAACCGCCGCCGGCGCAACCGGACCGGCCGCCGCGGCCCGCGTCGCGCCGGCAACACCGCGGAGGACCTGGTCGCCGCGCTCGACGCCGGCCTGGAGGAGCTCTCCGACGCCGACCGGGATCCGCGCCGAGCGGTGATCGCCTGCTGGGTGCGCCTGGAGCAGGCGGCCGCCGAGGCCGGCACCCCGCGGCACCCCGGCGACAGCCCCACCGACCTGATCAGCCGCCTGCTCGCCGAGCAGCAGGTGGACGCGGCCGTGCTGGCCGCGCTGATGGAGGTGTACCGGGAGGCGCGGTACGCCACGCACGCGGTTGACGACCGGATGCGCCAGCAGGCCAGGAACGCCCTGGAGCGCCTGCGCGCCGACCTGGGAGCGGGGGCCCCGGCATGAGCGACGGTGGACTGAGCGACCTCTTCGAGATGACGGCGGCGCCGTCCGCGGAGCCCGCGCCGAAGACGAAGCGACGCCGCTCGCCGGCCCTCCGGATCGTCGGCAACGTGGCCCTGGTCGCCGCCGCGACGGTCGTGGTCGTCGCCGCGTTGCGGGCCGGTTCGGTCCACGCCCCACTCCTCCTCGTGATCGCCCTGCTGGCCGGGTTACGGCTGGTCACGATCGCGGCGGCGGCGGTCCGTCCGCCCCGCACGATCCGGGGCGGGGCGAACAGCGGCGGCGCGTCGGCCCGTGCCGCCGACTCGTTGCGTGCCACAGTGCGCCGCTGGGAGCGAACTCTCGACAAGGCGCACTCCGACTCGGACACCTATGCGCGTAACGTCTTGCCGGTGCTCGGCGAGCTCGCCGACGAGCGCCTGCGGTTGCGGCACGGCATCACCCGGGCCGGTGACCCCGGCCGCGCCCGGGAACTGCTCGGCGAGGAAGCCTGGGCGGTGCTGTCCGACCCGGGGCGGCGCGGGCTGAAGACGCGGGACCTGGATACGTACGTACAAGCGATGGAACGACTGTGAGAAAGGTGCGCCGGTGACGCAGACAGGCGTACAGGCCCTTCCCCCGTACGAGGTCGGGCGCCTGGCCGGAGCCGTCCTCGACGCCGTGAACAGCGTCGTGGTCGGCAAGCGGGAGGCCCTGGAGATGGTGCTGGCCGGCATCCTGGCCGGCGGGCACGTCCTGCTGGAGGACCTGCCAGGGCTGGGCAAGACGCTGACCGCCCGCTCCTTCGCGCAGGCGCTGGGGCTGGACTTCCGGCGGTTGCAGTTCACCCCCGACCTGCTGCCCGCCGACGTGACCGGCTCGTTCCTCTACGACCAGCGCAAGGGCGACTTCGCGTTCCGGGCCGGCCCGGTCTTCACGAACATGCTGCTGGCCGACGAGATCAACCGGACCCCGCCGAAGACCCAGTCCGCCCTGCTCGAGGCGATGCAGGAGAAGCAGGTCTCGGTCGAGGGCGTGACCCACCGGCTGGACCCGCCGTTCCACGTGCTGGCGACCGCCAACCCGATCGAGTACGAGGGCACGTACCCGCTGCCCGAGGCCCAGCTCGACCGCTTCATGCTCCGGGTGTCGTTCGGTTACCCGACCGCGGAGGAGGAGTGGGAGGTCATGCGCCGCCGGATGTCGCGGCGGCAGGAGGAGTCCCAGCTCGCCCCGGTCGTGGACGCCCGCACCCTGCAGGTCATGCAGGCCGCGCTGGAGTCGGTGACGGTCGAGGACTCGATCGGCCGCTACATCGTGTCGCTGGCCGCCGCCACCCGCGAGCACAACGCGGTGCTGGTCGGCTCGTCGCCGCGTGGCTCGCTCGCGCTGCTGCTGCTGGCCCGCGCCCGGGCGGCGATGGCCGGGCGGGACTACGTCGTGCCCGAGGACGTGAAGGACGTCGCGGTGCCGGCGCTGGCCCACCGGATCACGCTGCGCCCGGAGATGTGGCTGCGCCAGGTGAACCCGGCGTTCGTGGTGCAGGAGGTGCTCAGCGCGGTGCCGGCCCCGGCCAGCGGGGCGCTTCCGACGTACGCGCGGCATGACTGAACCGGCCGCTCCGAGCTGGGCGCCGACTCGTGCGCTCGGCCGCTCGGTGCTGCTCACCGGCCTGTTGCTGCTGCTCGGGGTGGCGCTCGGCCGGGTCGACCTGGTGCTGCTGGCCGCGCCGTTCGCGATCGGGGCGGCACTGAACCTGCGCCACCGGCCGGAGTCGACCCCCGAGGTGACCATCACGGCCGACGAGACGCACCTGGTCGAGGGCGGGGCGGTGCAGGCCGGCCTGACCGTGTCGAACGCCGACGCGATCGGGTACGACCTGGTCGTCGTCCGCACGAAGGTCTCGCCGTGGCTGCGCCTGGAGCACGCCGACCGTCCGTTCGCGATCACCGTCCCGTCCGACGGCTGGGCCGCGATCGACCTGCCGGGCGAGGCGCTGCGCTGGGGCCGGCAGGACGTCGGGCCGGCCGCGGCCCGTGCCGCCGCCTGCGGTGGGCTGCTGGCCTGCCGCCCGGTGGTCACCCCGGCCCGCGGCGTCCGGGTCTACCCGGTCACCGAG
>KL571361.1:0-932 GCA_000715855.1 Actinoplanes liguriensis
GTCGACCGTCTCGAGGCTTCCGCCGCCGGCCGAGATCGCCACGACGAGGGTGTCCGGGCGCGGCGGCAGGGTGGCCGCCACCGAGGCGTATTCCGCCCAGGCGTCGATCCCGGCGACCCGCAGCCGGAGTGCCGCCACCCGCGCCGCATACCTCGAGCTGCCCATCCCCAAGATCAAAACCCGGCTCGGGTACGTCGTGAGCCCCGCGAACGGATCGCCGGCGTCCAGCGCCGCGGCCAGGGCGAGCAGCGCCGACGGCTTCTGTTCGAGGTCACGCAGGAACAGCGACGGATCCATTCAGCACTCCCCGGAGTAGCGGCGACGCAACACTTCCATCGGCGCGTAGCGCCACCGCGGCAGGAACCGGGCCGCGTACACGAGTTCCCGGCACTCCTGGGCGGTCTCGAACCCGGCGAGCAGCGTCTCGTCGAACAGCGCCCCCGCGACCGGCCGGTACGCGTCGAGCAGCGCCGCCCGCTCCCGGACGATCCAGTCCCGCACGGCGTCCCGGCGGGCGTGTCCGGTCCGCTTGTTCGCGATCGCGGCCACGTGCTCGACGCTGGTCAGCAGTTGGGCCACGTCCCGGGCGGCCGGTTCGAGCGCGTCCTGCGGCGCGGTCGGGTTCCCGTCGAAGTCGATCACCGCGTAGCCGCCGTCCCACCGCAGGATCTGGCCGACGTGCAGGTCGCCGTGCAGCCGCTGGACGGTGACGGGCCGGCCCGGCAGCGCGAGGTCCGACCGGATCCGATCGGCGTGAGCGGTCAGCCACGCGCCGTCCTCGCCGTCGACAAGTTTCAGCGCGTCGTCCAGCGCCCGCTCGCCCTGCGCCACCCAGCCGTCCACGTCGGAGACGCCGGCCGGGGCGGGCAGCACCGGCGACGGCGTGGCCAGCGCGACGTGCAGTTCCGCGGCGAGCGAGCCGAGCGCCGCCC
>KL571361.1:1126-1843 GCA_000715855.1 Actinoplanes liguriensis
TCCAGCTCGGCGAGCAGGTCGTCGGTGGCCCAGTCCCAGCCGTCGAGCGCCCCGGGCAGGAATCCGGTCACGAGCGCCCGCAGGTCGGCGCCGCGGTAGAGCGCCGCGTACGGCCGGGGCGTCCGGGTGAAGCCGACCGCGGCGAGGTGCGCGAGCAGCTCCGGGGCACGCTGCGGCGCGGGCAGGGGCGGGGAGAGCCACTTCACGACGACGGACTCGCCGACGACGACCGAGCGGTGTGTCTGGTCGACGGTGATCGCGCGTTCCGTGGCGGGGGCGGGCGCCGGCGCCGGGCCCGGGAACCGGTGGAGCGTGTCCGGGGGCGGGGCGTCCGCTCCCGAGACGATCAGCGCGACCAGCTCGGCGGACTCCATCGGCACCCCATCTTTGTTGAACTCCAATTCAAATCAGGGTGCAAACTAGCAGGTCCACGCGCCGATCAGCGACCCTTCACCCGCAGCGGGTTGCCCGTCATGCTGCGGGCATAGCTGAGGATCAGCTCCTCGGCCTCGGCGACGCCGAGCGTGGGGTGCCGCGCGACGATCCGGTAGCCGTAGGCGTCCTCGAGGGCGACCAGGTTGCGCCCGATCGTCAGCGCGGAGTCGGCGAGCCGGAACGCGCCGTGTGCCGCGCCGGTCTCCAGAATCGTCTGGTACATCGACACCTGGCGATCGTAGAGCGTCGTGAGCAGGGCGGCGTAGACCCGGTTGCGGCCGG
>KL571361.1:2082-4086 GCA_000715855.1 Actinoplanes liguriensis
CCGCACGTCGGTGTCGTCCGGCCCGCTCGGCAGCCCGGACCGGACGGTGACCACGAGCTTCTCGACCGGGTCGGCCACCGGCTCGATCTGCCGGACCCGCTGCTCGTAGAAGCGCTCCATCCCGGCGTGATGCGCGTCCAGCAGCAGATCCTGCAGGTCGGAGTAGTGGTAGAGCACCGCCCCGGAGGTGAGGCCGGCCTCCGCGGCGACCTGCTTGAGGTGCACGCCGTCGGTGCCGTGCAGGACCATCGCGCGGCGGGCCGCCTCGATCAGGTCCTGCTGGCGGTCCGCGCGCCGTTTCCGGGGAGTCGTCATCGTCGTTTGCTCTTCCACACTTGACGGGTGGGCGGCCCCGTATTTGAATCCTGGTTCAGTTGACGAGTCACGTGGAGCGCTCATGCCGGAACGCAAGCTGACCATACTCTTCATGCCCGAGAGCGCCTACGGGCCGACGAACAACTGCATCGGGATCGGGGACATCCTGCGGCAGCGCGGGCACCGGGTGGTGTTCGCGGCCGAGGCGTCCTGGAAGGGCAAGCTGACCGCGCTGGGCTTCGAGGAGGACCTGGTCGATCTCGCGCCGCCGTCCGCGGAGGAGCAGGACGCCGGGCAGTTCTGGAAGGACTTCATCCGCGACACCGCGCCGGAGTTCCGCAAGCCGACGATCGAGCAGCTGGAGACCTGGGTCAAGCCGGTCTGGGAGGAGCTGATCACCGGCGCGAAGTACTGCCAGCCGCAACTGCTGGAGATCATCGCGCGGGTGCGGCCCGACGTGATCGTCGAGGACAACGTGGTGGCGTTCCCGGCGCTGGTCACGGCCGGCGTCCCGTTCGTCCGGATCGTCTCCTGCAATCCCCTGGAGGTGAAGGGCTCCGGGATCGCGCCGGTCTTCTCCGGCTATCCGCAGGACGACGCCTCCGGCTGGGACGACTTCCTGGCGGAGTACGACCGGACCCACCGCCCGATGTGGGAGGCGTTCAACGAGTGGGTCGTCTCCACCGGCGCCCCCGAGCTGCCCGACCTGGAGTTCATCCACGAGGGCGCACTCAACCTGTACGTGTTCCCGGAGGAGGCCGACTACACCGGCGCCCGCCCGCTGGACGCGTCGTGGCACCGGCTGGACTCGTCGGTGCGGGAGACCGACGAGACGTTCACCGTCCCGGACATCCCGGGCCCGGGCTCGCTGATCTATTTCAGCCTCGGATCCCTCGGCTCGGCCGACGTCGAGCTGATGCGCCGGGTGATCGGGGCGCTCGCGAAGACGCCGCACCGCTACATCGTGTCGAAGGGTCCGCTGCACGCCGAGATCGAGCTGGCCCCGAACATGTACGGCGCCGAGTTCCTCCCGCAGACGTCGATCCTCCCGCAGGTCGACGCGGTGATCACGCACGGCGGCAACAACACGACGACCGAGGCGCTGCACTTCGGCAAGCCGATGGTGCTGCTGCCGCTCTTCTGGGACCAGTACGACAACGCGCAGCGGATGGACGAGCTGGGCTTCGGCGTGCGCCTGGACACCTACCGGTTCACCGACGAGGAGCTGTCCGCGGCCCTGGACACCGCACTGGGGCTGCGGGAACGGGTGGCCGGCGTGGGCGCCGCGATCCGTGAGCGGGACGGGTTGCGGACGGCCGCGGACCTCATCGAGAAGCTTCCGTGAGTCTTCGGGACGCCGAGCCGGAGGTCTACTGGAGCTCCCGGTTCCCGCCGGAGATCTCCGATCCGGTCCCGCACGGGACCACCGCCGACCTGGTGATCGTCGGTGGCGGCTTCACCGGGCTGTGGGCGGCGATCCAGGCGAAGCAGGACGACCCGGACGCCGACGTGCTGCTCCTGGAGGCGCGGCACCTCGGTTACGGGGCGTCCGGGCGCAACGGCGGCTTCCTCAGCGAGTCGCTCACCCACGGTCACGGCCACGGCGCCGCCCGTTGGCCCGGCGAGCTGGACAGGCTTGTCGAACTCGGGCGGCGCAACCTCGCGGAGATCGCCAAGACGGTCGCCGAC
>KL571361.1:4226-10963 GCA_000715855.1 Actinoplanes liguriensis
GAGGCGGACCTGCGGCTGGTCGGCAAGACGACGTTCGCGGTGGCGCCGCACCACCTCGGCGAGCTGGCCGGGCTGGCGGCGCTGCTGGAGCGCCTCGGCGACCGGGTCACGCTGCTCGACGCGGAAGCGGCCCGGGCGGACGTCCGCTCGCCGACCTACCTCGGCGGGCTGCGGATCCACGAGTCGGGCGGGCTGGTCGACCCGGCCGCGCTGCTCGACGGCCTGGCGCGGCTCGTGGATCGGCTCGGCGTGCGGCGCTTCGACCGGTCGCCGGTGGCCGGGCTCCGCCGTTCCGGCGCCGGGATTGATCTGCGTACGCGATCGGGAACGGTCCGGGCCTGGCGCGTGCTGATCGCCACGAACGCGTTCCCGTCGCCGCTGCGGCGGATCCGCCCGTGGGTGCTGCCCGTGTACGACCACGTGCTCGTGACCGAGCCGCTCTCCGACGGGCAGTGGGCGTCGATCGGGTGGGCCGAGCGGCAGGGGCTCACCGACAACGGCAACCAGTTCCACTACTACCGGCCGACCGCGGACGGGCGGATCCTGTGGGGCGGTTACGACGCGATCTACCACTTCGGCGGGCGGGTGGATCCGGCGTACGAGCAGCGCGACGCCACCCACGAGCTGCTCGCGCGGCAGTTCTTCGCGACGTTCCCGCAGCTCGAAGGCGTGCGGTTCACTCATCGGTGGGGCGGGGTGATCGACTCCACGAGCCGGTTCACGCCGATCTTCGGGACCGCGCACGGCGGGCGGGTCGCGTACGCGGTGGGCTACACCGGGCTGGGCGTGGCGTCGTCCCGGTTCGGCGCGCGGGTGGCGCTCGACCTGCTGCGGGACGAGCCGTCCGAGCTGACCGAGCTGGCCATGGTGCGGCGGCGGGGCGTCCCGTTCCCGCCCGCTGGCCGGTGGTGGCGCTGACCCGGCGCCAGATGATCCGTGCCGACGCGAACGGCGGGCGGCGCGGGGCCTGGCTGCGACTGCTCGACCGTTTCGGCGTCGGATTCGACAGCTGACCTCGTATCCCATCGGATTTTTGAAGGAAGGTCTCCCCCATGGCACCGCGAACCCGGCCGACGTCGCCGCGGCGGTGGCCCGCGCCCGCGCCGCCTACCTGACGTGGAAGGACGTCACGCCCGGCGAGCGCGCCCGGGTGCTGCTCAAGCTCGCCGACCTGGTCGAGGAGTCCGCGGCGCGGTTCACCGAGCTGGAGGTCGCCGAGACCGGCAAGCCGGTGCCGGTGTTCGCCGAGGGCGAGCTGCCGTTCGCGGTCGACAACCTGCGGTTCTTCGCCGGTGGCGCCCGGTCCTTGGACGGGACCGGCGCGGGGATGCTGTCCAGCGGCTACACGTCGATGCTGATCCGGCGGCCGATCGGGGTCGTCGGCGCGATCGCGCCGTGGAACTTCCCGCTGATCATGGCGATCTGGAAGATCGGTCCGGCGATCGCGGCCGGCAACGCCGTCGTGATCAAACCCGCGCCGCAGACCCCGCGCAGCACGCAGCTGCTCGCCTCCCTCGTCGAGCGGGCCGGCGCGCCGGAAGGCCTGGTCACGGTCGTGACCGGCGGCGGGGACGTGGGCGAGGCCCTGGTCACCGACCCGGGCGTGGACATGGTGAGCCTGACCGGCTCGTCGGAGACCGGCCGGCGGGTGATGGCGGGAGCGGTGACCGGCCTCAAGCGGCTGCACCTGGAGCTGGGCGGGAAGGCCCCGGCGCTGGTCTTCGCGGACGCCGACCTGCCCGAGATGGCGGCGGGCGTGGCGATGGGCGCGACCTACAACACCGGGCAGGACTGCACCGCGGCCACCCGCGTCTACCTGCAGCGCAGCGTCTTCGACGACGGGGTCTCCGCCCTGCGCGACCTGCTCACCAAGATCACGGTGGGCGATCCGGCGGCCGCGGGCACCGACATCGGGCCGATGATCTCGGCGGCCCAGCGGGAGCGCACCCACGGGTTCGTGACCAGGGCGGTCGCGGCCGGCGCCACGGTGCTGACCGGCGGGGAGCCCCTCGACGGGCCGGGGTTCTACTACCCGCCGACGCTGATCGTCGACGCCGACCAGGCCAGCGAGGTGGTGCAACGCGAGGTGTTCGGGCCGGTGCTGGTCGCGGTGCCGTTCGACGACGAGGACGAGGCGATCCGGCTGGCGAACGACACGCCGTACGGGCTGGCCTCGTCGATCTGGTCGCACGACGTGGCCCGGGCGCTGCGCGTCTCCCACCGGCTGGACTTCGGGGTGACCTGGATCAACGATCACCTGCCGATCGCGTCCGAGGCGCCGCACGGCGGGGTGAAGGGCTCCGGGTTCGGCAAGGACATGAGCCAGGAGGCGATCCAGGAGTACTCGGTGACCCGCCATCTGATGATCAAGCACGCGGCCCCGGCGCCGCACACCTCGTTCCGGCCCGCCTGACCGCCGTGGCGAAGCCGGCCGCATCGATCGCGGCCGGCCCCGTCACCGCACGGTCAGCACTCGATGACGTTGACGGCGAGACCGCCGCGGGACGTCTCCTTGTACTTGATCTTCATGTCGGCGCCGGTCTCCTTCATGGTCTTGATGACCTTGTCGAGGGAGACGTGGTGCTTGCCGTCGCCGCGCAGCGCCATCTTCGCCGCGGTCACCGCCTTCACCGCGGCCATCCCGTTGCGCTCGATGCACGGGATCTGCACGAGCCCGCCGACCGGATCGCAGGTCAGGCCGAGGTTGTGCTCCATGCCGATCTCGGCCGCGTTCTCCACCTGCTCCGGGGTGCCGCCGAGAACCTCGGCCAGCCCCGCCGCGGCCATCGCGCACGCCGACCCGACCTCGCCCTGGCAGCCGACCTCGGCGCCGGAGATCGACGCGTTCTCCTTGAACAGCAGCCCGATCGCGCCCGCCGCCAGCAGGAACCGGACCACGCCGTCGTCGTCGAAACCCGGCACGAACGCCTTGCAGTAGCTGAGCACCGCCGGGATGATCCCCGCGGCGCCGTTGGTGGGCGCGGTCACCACGCGACCTCCGGCCGCGTTCTGCTCATTGACCGCCATCGCGTACGCGGTGAGCCACTCCATCGCATGCACGGCCGGGTCCCCGGCCGCCCGCAGCTGACGGGCCGTCGCCGCCGCACGACGCCGCACCTTGAGACCCCCGGGCAGGACCCCTTCGGCGTCGAGGCCGGCGTTCACGCAGTCCTGCATGACCTGCCAGATGCCGAGCAGCCCCGACCTGATGTCCGGAACTGATCGCCATGCGGTCTCGTTGGCCAGCATCAGCCGCGAGATCGAGAGCCCGGTCGTGCGGGTCAGCTCCAGCAGTTCCGCACCGGAGGTGAACGGGTGCGCAAGGGCGGTGTCGTCCGACCGTACGCGGGAAGTCCCTTGATCCACGACGAAGCCGCCGCCGATCGAGAAATAGGTCTTGGCGACCAGCTCGGTGCCGTCGGCGTCGAACGCGGTGAACGTCATCCCGTTGGGGTGCTCCGGCAGCGACCGCCGCCGGTGCAGCACCATGTCGACGGCGATCTCCCGCCCGTCCAGCAGGATCGGGCCGGGCTCCAGCGACGTGTCGACCGTCTCCGGGTCCTCCCCCGCCAGCCCGAGCAGCACCGCCCGCGGGGTGCCGTGCCCGTGACCGGTCGCGCCCAGCGAGCCGAACAGCTCGGCGCGCACGCTCACCACCCGCGGGCCGAGGAAGCGGGTGAACAGCCGGGCGGCGCGCATCGGGCCCACCGTGTGGGAGCTGGACGGCCCGATGCCGATCGAGAAGAGGTCGAACACGGAGACGGCCATGATCATCAATCCTTTACCGGGCGCGCTGGTAGAACGGGAGCGAGACGATCTCGACGGCTTCACGCTTGCCACGAACATCGACCGCCAGGCGGCGCGAGTCCAGATTTTTGGTGACATATGCGAGAGCGATCGGGTGGCCGAGCGTCGGCGACGGCGCGCCGCTGGTCACCTCGCCGAGCTTCTCCCCGGTCTCCGCGTCGACCACGTGGTACCCGGCCCGCGGCGAACGACGCCCCTGTGTGACCAGTCCGACCAGTTGCACCGCCGGGTCCGCGGCCCGCAGCGCGTCGCCGCCGACGAAGTCCCGCTTGTCGAGCGCCACGATCCGGCCCAGCCCGGCGTCGAACGGCGTGGTCCGGATGCTCAGCTCGTGCCCGTAGAGCGGCATGCCCGCCTCGAGCCGCAGCGTGTCCCGGCACGCCAGCCCGGCCGGCTGCGCGCCCTTGTCCTGGAGAAACGCCCAGATGTCCGCGGCGTCCTCGTTCGCGCAGTAGATCTCGAACCCGTCCTCGCCGGTGTACCCGGTGCGGGCGAGCAGCACGTCCCGGCCGGCCACCGTCGCCGGCTCGATCGCGTAGTACTTCAGGTCCGGGTACTCGCCGACGATCTGCACGGCGTCCGGCCCCTGCACCGCGATCAGCGCCCGGTCCAGGGCCTCGATCGTCACCGCGAAGCCGCCCGAGTGCTCGCCCAGCATCGCGCGCACGACCGGCGCGTTCGCGGCGTTCGCGACGACCAGGAACCGCTGCTCGGCGAGCCGGTAGACGACCAGGTCGTCGAGCACGCCGCCGGTGGTGTGGCACAGCATCGTGTACTTCGCCCGCCCCGGCTTCACCGCGGAGAGCCTGCCGACCAGGGCGTGATCCAGGAACGCGGCGGCGTCCGGCCCACTGACCGCGATCTGCCCCATGTGCCCGAGATCGAAAAGACCGGCCGATCGGCGTACGGCATGATGCTCGCCCACATCACTGCCGTACCGCAGCGGCATCTCCCACCCGGCGAACCCGGTGAAAACGGCGCCGAGGCGCTGGTGGACGTCGAAGAGGGCGGTGCGTCTCAACGGGAGGCTCCTTGGTCGGGTGCCTCCCTCGCTCTGTCATCTCTGCCTGAGAGGTTCACCGCCGTTGGGCGGCTTGCACCGTGGGCGCAGCGCCGTGAAGCGCTGACTTTCCAGAGTCGCCGGACCGCTGCGGTACGTGGGCCTGAGAGATTCTGAGGGAGAAGTTGCTCCTTCGGCGCCCCGCCAGGTCGCGAGGGCTCTCCCGCAGCGGTGGTCGCGGCGAAGTCTTCACTTGTCGGGTCGGACCCTATCAGCCGGCGCTCTCCTTCTGCCCTGCCTGGGCCAGGCGCTCCAGGGCCGGCAGCGCGTGCACGATCGCGTCCCGGTCGGCCGGCTCCAGGTGCTCGAAGAGCCGGTCGAGCGTGGTCGCGTAGTGCGTCAGGGTCCGGGAGACCAGCGCCGCACCCTCCCCGGTGACCTCGACCAGCACGCCACGGCCGTCGTTGGGGTCGGGCACGCGCCGGACCAGGGCGGCCTTCTCCATCCGGCCGACCAGCTGGGTCATCCCGGGCTGGGACGCCCGGGTCAGCCGGGCCAGCTCGGTGACCCGGGCCGGGCCGTCGTCGGAGAGCCGGCGAAGCACGGACAGCGCCACCGAGCTCGGGTTGTCCGGCCCCTCCAGCTGACGCAGGAAGCGCACCAGTTGAGCGAGCACCGGCAACAACTGTGATCCACGACTCTCGCCGCCTGCCATTTGCATAACCTCATTATGGATCTAGGGTGGAAACTACCCAGATCCTTTCCTATGCGGAGGTGCCCGGTGAGCGCGACTCCCGGTCAGTCCCTGTTCAAGCAACCGCGGGCGGTCTTCGCGGTCGCCTTCGCCTGCGTCGTCAGCTTCATGGGCATCGGCCTGGTCGACCCGATCCTGCCGGCGCTGTCGTCGAAACTGCACGCCACACCCAGCCAGGTCAGCCTGCTGTTCACCAGCTATCTGCTGGTCACCGCGGTGGCGATGCTCTTCACCGGCTGGGTCGCCAGCCGGATCGGCGCCAAGCCCACCCTCATCGCCGGCCTCTCCCTGATCGTCGTCTTCTCCGCCCTGGCCGGCCTCTCCGGCTCGATCAACGGCATCGTCGGCTTCCGGGCCGGCTGGGGACTGGGCAACGCGATGTTCATCGCCACCAGCCTCGCCGTCATCGTCGCGTCCGCCACCGGCGGCTTCGCCGGCGCCATCGTCCTCTACGAGGCCTCGCTCGGCCTGGGCATCGCGGCCGGCCCGCTGCTCGGCGGCTTCCTCGGCAACATCAGCTGGCGCGGCCCGTTCTTCGGCGTCGCGGTCCTGATGGCGATCGCGCTGCTCGCCACGATCACACTGGTCGAACCCACCCCGAAACCGGCGACCCCGACACCCCTGCTCGCGCCGATCAAGGCGTTGCGGCACCGCAGCCTGCTCACCATGGGCATCACCGCGCTGCTGTACAACTGGGGCTTCTTCACGATGCTCGGCTACGCGCCGTACCCGATGGAGCTCGACGCCACCCAGCTCGGCCTGGTCTTCTTCGCGTGGGGCCTGCTCCTCGCGTTCTTCTCGATCACCGGCGCGCCGTGGCTGCAGCGCCGTTTCGGCACCGCGCCCTCGCTCTACGGCGCGCTCAGCGCGTTCGCCGTCCTGATCCTGCTGATCGGCATCTTCACCGGCAACCGCTGGGCCGTGATCGTCTGCGTGGTCGCCTCCGGCATCGTCGCCGGCATCAACAACACGCTGACCACCCAGGCGGTCATGCTGGTCTCACCGGTCGAACGCCCGGTCGCCTCCGCGGCCTACGGATTCGTGCGCTTCATCGGCGGCGGGCTCGCCCCCTACGCCGCCGGCAAGATGGTCGACCACGGGAACATCCACGTCCCGTTCATCGTCGGCGCGGTCGCCGTCCTGATCGGCGTCGCCGTCCTGGCCCTGTCTCTTATA
>KL571361.1:11247-11400 GCA_000715855.1 Actinoplanes liguriensis
ACCGCACTCCGGCCCGTGCCGCGCGCCCCGCCTGCCGGCTGGTTCTGACCGTGGTTATGCACGCCTGACAACCACGGTGAGGGCCAGCCGGCGGCGGTGGTGCTCTACACCCGCCACTGGTGGACACGACGCCGCGCGACAGCCGATCGGCGG
>KL571361.1:11655-12026 GCA_000715855.1 Actinoplanes liguriensis
GTATAAGAGACAGGCTCATGACGTACGGCGAAATCGGATTTTGATTGTCGAAACGGCTCGGCGGCGGGCTCGGGCAGGTGGCGGCCCGGTTCATGCCCTGGTCGCGCGGTAACCTCGCCCGCGTGGACCTACTCGGACGGCTGCCGGAACAGGAAACTCTCGACGGCCTGCTCCGGGCGGTGCGGGGCGGGCAGAGCCGGGCGCTGGTGCTGCGCGGCGAGGCCGGCTGCGGCAAGACCGCGCTGCTCGACCACCTCGTGTCGCGGGCCGATTTCGCCCGGCTGCTGCGGGCCTCCGGGGTGGAGTCCGAGTCCGAGATGGCCTACTCGGCGTTGCAGCAGCTGTGCGGCCCGCTGCTGCACCACCTGGAG
>KL571362.1:0-714 GCA_000715855.1 Actinoplanes liguriensis
GCCGCAGGCTGAACACCGGCTTGGCCAGCAGCAACACGAGGGCCAGGATCATCACCGCTCGTGGCGGTCGGGTGATGAACAGCCGCAACAGCCCCACGACGAACAGCATCGCCCCCGACGCGAACATCCACATCACGTCGCGCAACAGCGGATCCCGATGCCGCCGATACCGCCATGCCACCCACACGAAGACCACCATGAACAGCGACGTGATGAGAATAAGCACCATGACGACCTCTGTCTCGACGGGCTGCGAGACTGACAAAAGGGGCATACCTGAGTCGCCTTCACGCTACGGCAAGCCGGAGCCGACTGTCACAAACTCACTCGGTAGTCGATCGACGTAGTGCGGCGTCCGGATCGCGGCTACATATCCCCGATCTGGCCGCCGCGGGCTCCACCCACCGCATCGGGCTGGGCACCACCGTCACGGCTGCCTCGCGCTAGCACACGCCCCGCCCGCCCGATCCTCGCCAGGCCGGCGATGCGCCACTCAGCAAACGTGTTCGAGCATGGGTAGCCGCAGCGGCCAGTACGTCGGTTCGAGCCGGGCGCGTTCCTCCAACCGCCGACCCCGCGCCTCATCGTCAGCCGCCCGCACGTGTGAGGGTTTCGTGTCACCGATCGGCCCGCCCGGCGAGGACACGGTCGGCGCTCAGCAGATCCAAGCCCGAGCCGATCGGGAGGATGCGGACGGTTCCACACCGGCTGCGA
>KL571362.1:938-2168 GCA_000715855.1 Actinoplanes liguriensis
GGTTCCACACCGGCTGCGACAGTCCGGTCCGGGTCGGACCACTGCCCTGGGCGCGCACGAGATGAGAAACCGCCGTGAGAACAGATAGCTCCGCAGTCGGCCGGAGGGGCATGTCGCTGGCTGATCTCAGTGTCAAGACCAAGATCCTCGGCGGCATCGCTGCCGCGGTCCTGGTCGCCCTCGTCGTCGGTATCGTCGGTCTGAAGGCGCTGAGCAGCGCCAGCGACTCCGCGGGGCTGCTCTACAGCAGCAACGTGGCCAGCATCAAGAGCATCGGTTCGATCGAGGCGACGACCCGGCAGACCCGCCTGGACGTCGGCAATCAGGCTATCTCCCAGGACGCGCCGACGGTCCAGAAGTACACCGACGCGTTCACCGCGGACCTGACCGCCGTCGACGCAGCAGTGGCCGCCTACAAGGACAGCATGCCCGCGGGTGATCCCGCTGTGCTCGCCGACCTGCAGACGCACTGGAACGCCTGGACAGACCTCGTCAAGACCAAGTTCCTCGCGCTGGGTGCGGCCAACGACATGGTGGGCTGGCAGAAGGTCCGCGACACCGAGGCGCTTCCGCACCTGACCCGGATCAAGCAGGATCTCGACACGCTCAGCGCCGCGGAGACCGCCGACGCCGCCAAGAACGCCGCCGCGGCTCGATCGAGCTACGAGCACAGCCGCCTGTTCTCGATCATCATTCTGGTCCTCGGCTGCTCGGCCGCACTGGCTCTGGGCGCCTGGGTGGCCACCACCATCGTGCGATCGCTGAGCAGGGTGAAGAACGTATGCCAGGCACTCGCTCAGGGTGACCTGACCCAAAGCACCGGCCTGCGGTCCCGCGACGAGCCCGGGCAGATGGGCCAGGCCCTGGACATCGCCCTGGCCACCCTGCGCGACACCGTGACCACCATCGGCGGATCAGCGGTGACGCTGGCCAGCGCCTCCGAGGAGCTGTCGGCGGTCAGCGCCCAGCTGCAGTCCGGTGCGGCCGACGCCGCCGAGCGGGCCAACTCCGCCTCACTCGCCTCCGAACAGGTCAACTCCGGCGTCCAGTCGATCGCCGCGGGCGCCGAGCAGATGAGCGCGTCGATCACCGAGATCGCCTCGAACGCCGGGCAGGCCGCCGAGGTCGCCCAACGCGGCATGAGCGTCGCCGGACGCACCAACTCCCAGGTCGCCGAGCTCGGCTCGGCCAGCGCCGAGATCGGCGACGTGGTCCGCCTGATCACCAGCA
>KL571362.1:2374-2560 GCA_000715855.1 Actinoplanes liguriensis
AACCAACCTGCTCGCGCTCAACGCCACCATCGAGGCCGCCCGCGCCGGCGAACTCGGCAAAGGCTTCGCGGTGGTTGCCGGAGAGGTCAAGGAACTGGCCCAGCAGACCGCCCGCGCCACCGACGAGATCACCGCCCGCATCGGCGCCCTGCAGACCTCCAGCGGCACGGCAGCCGCCGCCATCGG
>KL571362.1:2844-3109 GCA_000715855.1 Actinoplanes liguriensis
TGTGTATAAGAGACAGGTCATCAGCCAGATCGGCGACTACACCACCACCATCGCCTCAGCGGTGGAGGAACAGACCGCCACCACCGCCGAGATGAGCCGCTCGGTGGCCGAAGCCGCCACCAACTCAGGTGACGTCGCCCGCACCGTCTCCGGAGTCGCCGAGGTCGCCGCCGCCACTGCCGACGGCGCCAAAGCCACCCAACAGGCCGCCTCCGACCTCACCCGGCTCGCCAGCGACCTCACCAACCTCTGTCTCTTATACACA
>KL571362.1:3362-10085 GCA_000715855.1 Actinoplanes liguriensis
CACCAACCTCGTCGGCGGCTTCCGCCGCTGACGCCCACGGGCACTTGGAGTCCACGTGACCACACCGGCAACGCCCGACGCCTACGGGCTGTCGCGGCCCACCATGGCCGACGCCCACGAAGCCATGCACCGCGTGCACGGCCACACCGGCCGCTCCTCATGGGCCCGGCTGCTGGCCGCCGCGAAACTGACCGGCACCGAGACCGACGAACCGTCCCTGCTGCGCCTGATCGAGGCGATGACGCATCTGGACCCGGTCAGCAGGCTGTGCGCCCAGGCCCTGCGCATCCGTCTGACCTCCCACACCCACCTCGCCGCCGCGCACCTCGCCACCAGGAGCCCCGCGTGAACCTGACGACCAACACCACCCTGTTCGACCGGCTCGGCGAACCCGCCCGCATGCGACACCTCGCCGCCTACGACCTGTTCCATCCGGAGCTGCGCGACCACCTCGACCGCATCGCCACCCGCAGCGCGCAACGGCTGCAGGCACCGGTGTCCATGGCATCGATCCTGCTCGACAGCGCCCAACTGATCATCGGCCGCCACGGCCTGCCCGACACCGGCGACGAACTGCAGGGCACCCCGGCGGAGTGGGCGATGTGCACCCACACCGTGCTCGCCGCAGCCCCGTTCCTGCTGACCGACAACACCGCCGATCCCCGGCACGCCGACAACCCGCTGCTTGCGGTCACCGGCCTGCGCAGCTACGCCGGCGTCCCCCTGATCGACGGCAGCGGACACGTCCTGGGCGCACACTGCGTCCTCGACGCCACCCCACGGCACTTCACCGAGGAGAACATCGACGTCCTCAACCAGGGTGCTGCCGAGATCATGCAGATTCTCGACAGGCACCGTCTCCCCTGACCATGCATACCGACGCCATGCCGGACACCCCGGAGCCTGCGGCAGAAGACGACGCGATCCCAGAGCTGGTCAACCACCTGCTGCACGGCGCACTGCAAATCTCGTATGCGCTCGATGAACTCCACAAGCTCGCCCACCATCCGGCGAACACCGACCCCGACTGCTTGCACCAGGTCAGCGACGCCATCACCACGATGATTCGAGCGCGGGCAGCACTGTTACGCGACGCGGACCGCCTCACCCCGGCCTTCCCCTACCTCTGATAACGCGCCACCGAACTGCCGCCGACAAACTCGATGATCGTCAGCCGGCGAGCAGGACTCGCTTGCGCAGCAGGTCTGCCCACAGCTGCCTGGCTCGATCAGCTGTCCTACCAGCGCGACGCCGCCGCACGGCGCGGATGCCTTGAGGTGCTGCTCGTCCGGCTCCTGCACGGCCCGGTGCGGTTGGTGTTGGCGCCAGACTGCAAGTGGCAGTGTGCACTCCCCCTAAATCATCCTAGGATGAATACATTGTCCGTCTCTGTCAGAGAAGCCGACCGCCGTCTTGGGCTCGCCAGGCGCGGAGAGCAGCTCGCCGGCTTCGACCTCGGTGCTCCGTTTCACCAAGGCATTGCGAATTGGCGTGGGCACGATCAACGACGGTCGGCCCCAACAGATTCCCGCGCGGGAGCGGCGCCCAGCTTTCAATGTTTGGTCATTGGGCAGCCACATGAGTGAGCCATTGGACACGGGTGACGTCGTACTGAATGTCCTCGGGTGTCGCCTCGACCAGGCGCATGCCGAGGCGCTTCATCAGGGCTTGGGAGGCCATGTTGGCGGAGGCGCAGGTCGCCGTCACTCGAGGTGGCGTCAATGTCGTGAAAGTGTGAGTCAGGAACGCTTCGACGGCTTCCCGGGCGTAGCCGCGGCCGTGGTAAGCGGGATGGAACTGGAAGCCGATGTCCGGTGCGTTCTCCGGGGCGGAGGGCAGCCAGATGCCGAGGTCGCCGATGACTCGCCCATCGGCCAAATGTTGGACAGCGTATCCATGCCACGCGTTCAGTGTCCGGCCGTCAAGGATGGACTGCGCCCGCAGGTAGTTGGCCGCCTCGGTGGTGCTCATGGGCTCGCCGGGCAAGTGGCGGCGCACTACGGGATCAGCCTGATAGCTGAGGAAGTCGTCAAGATCACCGGTCGTGAAGCGGCGGACGAGCAGGCGTGCGGTTCTGATGGCGAGCTCCTGAGGCAGAAATCAAGGACATTCATCGATATCAGTCCGGTCCAGGCGCTGAATCCAAGCGCTCGAGATCGGCGGCGCGGTCAGCCACCGCGTAGCTATACCTCAAAACTCGGCGGGCGGCGTCCATTTACGCAGTCTGGCGTCGCGCATCACCGTTTGGAACCTGCCGACCAGGGTGCGCAGGCCACCCGACACGCCTGGAGCGGCCCGGCCGCCGGGATGGACGGCACGCCGGCGCGCTGTCCAGAGGTGTGCCCTTCCGTACCTTTCGGCATGGATTCCGAGCCGGTAGACAGGCAGGATGCCCGATCGAGCTCTCTCCACCCCGACCCGCACCCGCGCGGCAGCCCGCCCGGCCCGACCCGAGCAGGAGCGACTGTCGTCCTCGGCGGCGCAGATCCTCGCGTTGCAGCGCAGCGCCGGCAACGCGGCGGTGAACGCCATGCTCCTCCAGCGGGCCCCGGCCACCGGTGCCGTCACGATGAGCGCCCCGGTCATGACCGCGGAGAACGAGGAGGGCTCCTGCGGTAACTTCTCGCGCGTACGAGAATGGGCGGTCGCCAACCCGCAGCAGGGCGTCATCGTGCAGCGGGTGACGCGGAGGTTCGACGTGGAGCGCTTCGACGGGCAGGGCTGGCAGGCTCTCAGCGGGGCCGCTCTGGACGCGTATGTGGCCGGCAGCGGGGGCAACGCGGACGCCACCGTGACCGAGTACTGGGAGTTGTGGCAGGTCGCGGCCGACGGGACGGTATCCGACGGCGGCGCCGACACCTTCGGGCTGACCTCGATCATCCAGCAACCGGGTGTCATCCCGGACACGACGAGGGGCACCTTCACCATCACTGGCGAGGCGCAGTTCTACCCGACGACCGATACCCCGGCGAATCTCGGCTTCGTTCGTGGGGCAGTGGGGACCGCGGGCGGGTTGTACAGCAGTTTCACCGCTCCGACGCTGGCCGGCGGTGTCTCACCGGTCAACTACCGGGTCACCGCGTCCTGGGACAGCGCCGACAAGCGGGCTCCGAGCAAGCGCACGGGGACCCAGTACCGGCCGCGGGCCTCCTGGACCACCGTCACCGAGTCGTGACGGTGACCGGCCGGGACGTCGCGGGCGCGGTGTTCCCGCCGGCCGAGGCGACCGCGACCACGGCCCGGGTGAACGGCAGACCGAGGGCGTGTCCGACTACCCACCGCTTCGGATGCACGACGAAGCCGCGCTGGTCATCGGGCTTGCGCGACGCCGGGTACGCGGTCGCCCGGGTGCACGCCCTGGCCGCCGACATCCGCCGTTGAGCTCTCAGATCCGGGCACGGCCGTAAGCGCCGAGGTCAACCGCTGAACGGAAGCACCGGCCACCGCGGTTGCCGTTACCGCGGAACTTTTTCGATCAATACCTGGGGGCCTTCCACCGCGTACGGGAAATGGGGGTTTGATGGCAATGACGGGGAGCAGGGACTGGTACAGCCTGCTGTACCCCGATTCGGGTGTCTGCGGGAATGATCGCGCGACGACCACCTGATGGACTCGGAAGCGCCAGAGCGACCTGGCGAAACACCCCTTCTCAGTCCTGATCGGAGGAACCGTGGAGACGGTTCGCGCCTTCGTCCGCCGGTATCCGGTGCTGACGTTCTTCGCCCTAGCCTTCGGCGTCAGCTGGGTGGCCTGGACGCCCTACGTGCTGGGCAACACCGGCCTCAACGTGGAACCTGACTTCCAGCTTCCGACCGGGGTCGCCGGTCAGCTGGCCGGCATGCTGCCCGGCGCCTATCTCGGGCCGCTCGGCGCCGCGTTCATCGTCACCTCGCTCGTCGAGGGCCGGGCCGGCCTGCGGCAG
Source organism: Actinoplanes liguriensis (assembly GCA_000715855.1). Classification (GTDB taxonomy): domain Bacteria; phylum Actinomycetota; class Actinomycetes; order Mycobacteriales; family Micromonosporaceae; genus Actinoplanes; species Actinoplanes liguriensis. Next base: position 7,285 of record KL571362.1, read on the forward strand.
TGGGCCAAACGCCTGGTCCGCTGGCGAGTCGGCCGGCGTTGGTACATCGCGATCCTGCTGCTGGTGCCGGCCTCGATCGTGCTCGCCACCCTGCCCGTTCCCGGCGCCCTGACCGGCCTGGCCATGCCCGGATGGCAGGTCGCGGCCGCGTTCCTGCCGCTGCTGATCCTCCAGATCGTCACGACCGCGGCGGCCGAGGAACCCGGCTGGCGTGACTTCGCCCTGCCCCGGCTTCAGGAGCGGTTCGGCCCGCTGCTCGGCACGAGCATCCTGGGCGTGCTCTGGGGCTGCTGGCATCTGCCGCTGTTCCTCACCGAGTGGGGTGGAACGGACAAGTCGTGGACGCATCCGGTGCTGTTCGTACTGTCCTGCGTGCCGCTCAGCATCGTGATGACCTGGATCTTCAACCGCACCGGGCAGAGCCTGCCGATCGTCATGTTCTTCCACGCCACGATCAACACCACCTACTCGCTGGCCTGGGCCGAGATCTTCCCCAAGCTGGACGGCGGTGATGCCAACCTGGTCAACCTGATCGGCGCGACTGCCGCCTCGATGCTCCTGCTCGTCGTGACCGGCGGCCGCCTCGGCCTGCGCACAGAGCACGCCGAGCCCGTACGCCAGAATGCTCCCGCCCTCTGAGCACCGGCCGCGGATCCCGATGATCCGCAGAGCATGCGAGCGCGGGTTCTAATCCTGGCTTCAGGTTGATCGGGAAGGATGAGCGGCAAAAGCATCGATCGGAAGGGGGCGGGCCGGAGTGCGGATCATGATCGCGGATGACGAGGCGGCCATCCGTGAGTCGCTGGAGCGGGTGCTCCAGGTCGAGGGTTACGACACCAGCACCGTCGCCAACGGTCTCGCCGTGCTCGACAGCGTCGGTGGGGCCGGCGGCGACACGCTGGATCTGCTGATCCTCGATGTGATGATGCCCCGCCTCGGCGGGTTGGAGACCTGCCGGCGGTTGCGGGCCGCGGGCCGGGATCTGCCGGTACTGATGCTGACCGCCCGTGACCAGGTCTCCGACCGGGTTGCGGGGCTGGACGCGGGCGCCGACGACTACCTGCCCAAGCCGTTCGCCATCGAGGAGTTGCTGGCCCGGGTGCGAGCCCTGCTGCGCCGGCGCACGCCGGGCGACGGGGAGTCGCAGGTTCTGTCGTTCGCCGACGTCCGGCTCGATCCCGACAGGTTCGAGGCGTGGCGTGGCGGACGGCCGCTGCGCCTGACCCGGACCGAGTTCGCCCTCCTGGAGGTCCTCGTGCGCAACGCGACCCGGGTCCTGACCCGCGACGCGCTGTTCGAGGCGATCTGGGGCTTCGACATGGGCACCACCGCCAACAACCTGCAGGTGTACGTGAGCTACCTGCGCCGCAAGATGGAGGCCGAGGGTGAGCCGCGATTGATCTACACGCTGCGCGGCCTGGGATACACCTTGCGCGAGACTCCTCCGTGAGCAGGCCCGCCGGCCGGAAACCGCGCCGGCTGACCCGATGGTGGCGCCGGCAGTCCCTGCGGACCAGGATGACGGTGATCGCGGCGTCGGCCATCGCGGTCAGCGTGTTCGTGAGCTTCCAGGTGGCCAGCGAGCTGATGGACCGGAAGCTGCGGGACACCGCCGAGGATCAGCTACGCGCCGACTCCCGCGTCCTGGCGACGAACGCGGAGCGCGCCGGTCTGGCGCGGGTCCAGCTGCCGCCGTATCCGGGATCCGGTCGGCTGGTGCGGGTCGTCCTGCCCGACGGGTCGACCCGGACGCCGGCCGGCCAACCCGAGCTGCCGCCGGTCAGCGAGCAGGCCGGGCGCGTGGCGCAGGGCGCGTCGACCGACCTGATCGAGTCGAGCGACTGGGAAGAGGGCTACCGCATCTACACGCTGCGGGCGGGCGACGGCGCGGTGCAGGTGGCCGACCTCGCCGACGACAGCCCGATCAACCAGTTCGGGTTCGGCATGTTGCTGATCGGGCTGTTCTGCGTGGCCGGGGGCGCCCTCGTCGGGCGGACCGTGGCGCGGGCCGGCCTGGCGCCGGTCGACCGGCTGACCGCCGCCGCGGTGCGTGTCGCGCACACCCGGAATCTCGACGCCGACATCCCGGATGAGGGCGGTGGGGAGATCCGGCGGCTGATCCGGGCGATAAACGACATGCTCGCCGCGCTCCGGGACTCCCGCCGGGCCCAGCGGCTGCTCGCCGAGGACGCCGCCCACGAGCTCAAGACCCCGCTCACCAGCCTGCGCCTCAACATCGAGCTGCTGATCCGGCTCGACCGGCGCGGCACCCTGGACAGCGCTCTGCCGGCGGACAGCCGGACCCGGCTGCTCAACGATCTCGGCGCCCAGGTGGCCGAGTTGAGCGCCCTCGCCGCCGAGCTGACCGACCTGGCCCGCGGTGACGTCAGCGACGAGAGCACCGAGCTGCTCGACCTCGCCGACGTGGTGGTGGCCGCCGCTGCCCAGGCGCGTTCCCGCGTACCGGACATGGATCTCGCGCTCGACGTGACCTCCGTGTGGGTGAGTGGGCGTCCCGCCGCGCTGCGGCGGGCGGTGCTGAACCTCATCGACAACGCCGGCAAGTGGTCCCCCGCGGACCAGCCGATCCAGGTCCGGCTCCGGGCCGAGGGCACGTCGGCGGTGCTCGAGGTCGACGACGCCGGACCGGGCATCGACGCCGTTGACGTACCGCGGGTGTTCGACCGGTTCTATCGTGCCGACAGCGCCCGGGCGTTGCCGGGATCCGGTCTGGGGCTGTCGATCGTGCAGCGAGTCGTCGACGCCCACGGCGGCCGGGCCGCTGTCGCCCGTTCCGCACG
>KL571362.1:10323-10481 GCA_000715855.1 Actinoplanes liguriensis
CTGTCGCCCGTTCCGCACGCGGTGGCGCGCTGCTGCGGGTCGACCTTCCGGCCACGGCGCGCTGACCCCAGGCGCGACGGACACGGGACGGGCTGGACGCCCGTCCCGTGCCTCGTCCGTGCCACCGTGCTCACCGTTGCAGCTGTCTCTTATACACA
>KL571362.1:10717-11638 GCA_000715855.1 Actinoplanes liguriensis
GTGTATAAGAGACAGCACCAGGACCGACCGCACCAGCAGGGCGTCGAGCAGCACACCGAAGGCGACCAGGAATCCGACCTCGACCAGCATCACCAGCGGAAGGGAGGCGAGGACCGCGAACGTCGCCGCCAGGACCAGGCCTGCCGAGGTGATGACGCCACCGGTGGCGGAGAGGGCTTTGAGCATGCCGTCTCTGGTGCCGAGCCGTACGGTCTCCTCCCGGGCCCGGCTGGTCAGGAAGATGTTGTAGTCGACGCCGAGCGCCACCAGGAACAGGAATGCCAGCAGTGGCGCCGAATAGTCGATGCCCTTGAACCCGAGGATCGTGTCGAAGACGAACACGCTGCCGCCGAAGGCCGCGGCAAAGGAGACGATCACGGTGGCCATCAGCACCAGTGGGGCCACGATCGCCCGGAGCAGCAGCCCGAGAACGATCAGGACGACGGCGAGCACCAGCGGGATCACCACCTTCTCGTCGCGGCTGGTGGTGACCTCGGTGTCGAGGTGCTCCGCGCTCGGCCCGCCGACGATCGCCTCCGCCCCGTTCACCGCGTGCACGGCGGTGCGCACCCGCTTGATGGTGTCGTACTCCGCGGGGGTGTCCGGCGCGCCGGTCGGGAACACGGAGATGTCGGCCCAGCCGCGGACGGTCTCGCCCGGGACGGCCACTGCCACGCCGGGAGTGCGCTTGACGATGTCGACCACTTGCTCCTGGTACGCCGGTCGCGTGTAGATCGTCATCGGCTGGCCGCCGAGCTCAGGGAAGTGCCGGCGCAGGACGGTGAAGCCGGTGACCGACTCCGGCGGGGACAGGAACTGGTCCTGCTCCCGCAGGGGGCCGGTATTGCCCGTCAGCCCGATGCAGAGCACGGCGAGGATGCCGAGCGAGCTGAGCGCCGCCACCTGTCTCTTATACACATC
>KL571362.1:11884-15576 GCA_000715855.1 Actinoplanes liguriensis
ATGCCGAGCCGCCCCCACAGCCCCGGCTTGTCCTGCGCGGCCGTGCTGAACCGCGGGATGGCCGGCCAGAAGATCCGCCTGCCGAGCACCACGAGCAGCGCCGGGAACAGCGTCAGCATGGCCGCCAGCGCGCACAGGATGCCGGCCGCACCGATCGGGCCCAGCCCGCTGGTGTCGTTCAGGTCCGCGGCGAGCAGGCAGAGCAGGCCCGCGATCACGGTGGCCGCGGACGCGACGATGGCCGGCGCCGCGCCGCGTAGCGCGTGGATCATCGCGACCCGGACGTTCTCGTGGTGGTGCAGCGTCTCCCGATATCGAGCGATGAGCAACAGCGCGTAGTCCGTGCCGACCCCGAACACCAGGATCGTCAGCAGCGCGGAGTTCTGGTCGTTGACCACGATGCCGAAGCCCTTGACGAGCAGATAGACGGTCGCCATCGACGTCAGCGCGGCCACGCCCACGGCCACCAGCGGGACGAACCACAGCACCGGGCTGCGGTAGGTGAGGATGAGCAGGACCGTGACGACGATGATGGTGGTGAGGAAGACCTGCAGGTCGATGCCGTCGAAGACGGCGTCCATGTCGCCGTCGATCGCGGCCGGGCCGGTCACCTCGAGCTCCAGGCCGGCGGGACGGTCCTTCGCGGCGTCACGCAACGGGCCGACGAGGGTCTCCGGTGCGCCGTAGGCCGTGCTCACATCGAGGGTGAACATCATCGCCTCGCGGTCGGTGGACAGCCTCGTCGGTGGGCCGTCGTCGTCCTTTTCGCCGGGCGCCACCGTCTTCGGCGGGTACTGTCTGGCAAAGGTGTTGTAGTGGCGTTCGACCGTCGCGCGGTCGGCGTCGGTCAGGCCGCCGGCACGGTGGTACACGAAGACGAACGTGTTGTCCTCGCCGCCGGGAAGACTGTCCTCCAGCGCCGCCACCTTGGTGGACTCGGCATTGGCCGGCAGCATGTCCACGGCTTTGTCAGTGGTGACCGAGCTCAACTTTCCGCTCAGCGGCACCATGACCGCCGCCAGGACCAGCCACAAGCCGATCACCAACCACGGCACCCACCGGCCGGGCGGCGCTTCCCCGGACGGCGCCTCATTAACTGCCATCAAAATCCTCCTGGGTACGAGTTACCTCGCTTGTTCGATGCGGAATTCGTACCGAGCGAATCTGAGACGACCATTAATCGCGCCGCGAGTAGTACCGCGGTACCACCTGCCTCCCGGCGATGACGACCGCGGTACGACGAAACGGGACGGATTCCGTCCTAGCGTCCGGGCTATGAGGAAATCTGACAGTCCACGGTGGAAATTCGTGGCGGGCGCCATGACGCTAATGACAGCGCTCGCTGTTGTCGCCGCCTGCGGGTCGGACGCCGACAACAGCGCGGCGCCCCCAGCTGCCGGCCCGCACAGCATGCACACGGGCGTTTCGCCGGCACCACCGCAGTCGCTGCGCACCGGCGAACGGTTCCTGGCCCTGAAGATGGCTGATGCCTACACGCCTACGGCGCCGGAGGGCGGCGGCACGGACGAATACCGGTGCCAGGTGATCGATCCGGGCCTGACCAAGACGGCGTTCGTGACCGGGACCCAATTCGCACCGGAGAACGTCGCCATCGCGCACCACGCCATCGTGTACGCGGTGCCGCCGGACCGCGCTGCGCTGGTGCGCAAGCAGGACGCGAAGACGCCCGGCCCCGGCTGGCAGTGTTTCGGCGGGACCGGCGTGCCCGGCGCCGACGTGGAGGGCGACGACCAGGGCGCGGCGTGGTTGGACACCTGGGCGCCGGGCGCCACGGAGACGCTGTTCGACCAGGACATCGGCTTCAAGCTGGGGCCGGGCAGCTTGATCATCCTCCAGATCCACTACAACCTGCTCGCGACCGACGGCAAACCGGCCGGATCGGACCGCTCGGCGGTGCGGCTGCGGCTGACGGACGGCACACCGCAGACCCGGGAACTCGTCACGTTGCCGCTCGACGCGCCGACCGACCTGCCCTGCGCCGCCGACGAGTCGGGTCCGCTCTGCGACCGGGCGGCCTCGATCGCGGACGTGACGAAGAGGTTCGGGACCGATGTCGGCGAGTCGGCGGACCGTCAGGTGAAGGAATGCAACCCGGGCGGCGTGCCGAAGCCCGGCAACACCCAGACCTGCGATCAGAAGGTGTCCGCGCCGATGACGCTGTTCGCCGGTTTCGGCCACATGCACCTGCTCGGGCGATCCATCAAGGTCGAGCTCAACCCGGGTACGCCGAACGCCCAGGTCGTGCTCGACGTGCCGCGGTTCGACTTCGACAACCAGGGGCTGATGAAGGTGCCGTCGCCGGTGGAGATCGGTCCCGGAGACACGCTGCGGGTGACGTGTACGCACGACGCGAGGCTGCGCCGACAGCTGCCGCAACTGAAGAAGCTGCCGCCCCGCTACGTGGTGTGGGGCGACGGCACCAGCGACGAGATGTGCACGGGCATCATGACGGTCTCCCCCCGCAAGTCCTGAGGAAGCGCGAGCGGAAATGCTAGACCGGCCGGGCGAGTCTCAGGTTGTAGGCGAGGATGACCGCCTGGACCCGGTCCCGTGCGCCGATCTTGGCGAGGATCCGCCCGACGTGGGTCTTCACCGTCGACTCCGACAGCGTGAACCGTTGCGCGATCTCGCCGTTGGTGAGGCCCTGACCGATGGCGACGAGGACCTCGCGCTCGCGGTCGGTCAGGGAGCTCAGCCGGGGATCCTCCCGCACGGGCCCGCAGAGGTCATCGCCGAGCCGGTCGGCGAACGCGTCCAGCAGCCTGTCTCTTAATGTGTATAAGAGACAGGAGCAACTCCTCCGGGCCGATGTCCTTCAGCAGGAAACCACTCGCCCCGGCCCGCAGCGCGGCGAACGCGTAGCGGTCCACGTCGAACGTCGTCAGCACCAGGATCCGCGAACGCCCACCGGCGGCGACGACGCGCCGGATGGCCTCGATCCCGTCGGCGCCCGGCATACGGGTGTCCATCAGCACCACGTCGGGGCGCAGTTCGGTGATCCGCCGGACGGCCTCAGCGCCGTTGCCGGCCTCACCGACGATCTCGGTGTCGGGGGTGCACTCCAGCAGCACACGGAACCCGAAGCGCTGCAGCGGCTGGGCGTCCACCACGAGCACAGAAATCACGAACGGCCGCCCTTCAGGGTCGAAACCCGCCTCGCCCGGCGATGCCCAGTTCATACCGAGCGAACCTGAAACGACCGTTAGAAACGCCGCGCCCGCCGCGGCGGTCGGTTCCGGCCGTACGGCACCATTGCCGCCGTCATCCGGAGCAGCCGACTTCACCTGGCGGTCCGGTTCGGTGCCCTTCCCACCGACGCCCGGCCTGGGCCGCCGGACCTCACCAAGTGCGACGCCTCATGCACGCGTCGGTGGCGATGTGACGGCCCGCGCCTCAACCGGGTCCCGAGAGGCGGCTTCGTGCCTCTGCGGAAGTTGACGCCGGTCCAGCGGCCTGTGGAGTGGAGCGCGTCCTGGCCGGCTTGTGCTCTAGATCAGGCGCGCTCTTCTGGCTGATGTGAGTGTGCAGATCAACCGGCCGAATACCACCGAGAACTAATCCTGGCGTTCGTCAAAGGTCGCACGGACGCCTTCCATGAAGGCGATATCTTGGTGAAATCGCTCCCTGGGCCTACCGCGCAGGCCTGTCCGGTTGCTGTCTCTTATACACAT
>KL571362.1:15805-16497 GCA_000715855.1 Actinoplanes liguriensis
TGTGTATAAGAGACAGGGCCCAGATCGGCCCCCACTCGATCGGCGGCGCGTCGTGCAGTGGTATGTAGGCGATGTCGGGCCGGGGGTAGAACCGGGCCGCGTGCCGGCCGACCGGGAAAACGCCGTGTCCGGCGGCGATCAGAGCGAGTGCCTGTCCGAAGCTGTCGGCTCGCGGTCCTTGCTGGACCGGTCGCCCGTCCGGGGTGCGGTCGGGGAACCGGTCGGCGCGGAATCGCTCCGGTAGGTCGGCCGGTCCTTGGATGCGGGGCAGCCCAGCGACCTCGGCCGTCGACAGCGACACCGCGCTCGCCAGCGGATGCCTGGCCGGCAGCGCGATCAGGCGCGGCTCGGCGAGCAGCACCGGGCCGCGCGTCAGGCCGGGACGGTCGGCGAACAGCAGGTCGGTGAACTGCACGTCGACGTCGCCGTTGGCCAGCCGCGACACTGCGTCGTGCCAGTGGGTCTCTACGATGTGCACCTCGCAGCCGGGGTGACGCTCGGCGAAGACGTGCACGGCCTGCACCAGCAGCCGACCGGCCATCGCGCCGAGGAAACCGGCCCGCAGCACCCCGTCGACGCCGCGCCCGGCCTCGACCGCCCGCTCGATCGCCTGCCGCAGGCCTTCGACGTGCGGGCCGAGGTCATCGGCCAATTGCCGGCCGATCGGGGTCAGCCGCACCTGCCGGCTGGTG
>KL571362.1:16708-17161 GCA_000715855.1 Actinoplanes liguriensis
CTGCCGGCTGCTGCGCTCGAACAGCGGCGCGCCGACCTCCCGCTCCGCCTTCTTGATGGTCTGGCTGACCCGCCCGGTAGTCAGCCGCAGTCGTTGCGCTGTACGACCGAAGTGCAATTCGTCGGCGAGCGTCAGAAAGACCTCGATGTCCTGTCGTTCCAGCACCGTCGTGCCCCCGCGCGGTCGTTGAGTACGGCTAAACGTACCTTTCCCGATCTTGCGTTGTTCCGGGCTTCCCATCAGCCGACAGTCGGTCCATGAGCATCAAGGATTCGAAAATCGAGGCGATCGAACGGTTCTTCACCGCTTACGCGGACGACGACTTGAACGGGATCGCCGCGGTGCTGTCCGAGGACATCGCGTGGACCATCCCCGGACATCATCCGCTCTCCGGCACCAAGCACGGTATCGCCGAGGTGCGCGCGTTCTTCCAGCAACTAGGCAGGACCGGCT
>KL571362.1:17416-19560 GCA_000715855.1 Actinoplanes liguriensis
CTTCCGGGCCGAGCCGATATTCCTGGAGGCCAACGACGAATACGTGGTCGACGTCCACCGCGGCCGGTCGACCGAGGGCATCGGCCAGGTCGACACCGTCTGGGCGCTGGTCTGGCATTTCGGCGCGGATGGCAAGGTGGACCAGGTCGTCAACCTCAGCGGCGACCAGCATCAGATGGACAGCTTTGTCTGGGCGAACTTCACACTTCGGCCGCTGCCCGACCGGCTCGCTTGAAAGAGACTCGAACAGAGCGCGGCTCGACCGGCAGCCAAGCTCAGCGGCAGGCATGGTCAGCGCCGACGATGCCGTGCCTGCACGTCTCGCGCCAGCACCGGTTGGTAGCCGTGGTGTGCAGAGCAGCCTATGCCGCCGGCGACGGGAACACGGCCAGTTCGGCCACCAGCAGCCGCTGCTGGCCGAACTTCCGGGCGAACCGTGCCCCAAGGAGAGGCAGGCCCGGAGAACGTCGCATACGCCATGGCCGGCGGAGCAACCAGGGCCGCGGAGCCGTGCACGCCCCCGGATTACCGAGGGAATCGCGTCGACCGCGCTGGTTACGCTCATGACGTCGACGAGGTGCACCAGGCACAGCACCGCCACGGCGCAGCCCGCGCGGGCCGGTGTCAGCCGTTGGCAGGCAAGCGATCGGCCATCGCACCAGCGACGTCGTCACCGCGCGCGTCAGTGCCCATCGCGCGTGCGGAGGTACCTGTGCGGCGACCGGAGGGCGACGCCGTCAAGTGGCATCCTGATGGTCTGCCGACGGCGCGCCCTTGGGTGTCGAGATCCATCACGCCGGGTATGCGTTGTCCGGCATCGCCGGCTGCGCGTTCACGCCAACGAGAGGGCGCTCAGCCGAGTGGAATGCTCGAGAGTACTCGTTGACCGGCGTCGGTCAGTGTTGATTTCACGTGCCGTTGATTGCTGCCGCTCGGTTGTTCAACGCGGAAGGTGGCCGCGGAGGAACGTTTTGATGCCTGCGATGATGATGGTATTTACCTCGGCTTTATCTAGTGCGGCGGCACCCTGATGGGATCGTTCCATGATTTCCGCGAAGGCCAGCAGATGAAAGTGGATCGCCGCACGATGTGGATCGTGGGCGGTCAGTAGTCCCTGGCGGATGAGCAGGTCGAAATGACGGGCGAGTTCGGCGCGTGCCGCCTCGGGGCCGGTGTGCTGCCAGGCCTCGCGTGCTTGCGAGGGGAAGTGGTTCGCCTCCGAGGTGATCAGCCGGATCAGGGCGAAGTGTTCGCCGAACTCTTCCATGGTCGCCATCCATGCCTGTGCGACAGCGATCAGGCTCGTTTCCAGATCGGCCGGTGAGTCGAGGCACTCCCTGGTCCGCGCGATGAGGGCGTCCCGGACCCGCGCTGAACTCTCCGTGACGACGGACGTGAAGAGTGTCTCCTTGTCGCCGAAGTGGTTGTAGATCGTGCGGGTGGACACGCCGGCCTCCAGCGCGATCGCGTCGATACTCGCGCGGGCATAGCCGTCGCGTGCGAACACTCTCCGCGCCCCTCGGCCGATGGCTTCACGTTTGTCGGCCCAGCCCCGGCGGGGTCGGGCTGCTCCGGTCGCTCGATCCATCGCCCATCCTTCTTGCAGTTGGCGTTTTACTTTCTTGCAGTTGCCGTTGTAGGTTACGGCAGTCAGCGAACCTGCTTGAAGGAGCCCTGCATGATCGTCGTCACCGGAGCCACCGGCCGGCTGGGGCGTCTCGTCGTGCGGCATTTGATCGATCTGGTCCCGGTCGAACAGATCGCCGTTCTTGTGCGCGACCCGGCACGCGCTACCCACCCGGCTGCATACGGCATCGAGGTGCGTACCGCCGACCACGATGTCGCACCGTCACTCGCCGGTGCTTTCCGCCCCGGGGACCGGGTCCTGCTCATCTCCGGCAACCAATTCGGGCGCCGCCAGGATCAGCACGAAGCCGTCATCAGTGCGGCGAAGAACGCCGACGTTGCCCTCCTGGCGTACACGAGCATCCTCGGCGGTCCGAATACCCAATTCATGGTGGCCGACGACCACCACATCACCGAGCAGGCCATCAAGAGGTCAGGACTGCCGTTCAGCTTTCTACGCAACGGCTGGTACACCGAGAACTACACCCACCAGTTGCCTACCGTGCTGGAGCACGGTG
>KL571362.1:19831-21586 GCA_000715855.1 Actinoplanes liguriensis
TCAGAGATGTGTATAAGAGACAGGTCCTCGCAGGAGACGGTCACGAGTACAGCACCTACGAGCTGAGTGGCGACGAGGCTTGGAGCTTGGAGGAATACACCGCCGAAGTGTCCCGGCAGTCGGGCAGAGACATCCCCTACCGCCAGGTCCCGGTGGCCGAGTACCGGCAGATGCTCTCCGCCGGCGGCCTCCCGGAGACGATGCTCGATGCCTTCATCGAAACTGAGGACGCCATCGCACAGGGCCAGCTCGCCCTCGTCACCGGCGACCTACGTCGTTTGACAGGTCGTCCGAGCACCCACCTCACGGCAGCCATCCGTGAAGCGTTAGCCGCAATCCACAGCGTCGCCGTCGACGATGAAGTCACAAGATCCCAGCGCGACAGGTCGTAACCGTGCCAACACGGGCGCGCTCCTAACCGGCCCGGGACATGGCATAGATTTCGCCGCCCAGCGAGCGCACCGGGCCTGAAGGTGCAGGGGCGGTCGACGGCCGACATAGCTGTACGGCTCCTGACCATCAGGTCGGCGTTGTCCCTTGAAGGCGTTCGCCTCGGTCGCGATGAATACTCGGCGATGCCCTCCCAGAAGACACCGTTCGCCTCATGGCCGAGCTCGCCGACGTCGGTCGAGCCTTCGATCAGATCAAGCCGATACTTCGGTAGTTGTCCGAGGGTTCAACTCTCGTAGCTGCTGTCCGCGCTCGGGTCGGCGGCCATCATTACGGTCGGTGTTCGGCGGTCAGAAGTCAGTGTCTTCTCGTTGATGAGCGGACGTCCCGGCCCGGCTGGCGCTCACGGTGATCATCGGGCAGAAATTCGACCGTCAGTGCCAGCCGGAGCATCGCGGCGGCGCGACATCCGGCTCTGCCACAAGTCGATCGCAGCTCTCAGCGGCGACATGAGCTTTCCGCCGGCGGGTGCTCGCGCCGTCACATCAGGTACGGTCCGGGCAGTGTGCCGTTCGGGTGCGAGCACGCGCGATCAGCCGAGAACGGGCAGTTTCTGAGACAGGGCAGGGGCCTGGGACCGTTGCTGCTGGTCGGGTCTGGTCCGGCCGGCGCCTAGCAATACAGTCGTGTCATCCGGCCAGGCTCGGGGCGCCTCCGTGCCGGCCAGCGCCTCGATGGTCAAGCGTGCAAGGTGTACGGCAATCGGTGCGGGCTGGGGTAGTAACAGCTCTCGCCCTAGGTCCAGATGGTGAATGGCCAGTTCGACGGCCCAGGTGGCGAGAAAGTCGCCGGTCGGAAGTATACGACTCTGGAATCGCAGCGCTCCGGGCTCGAGACGCGAGGTCGCGGCGCGGACGCCTTCCACGGTGGGCAGCATGTGCCGGACCGCCCCGCTGGGGCGCCGGTACGAGCCGCTCAGGAGCCGGACGAATCGCATCGCGTCTACCTGATCGGCGTCGTCATCGTTGCTCGGCGGCGTGGTCTGCCAATAGCTGCTCGCGTCGGTATCGGCCTCGTGTGAGGTAGGGCTGACCAGGCCGAGAAGCATTTCCTGCAGCCCGAGGTGAACATGGACGACCACATCACCAACCGTCCAGCCTGTGCACCTGCTTGCCGCCATGAGTTGCACGTCGCTCAAATCTTGAACGCATTCTGTGAAGGCGTCCAGACCGGCAAGGAACGCCGCGCGCCCCGCCTCGTGACCCACGTGCATGCCAACTCCGTGCCTCGACGAGCCCAAGCCTTGTGCGACGCATTTTCGCATCACGAGGATGACCCCGTTGAGGCTGTCTCTTATACACATCT
>KL571362.1:21873-22024 GCA_000715855.1 Actinoplanes liguriensis
TGCCCGGCCACACTCGAGGTGGCTTGCGACGAGCGGTGGATCCTGTGCTAAGTTTTTGACGTTGCAGTTTTGATTTCCGTAGACGTTTTCGGCGCCTGATGGGTTTCAGCTCCCGTCAAGGCGCTTTTTTCGTTGTTCGTGTCGTTCCGGC
>KL571362.1:22370-23824 GCA_000715855.1 Actinoplanes liguriensis
CGCGGGTGATCAACGCGGCGGCGTAAGGGTCCGCACCGTGCGGTCTCTTCAGCCTGCGAAGGAGCAGACATGACTACAGGTACCGTGAAGTGGTTCAACGGCGACAAGGGCTTCGGCTTCATCACCCAGGACGATGGTGGCGCCGACGTCTTCGCCCACTTCTCCGCGATCTCGGCGAGCGGTTTCCGCAGCCTGGAGGAGAACCAGCGGGTCGAGTTCGACGTCACCCAGGGCCAGAAGGGCCTGCAGGCGGAGAACATTCGCGTAATCTGATACACGCTTTCGTCAACGGCGGCCCGACTGGTTCAGCGGGCCGCCGTTCGGCTTTGTACCCGGCGATGCCTCGTCGATAACGGTGAATCAGGAATCCCGTCGACGCGAAGCAATTCGCCGGTCATCAGGGATTTGCTTCCACGGCCGGATGAGCTGCGGTGCCTGCGCTCGTAGCGTGAAAGCCCGTGACGACTGAACCGGGCGGCTTTATTCGTCTCGCAGGTCCGCGTCCACCGATGGCCGACCAGCGGCGCGCCCGGGACCCCCGCTGTTGCCGGCGTCCTTCGGCCGGACGGCGTCGGTCCTCCTTCGGCCGGACGGCGTCGGTCCTCCTTCGCTGTCGAGAAGGAGGACCCGGCCGGAACTGATCAGCGGTGAAGTCGACGTCGCGGCCGCCGGGCAGCCGGTTCTGTGACGAGGATCCGGTTCAGGCGGCTTGTGCCGGCCGCCGGCGCCGGTGGTTTTGGGCGAGGACTTCTTGGAGTTGGTCTTCGAGGAGGATGATCCGGCACGCGGCTTCCAGGGTGGTGCCGTGCGCGACCATCTCGCGGGCCCGGGCGGCGAGGCGCAGTTGGCCGCGGGAGTAGCGGCGGTGGCCCCCGGCCGAGCGTGACGGGGTGAACAGGTCGGCTTTCTCCAGGCGGCGCAGGAAGTCCTGCGAGGCGCCGGTGATCTCCGCGGCGCGGCCCATCGTGTAGGCGGGGTAGTGCTCGTCGTCGAGCATGTCGTCGGGTTGGGCCATCCATGCACCTTCTGCATGACGAGGGCCCCGGCGCTTGTGCGCCGGGGCCCAGGGTTTACGGGTTCACAACACCATCTACCGACAGGATCGTCGGCTTGCCTTTTCCGCACCTGCCGCTGTTCGCGGTGTGTGGTGCGAGGATCGCATCAGCGTGACCGGAGACCACCTCACGTTCGATGGAGACTGCGGTGTCCACCCCAGAACCAGAAACCTGCTCTGCCGGTGGGCGATCCAACGGTGCTCGTCCCTCCCTTTCCTCTACTTGCATTCCCTGCACTGCTGTCGTACTGCACACCGGTGCCGGAGCCCCACGCCAACCTCATGGCCCCACGCACGTACGGCGGATCCTGCTACTGCAAGCTGAGCCCCGAACCTGCATCGGCCCCGCCTGCTACTGCCCTGACCTGGAACTACGTCAAGGTCTTGTGGTGCAAGTGCC
>KL571362.1:24123-24539 GCA_000715855.1 Actinoplanes liguriensis
TCAAGGTCTTGTCCTGCGAACTGCCTTACTGCACTGCCTGCGGTGATGCTGGGCCACCGCGGGGCCGAGCGAGCCACGAAACCATCCGGGCCCTGCTTGATGCTCGGCCTCAATCGTCTGCGTCTTCAACGATCTCTGCTGTCAACGAGAGAAACATTAACCACCCGCCATCAGAATGTCTAGTCCCTCCGGGACAGATTTTCTCTGCGGCGTTGCGGAGCTTCGGTCCGCGGGTGCGCACCCCAGGGCCCTCCCCGTGGGAGCTCAGCGAGCGCCTCCTCCAGACGCGGCTCCGATATCGACCCTGGCCGCATATACCCCTTGGGGGTATAGTGACGGGCGTGACTTCAGGGCATCAGCACCCCCATGACGACCCGCACGCCGGCCACCAGGTGCAGCCCTGTCTCTTATACACA
>KL571363.1:0-493 GCA_000715855.1 Actinoplanes liguriensis
ATGTGTATAAGAGACAGGTCCAGCGTCGTGGTGACCGAGGCGGTGGTCCCGCCCGCGTACCGCTTGCCGGTGAAGTAGTCCGTCCAGGTGTTGCCCGGCGGGAACCACACCGTCGTCGACGCGGTCGTGCCCGGCGTGGTCACCGGCGCGACGAGCAGGTCCGGCCCGTAGAGGTACTGACTGCCCGCACTCGCATAGGCCTCCTGCTCATCCGGGTACGCGAGGTACATCGCCCGGACGATCGGCGTCCCGGTGCGGGTCGCCTCCGCCGCCGCGGCGTACGTGTAGGGCTGCAGTTGCTTCCGCAGGTTGAGGAACTTCTTCGCGGACGCGTTCGCCGCCGGACCGTACTGCCAGGGCAACCGGTCGCTGTGGTTGGAGTGCAGCCGGTCGATCGGCTGGAACGTGCCCATCTGCACCCACCGCGCGTAGAGATCGTCCGGCAGCTTGGTGCTGCCCGGCTCGCTCCCCGGTTCCTGTCTCTTATACACAT
>KL571363.1:688-7393 GCA_000715855.1 Actinoplanes liguriensis
AGTGTGGCCGCCGATGTCGTGGCTGACCGCGGCCAGCCCGGTCGCCGCGGACTCGCCGGGCGTATAGCCGACCTCGAACCGCAGCGTCTCCCAGTTCGAGGTGGTGTCGCCGGTGAAGTGAAGCGTCGTTCGCTTGTCGGCCCACGGTCCGTTCGCCACCGGGCCCGGGTTCCCGTACCCGCCGGTCTGCAGCGAGCCGTACGCCCGGGAGAACGCGAAGCCCGTCTTGTCCGCGTACTTCTGGTTGATCACGGCGTCCAGGCCCTGCGAGGCGTCGCAGCACCAGTCCAGCCACCAGAAGTCGACGCCGGTCGCGCCCATCTGGTCGTGCAGCCAGAAGTACGCCTGCAGCTGGTCGGCGTCACCGAAGTCGAAGACGTAGCAGTCCGCCCCGCCGTTGCATCCGGTCCGCTTCAGTTTGCCCTTCGCGATCTGCTGCGCCTGCGCGAAGTGCGGGTCGGAGCCGAGGATGCTCGGGTGGATGTTCAGCCCGGTGTGCACGCCCTGCTTGCGCAGCCATGTCGCGAACGCGGTCCAGTCCGGGAACCGGCTGGGGTCGATCTCCCAGCCGTTCCACCTGTCCGGCGACTTGAAGTCGGTGTCCACGACCAGCGAGTCCAGTGGCACGCCTTCGCTCTTGAAGCGCGACACGATGGATTCAAGATCCGCGGCGGTACGGTCGTAGTACTCCGAGTACCAGACGCCGTAGGCCCACTTCGGCAGCAACTTCGTCGGGCCGGTCAGCGTGGACAGCTCGTCCAGCGCGCGACGGTAGTCCTGCCCGTAGGTGAAGACGTAACCGTCCGAGTGCCCGCCGGCGGCCGAGTCGTCGACCAGCGACCACCCGTCCTGGAAGAGCAGGCCGGCGTACGTGCGCGCACCCCCGTTGACGCCGTCCAGGCCGCGCCGGTACCCGCCGAGCGCCGCGTGCGGCGCCAGCAGCGGTCCGCGTTTCGCGGTCACCGCGACGGTGTCCACGTTGACGTTGCAGCTCAGGTCGGTGGGACACCCGAGGCTCACGGCGTTCGTCCCGGCTTTCAAGGGCACAAGAACCGATTGGGTACGCCAGTAGTCCCACCCGCTGGTCGGCGGAAGGGTGGCCGTGACCGCCGGGGCGTCGTTCGCCGTCACCGTCATGGTCCGGCTCTGCACGGCCTGGCTGCCGGCCTGACCGTTGGCGTAGCGCAACTGCACCTGGTAGGTCCCCGCGGCCGGCACCCCGGTCACGGTCAGCGTGCTCCCGGCGCCGATGCGTTCCAGGCCGGCCAGGAAACCGTCGCCGGAGTATCCGTTGTGGTCGTCGGCGAGCCGCCCGCCACCGGTCAGGGCGCCGGTGTCGGCCTCGCACACCGTGCCGAAGGCGCACGGCTGCGGGCCGGGCGTGGCGGGCGCGGGGTACGCGGCGCCCGGCGCGGTCACCGCCAGGCTGTCGACGTTCACGTTGCCGGAGTCGCTCGCCGTCCGCACCAGGCGGATCTCGTGACGGCCGGCGGTCAGGGTCAGCGGGACGGAGGCCAGCCCCCAGGTGTCCCAGTTCCCGGTCGGCGGCAGGCTCAGCGTGCCGGCCGCGACGCCGTCGACCGTGGCGGTCAGGGTGCGGGTGGTGTTCTGGCCGTCGCCGCCGGTGCTGTTGGCATACCGGATGGTGAGCTGCTGGGTGCCGGCGGCGGCCGGGGTGACGGCGAACGCGACCGACGCGCCGGTGCCCTCGAAGCCGGCGGCGAAGCCGTGGCCCGTGTAGTCCCGGTGATCGGTGGCCGTGCCGGGCCCGTCCAGCGCCAGGTCCTCGGCCTCGCACAGGGTGCCGGGCACGCACTCGGGCGCGCCCGAGCCGGCCCACGGCGCGGCGGTGACGGTCTGCTTGCCGGACTTGAGACGTACCGTCAAATTGTCTTTTCCGAAGGCACCGGAACCGACCTTGTAACGCAGGGTGGCGGCGCCCGTGTCGATGGTCAGCCAGCCGTGCGAGACCCGTTGGGTAAACCGGGCCGGCGCGAAGTCGTCGCGGCCGATCACGTTGAGGGTGTCGCTGTCGGTGAACTTGCCGCCGGGGGCGTACTCGGTTCTGATCAGCGTCGGCGACAGGATCTGGAAGCGGGCGTCACCGGAGACGACGCTTCGCGGGTGTCTGGTGGGGTGGGCTTGGGCCGAAGTGGACGGGCTCAGCGCCAGGCCGCCCGTCACCAGGGTCAGAGCGGCCGCCGCGGCGACCCTCCGTCGGACAAGATCGCGCAACAGGAACTCCCCCATCGTGGGCGATGAGATCTATTCCTGACAACGCTGTCATCTGCCGGTAACATTTGTCAATGGATCAAACAAACCCCGCCGGCCCGCTCCTGGCATGATGTCCCGGGTGACCGATGTGGAGCTCAACGGCGAACCCGCGACCACGGACCAGCTGCACCGGGCCGCCACGTGGAACTTCGGGCACTTCACATCCTTACAGGTACGGGACCGTGCCGCGCCAGGGTTGTCGCTGCACCTCCACCGGCTGGCCGAGGCCTCGGCCGTCCTGTTCCCGGAGGTCGCCCCGACGTCCGGCGACCGCGTCCGCGCCCTGATCGCGCACGCGCTGGGCGACCGCACCGACGCCTCCGTCCGGGTCACCGTCCTCCCCGATCCGGCGTCCCGGGAGCGCACCGACGTGATGGTGTCCGTCGCCGATCCGGTTCCGGACGATCCACAGCCACCGCTGCGGGTCCGATCCGTCCCCTATGAACGGGAGCTTCCCCACCTCAAGCACGTGGCGACGATGGGGCTGACCTTCCACTATCTGGAGGCGCGTCGCGCGGGCTTCGACGACGTGCTGTTCACCGGGCCGGACGGCTCGCCGCGCGAGGGCTCGGTCTGGAACGTCGCGTTCTTCGACGGCACGCGGGTCGTCTGGCCGGAGGGTCCGCTGCTGGCCGGCATCACCATGCAGGTGCTCCGCCTGGGGCTGCGCCGGCTCGGCATCCCGGACACGAGCCGGCCGGTGACCCCCGCGTCGCTCGCAACGATGACGGCCGCCGCGACGACCAACTCACACTGCCCGGCCCAGCCGATCGCCGCGATCGACGACCGGGTCCTCCCCGATCACCGGGCGCTCACGTCGTTGCTCCGGCGCGCCTGGCAGGTGGCCGAGTGGGAGCCGATCAGCCGCCGCTGAGCCTGCTCAACATCGCCGGCGCGATCGGCCTGTGGATAGGCATCGCGTGGCGGCCGCTGGGCATCCTCGCGGCGACCGGCCTGGTGCTGTACCTCGCCGGCGCGGTGATCACGCATCTGCGGGCCAGGGACACCAAGGGCCTGCCGATGCCGGCCGCCCTCCTGGCCGCCGGAGCGGTCGCATCGGCCTGAGCCGCCGACGGTTCTTGCCGGTGGGGTCAAGTTCTTGCTAGGTTCTTGACCATGGAGTCAACTTTTCTGCCCGAGACCGCGGACCCGCAGGTCGCGGAGCCGGAGGCGCCCGCCGCCGAGCCGTCCTTCACGGTCCCCGCGGTCCCGGCGCTGATCTTCCTGGAGTCGGCGGAGGACGCCGGCGTCTGTGGCGTGGACGGGGTGTGTGACTGATGACCGCGAGTGTTTTCGGCAAGGCGGCAGAGCCGATCGTCATCGACGTCTGGAGCGACGTCGTGTGCCCGTTCTGCTACCTGGGCGACAGCGTTCTCCAGCAGGCGATCGAGCAGTTCCCGCACGCCTCCTCCGTCGAGGTGCGCTACCACAGCTTCCAGCTCAACCCGGGCTTCCCGGTCGGCGAGGCGATCAAGGCCGATGAGTACCTGGCGTCGAACTACCGGATGCCGGCCGAGCAGCTCGAGGCCTCGCACGCGCACCTGACCTCGCAGGGCAGGGCCGCCGGTCTGGACTACCGCTTCGAGGACGCCGTCATGGTGAACACCCTCGACGCGCACCGGATCATCCACCTGGCGAAGGCGGCCGGCCGGGAGCACGAGATGGTGATGCGGCTGTTCAAGGCCGAGTTCACCGACGGGCTGAACCTGGCCGACCACGAGGTGCTCGCCGACCTCGCGGCCGAGCTGGGGCTCGATCGGGAGAAGGCGGTCGCGGCGCTCGCCACCGGCGCGTTCGAGGCCGACATCCGGGCCGACATCGCGCAGGCTCAGGCGTACGGGATCTCCGGGGTTCCGTTCTTCGTCTTCGACAACAAGTACGGGATCTCCGGCGCGCAGCCGATCACGGCGTTCCGTCAGGTGCTGGACAAGGCCTGGCAGGACCGAGCCGCCCAGCCGGCATGACCGGTCCGGATCAGCCGCGGCGTGCCGACGCGCGCCGCAACGTCGAGGGCATCCGCCGGGCTGCCCTCGACGTGTTCCGGTCGAGCGGCCTGACCACTCCGCTGGACGAGGTCGCCAGGGCGGCCGGGGTCAGCAAGGGCACGATCTACCACCGGTTCGGCAGCCGCCGCGGGCTGATCGACGCGGTCGTCGACGAGCTGGTCGCCGAGCGGATCCAGGGCATCATCGCCGTGGTCGGCGAGCTCGGCGACCCGCTCGCGCGGTTCGAGGAGTACCTGCTGCGCATGTGGCTCCTGCAGTACGACGAGCCGGCCGCCAACGACGTGCTGATCCGCGCGCTGCCGGAGTCCGAGCCGCTGCTGAACCTGTGCGAGAAGGCGCAGGAGTTCGCGTTCGGGCTGCTCCGGGCCGCGCAGGAGGCCGGCGTGATCCGCACGGACCTGACCCCCGACGACGTGAACTACCTGATCCTCGAACGCGGCGCCATCGTCCGGGCCTGCGGCCAGCAGTCCCGCGACGACTACCGGCGCCGCCTCCGTTTCCTCCTCGACGGCCTCCGCCAGGGCCGCCAGATCTAGATCAAACCCCTTTGCGCGTACGGCGTGAGCCGCGTCCCGTGCTTTCGCACGGGACGCGCCGTGGTGTTGCAAGAGATTCAAGTACGTCACTTTTTCTGCGAGCATGCAGAAATGCGAATGCTCCTCGCCTTACTGCTGATCGCCCCGGTGATCCCGGCCCAGGCGACGCCCGGCTGGACCGGGCCGCTCTCCACCCGCGGGCGCTACATCGTCGACGCCGACGGCAACCGCTTCAAGCTGCGCTCCGCCAACTGGCACGGCGCCAGCGGCACCGGGGAGGGATCCGGCGACCACGCCGGCGAGGCCTCCCACCGCATCCCGCTCGACCTCGACCGGGCGCCCCTCGCCGCGATCGTCGCGGGCTTCCAGGAGCTCGGCCTCAACAGCGTGCGCCTGCCGTTCTCCAACGAGATGATCCACGACACGGTCCCGGTCGCCGATGCGGATGTGAATGCCAACCCGCAACTGCGAGGATTGACACCCCTTCAGGTGTACGACCGGGTCGTCGCCACCCTCACCGGCGCCGGCCTCGCCGTCATCCTGAACAACCACACCACCACGACGCGCTGGTGCTGCGGGGTCGACGGCAACGAGCGGTGGAACACCGCGCAGAGCGACCAGCAGTGGGAGGACGACTGGCTGTTCATGGCCCGCCGGTACCGCGACGATCCGCGGGTGGTCGGCGCGGACCTGTACAACGAGGTGCGCCGCAACGTGCTCGACGACCCGAACTGGGGCCGCGGCGACAGCCACGACTGGTTCGCCGCCGCCCAGCGCACCGGCGACCGGATCCTCGCCGAGGCCAACCCGGACCTGCTGATCATCGTCGAGGGGATCAACTGGACCGGCATCCCGGTGGACGGCTTCGCGCACGAGCGGCCGACCCTCAGACCGGTGCGGACGCTCTCGCACACGCTCGTCGAGTCCGGGAAGCTGGTCTACTCGGCGCACTTCTACGACTACACCGGCCCGAACCACAGCGGCGCGACCGGAACCGGCGAGACCAGCGACCCGCGCTACCGCGACCTGAGCCCGGCGGACCTGGCGGCGGTCGTCACCCGCGACGCCCTGTACGTGGCCGGTGAGCCCGGCAACCACTTCACCGCCCCGGTGTGGATCAGCGAGTTCGGCGTCGACGGCAACGCGCCGGCCGGCAGCTCGCAACGCGCCTGGTTCGAGAACTTCGCCGACCTCCTGGTCCGGGCGGACGCCGACTTCGCGTACTGGCCGGCGCTCGGCTGGACCCGGGCCGGGAACGGCTGGGGCCTGCTGTTCTACGACGCCGCCGGGAACCGGTCCGGCCTGCTCGACGACGCCGACTGGCGCTCCGCCGCATGGCAGCGGCTGATCGGCACGACCGCGAAGCAGGGCCGTGTCGACCCGGTGCCGGTCCGGTCGATGCTCTCCCCCGACCACGGCGACTTCATCGCGTCGCTGACCCTGCGCGGCCGGCCGGACTGGGACCCCGGCGCCCGCAAGGCGGCCTGCCCGGACGGCCAGCGGCTGATCGGGCTGGCGCACACCGGTAACCGCGGGCTGTGCACGGACACCGGCGGGGCGACCGCGTGGAGCGCGTACCAGGTGGTCACCGACGAGCGGTACGTGAGCCGGGACTGGGCCTCCGGTTACACCAAGTTCCAGTGCCCGGGCACGTCGGTGCTGATCGGGTACGCCGTCCGCGGCGCCGCGATGTCCAGTGCGCTCTGCGGCACGTCCCTGGCGACCGCCGCCGGCGACACCGGGCGGACGGTCTGGTTCGACCGTGGCGACAACCGTCCCGCGGGTGGTCCGGGCGGCGACTTCGCCGGCGGCAGCTACAAGGGACAGTGTGCCGACGACGAGTACATCGCCGGCATCGCCTGGACCGGCCGGATCCTGTCTCTTATACA
>KL571363.1:7562-8995 GCA_000715855.1 Actinoplanes liguriensis
AGCTCGTCCCGGACCCCCGACGCGCTGTTCTGCCGCCGCCTTTCCTGACCGGCCGCCGCCTCCGGAACCGGCCGTCACGTCCGGAACCGACCGCCGCGTCCGGAACCAGCCGCCGCGTCCGGAACCGGCCGCCGGTTTCAGCCGGCGAGGAAGGCCGGGAGCTCGCCGGCCGGGGTGAGCAGGAGGATGGTCGAGCCGTCGGTGAAGGCGACACGCAACCGGCCCTCCCGCTCGGTCACCGAGGCCAGCGCCGGCCGCTCACACTCCCAGCGCGGACGCAACGGGCCTGAGCTGCGCCGGAGCAGGTGTCGCCACGATCCGAGCCGCCGGGACAGCAGCATCAGGCGCTGATCGGTCAGCGCCAGGATCCGGGGATCGGTGACCAGGCGGACGTGCTCGCTCAGCCCCTCCGCGAGGGTGCGCCGCGAGCCGGTCGAGCCGGTGGACACCGGCCGGCGGAACCGGAACGGTGACATCTCGGCGCGGGTCATCCCGGTCGCCGTCCGCCCGTCCGCCTTGCTCACCCAGACGGCGGCCCGGAACTCCTCGCCGGGTCGCAGGTGCTCCCGCACCCGCGCCGTACGGTCGGCGCTCATCGCCTCTCCCGTCCTGATCGAGGGCCTGCCGGTCAGTCGACCACGAGCCCGGCGATCGACGGTCATCGGGGGTCAGGCGCGGGCGCCGGCCGCGAGAGCGCGCAGCAGGAACCCCGGGCTGGTCAGGGAGCTCGGATGCGCGAGCATGGTGGTGACCTCGCCCAGGCGGAGGTTGACCTTCCGGTCGCGCATCGACGCCTTGAAGATCAGCCCGCTCGCCCACTGGATCGCCCGGTAACCGCGCGGGTAGGGCCCGTCCACGTGCGGCAACGCCAGGTCCGCCATGGTCGAGACCTGCCACGCGGCGTCCACCACCACCTTCACGTCCTTGAAGTAGGACAGCGCCGGCTTCGCCAGGTCGGGCTCGCCGCACAGGTACTCCGAGAGGCAGGACGCGTGGAGCATCGCCGAGGTCATGCCCTGCCCGTACACCGGGTTGAACGACGCCACCGCGTCACCGGCCGCGACCAGCCGGGCCGGGAACCTGCGCAGCGTGTGGAAGTCACGACGACGGCTGTCCGCCTGGTGGTAGGTGGCCACCTCGCCGGCCGGCTCGGCGTTCGTCGCCACGTCACCGAAGTCGGCCGGGAAGTCCCGCACGCAGCGCTCCCGGTACTCGTCGGCGTCCCGCCCGGGGCGGTCGTCGGCGTACCCGGAAACAAGCATCGTCCAGCGATCACCCTCGATCGGGGTGAACCCGCCGATCCGCGCGGTCCTGCCGGGGCCCGGGTTCGCGATCGAGATGCACGTCCAGACCACCGCGTCGGCCGGCCGCCGGAACAGCCTCGTCGCGTAGTTCAGCTTGATGGTCATCCGCCGCATCGGCGGCTTCGGGAA